>JAPKMS010000211.1 GCA_026645775.1 Anaerolineae bacterium
GAAGGCGGTGAGGATCGTCGAGCGCAGGATGGGGCGGTAGCGCTCCAGCCCGAAGACGTACACCAGCCCGGCCAACACGAACGCGCCGCCGCCCAGCATGGCCCCGGCCATCACATCGAACCCGATCCACAGCCCCAGCGGGAACTTGTCGCTCAGGTTGGTCACCGCACCGATGCCTTCGGTGAAACGCAGGATGAGCGCGATGGCGGCCACCGCCCAACAGGACAGCATCAGGCCGACCCCGGTCACGAACTTGGGCGACCAGTTCAGCTTAAGGCCGGTGATCTTCTGCAGCAGCGTGTAACCGACCCCGACCACCAACAATAATGGCACGCAGATGCGCAGAACAAACAGTGCGGTGAGCATGAGAATATCTTGCAGCATAGGTATCCTCCAATCCCTACTCTTCAGTCCCTTCCCGTTCCCACGGTGGCACATCGTGGTCGGGATCATGGCCATTGCGGCGTCGGGTAACAATCGAAGCGCCGGTCAGCACAACCGCCAGGCTGCCCACCACAGCGGGCAGCTTGGACATGATATCCCAGGTGTACGCCGGCAGGGCTCGTGTGGTGACGTCGGTGCGGAAGCCAAGCTGGTCGAACGGCACGTCGGAGATGTACAGCTTGGCTGTGCCGCCGGCTTCCTGCTCGCCAAAGACGTGGTTCACGTATCGCTGCGGCTCTGCGTCGATGCGGGCGTGCGCCTGCTGGAGCAGCTCATCCCGCTTGCCGAATTGCAGGGCGCCTGAGGGACAGTTGGCCGCGCACGCCGGCTGCTCGCCGTTCTTTTGGCGTTCATAGCAGAACATGCACTTGCGAATCTCAGGCGTCAGCCCCTTCTCCCACTCAAAGCGAGGCACATCGAACGGGCAGCTCACCATACAGTAGCGGCAGCCCAGGCAGCGATCGGCGCGGTAGGCGATGGGGCCTTCGGGCGTTTTGTACAACGCCTTCACCGGGCACGCCGACGCACAGGCCGCATCCAGGCAGTGCATGCACTGGCGCTTCACCCAACGGGTCTTGCCATCAGCCAGGGAGTGCTGTTCCAAAAAGGTGTAGCTCTGTGCATTCAGACTCTGCATCTGTTCAGTCGTTGGCGTGAGCTGGTTTGCCTCGTTGCAGGCCCGCTGGCAATTGCCACACCCCACGCAGCGGCTCAAGTCGATCAGCATCGCCGGCACGGCCGCCCGATCGGCCTCGACCACCCCGCCCGAAGCGTGTGCGCCAGCAGGCAGGCTGCTGGTCAGTGCCGCCGCGCCCACCATCCCAGCGGACAGCCTGAGGAAATCCCGGCGAGAAAGCTTTGCTCCGTGATTCATCGGATACCTCACTTTGTTTCGCGAGATGACTTGGGGCGCCACAACGACATGCCGGCCACGCCCACGATCAGGCCCAAGAAGCCACCGACACCGAGGGCCAGGCCCAGACCGACCACTGCAACGCTGCGGAGCGAGTCCAGGCGCTTTTCTGCTGCGTTAAGCTCGGTCTCCAATTCCTTCACCCGCGTACTGGTCAGTGCCGTCTGATCAGTCCCTGCCGGCCCCTGAGGGGCTTGCGAGGTGGTGGCTTGCGTGCTGCCGGTCTGATGGGTGGCATCGCTGTGGCAGCGGTTGCACACGTCGGCCGGCACAGCAAAGGTATGGCTGCTGGCAGAACCGTGGGCGGTGCTGACATCGGCGGTGTCGGTCATCTCCTTGACCATGTGGCAACTGCCGCAATCCACCCCGTTGATGCCGTGGACGGAGTGCGCCAGCTTCGTCTGCTCGTCGCTGTGGCAAGCGGCACAGAGCGTCTCAGGGCTGCCCGTCCGCACACCCTGCGTGTGCGCCTGGTGGCAGTCGAAGCACTCGATCTGCTGCGCAGCGTGCTTGCTCTTCTCCCAGCCCGCAAACGCGGCCTCGTGACACATCCGGCACGTGCCGGCATCACTGGGCAGCGTCATCGTCTGACCGGCAGGATGGCCTTCCTTGAATTCGCCGTGACACGCCTCGCAGGTCACACCCTCGGACATGAATTTGCCACTGCCGGTATCGAAACCGGTCGTATGGCATTTCAGGCATTCGTCCTGGTTGTGACTTTTTGCCAACTGCTCCTGAAAAACGGGATCCAGGGTGGCCTTAGCGTGCGTCGAATCCTTCCAGACCGCGTATTCCTCGGCATGACAGGTCTGGCACATGGGCTGCTGTTCTTGCAGGGTGAGTTGATCGGTGCGCGTCTGCACCCGCAGGGGCAGGGACGCGGCGCTGGTGGTGTCGGTCAGGAACAGCACCAGCGCCAGAATGGCTAACGTGGGCAGGATAATGAGCCAGCCCTTGGCAGGAGCGTGCCGTGTCGGCTTGAGGGGTGAAGGGTTCATCTAAGCGATCTCCTTGATCTCACATCAAAGGAAAACGTTGGAAGGTGTCACAGTTGACGCAGTCTTCGGGGATCTGCCCTTCGGCGTCAAAGCGCGCCTGCCAGCAGGGCCGCTCGGGATGGCTGGGGGCAGCACACTGCGCCTTGGCGCTCTCGCTGCAGCCCTTGGTATCCCAACAATGCTCGACGGCTTGACCCGCAGCCAGGCCCGGCTGCGGCCGAGGAGTCTCGCGCGCCGGCGGAGTGATGAAGGGCAGCGTGGGTTCGGGCGCCCGCTTGATCGGGGCCGGCCGCTGGACAGGCTGGGGAGCCGGCTGTTCGGCCGCTTTTTCAGCACTCTTCTGCGTCGCCTGATACGCCCGGGCTTCCGCTTCCCAACGGCGATCCAGCCGCTTCAGCAGATACACCAGTCCGACGGTGACGGCCGCCGGCACGCCAAAGCGCAGCAGAAACATCCCTGCGAACACGATGATATCGGTGAAGTTCAACATAGCATCCTCCTCACGGGGCACGGCCCCGGTTGATCATCCCGACGGATGAGCTATCGAAAAAATCGTCATCAAGCGATACTGCGGTGCTGGTCCCATGCCTTTACCCGGCCACTCGCCCAAAGGAGCAGGCCCAATGGCACGGCAATTCGTACGACAAGCCCCAGTGTGATCATCAGAATTTCCATCGGACCCTCCTGCTGGCTGTGATGCCATATCCCTAGTGGCTAAAGGGTACCACGGCGGGGCGCCGAATGCTATCAGGTAAAAACACCATCTTTGGCATGGGGTGGTTTACCCATGCGTTCCTTCACGCGGGGGGACATGAAAAAAGGGGTGTTTTGAGCAGCAGTGCCGCCCAAAACACCCCCTACAAAATTGGGGCTAAGGGGTTAATGACTTTTACGTCAACTCAATCAGGCCTTTTTCGATGGCGTAGCGCACCAGCTCAACGCGGTTGTGCAGATTGAGCTTCGCCATGATGTTCTCCCGATGCCGGTTGACCGTCTTCACGCTGATGACAAGCGCATCGGCGATCTCCTGGTTGCTGCGACCCTGGGCGATCAGGGTCAACACCTCGCGCTCACGGTCGGTCAGCGCATCAAAACCACGGGCGGCGCTCCCACCGCGCTCGCTGCGATGCAGGTAGTCGCTCACCAATAAACGCGCCAGCGAGGGGAACAAGAACATCCCGCCACCCCGAACCGCGTGGATCGCGGCGAGCAGGTCGTTGGGAGCGGCGCGCTTCGGCACATAACCCGATGCGCCCGCGGCCAGCATCTCGAAAAAGTACTGGTCATCTTCATGCATGGTGAGCGCCAGCACAGCTACGTCCGGGCACTCCTCCTTGATCCGCCGGGTCGCTTCGATGCCGTTCATATCCGGCATTGAGATGTCCATCAGCGCCACGTCAGGCCTGCGTTCGCAAGCGAGGCGCACACCCTCGGCGCCGGTCTCTGCCTCGCCGATGATCTCGATCTCAGGATCCGCACCCAGCAGCATGCGCAATCCGGCCCGCACCACGGCGTGGTCGTCAACGAGGAGAATCCGTATTGGGCTCATAGTTTCCCCTTACTTCACCGGCAATTCGATGCTGATTCGCGTGCCGCCACCCGGTTCCGATCCGATCACGCACGTGCCACCGACAAGCGCCACGCGCTCCCGCATGCCGACCAGACCCAGGCCGCTGCCGCGCTCGTATTTCGGCGGCGCGTTTACGTCGAAGCCCACACCGTTGTCGGCCACGATCAACCGCACACTGCTTGCATCCTGACTTAGCTCAAGGGTCACCTGGGAGGCGCGCGCGTGCCGCGCGATGTTTGTCAACGCCTCTTGTGCGGCACGGAAAAGCACCGTCTCAAGACCCGGCGGCAGCCGTTTGGCCAAGCGATCGGCGCTCAAGGTCACGGCCAGATCGGGATGGCGGCCGGTGTATTGGCCGACGTACCAACGCAACGCCGGCACCAGGCCGAGATCATCCAACTGGGCGGGACGCAGGTCGGCCATGATGTTGCGCAGTTCGGTGATCGACTGATCGGCTACCTCCCGTAGATTGCGGACCAGGCCCTGTGCCCGGCTCGACTCACCCCCCAAGCTGGCATCCACAGCCGCCAACCCCATCGCCAGCGCAGTCAGTTTCTGGCCGGTTTCGTCATGGAGCTCACGTGCGATGCGACCGCGTTCTTGTTCCTGCGCACTCACCAACTGGCGCACCAATCCCTCAAGCTGTGCTTCCCGTTCCTGAACAACCTCGTAGAGGCGGGCGTTCTCCAGCGACGTCGTGATCTGGCCGGCGAACGCAGTCAGCAGTCGCAACTCCGCCTCACCCAGCGGTTCGTCCTCGCGAACGGATGAGAGCGCCAACCCGCCAAAGACCTGGCCTTTTGATTGAAGGGGCAGCCCCAGCGTGCGATAGGTTCTGCCATCCGCAAAACTTCCATCATCCAGCACGTGCACCTTGCCATCCAGGCCCGCGGCCGTTGCCTGTCCGGCGGTCACAGCCTGGGCTGCCACTGCGGTCAGCGGCGGCAACGTCACCGGGGTCGGTGCGTTGGGCCGGCGATATTCGCCGGCCAGTTCCAGGCCACCATCGCCGCGCACCTGGAACAGGATGCTGCAACATGACCTTTCAAAGCTGTGTACGATCTGGTAGAGCGCCTCGTTCAGCAAGCGCCGTCGGTCCGTCGTCGACGTGAGGCTGCGGGACATCTCGACCATGGCGGCAAGCTCGCGGGCAGTTGCCGCCAACTGAATATTGAGCGCCTCAACCTCACTGGCACGGCGCTCCTGGGCTTCCAACGCGGCGGCCTGGGCCTCGATGCGGGCCTTGTTAGCGCGCCCCAGCCGCACCCGGCCCTCCTGCTCGAAGGCGCGCAGGGCCTGGCCCAGGGTGATGGCAATCGCAACAGCCGCCAGCCCGCGCAAAAGTTGGATGGGGATGCCAAAGGTGCGCAGAAAGAACGCCGTATTGATGATCTGCGAAGGGAAAACCAGGCTGGGACGCGTGAAAGCCTGGCCCACGACCCCGTAAACAAAGAACGCCAGCGCCGCCCACAGCAAGCTTTGCCCGTAGCGCGACATACCGCGGGCGTGGAAGTCGCGTCGCTCCCGCAACAACACCCAGGCAGCCAGCACCGAGCCGGGGATCGCGAGGCTGTAGCGCGCCAGCACATCCGCAGCCACCAACAGATCGGCGATGCCGGGGTGCTTGCGCCAGTAGATCAATCCCACCGCCGCCAGCCACAACCCGCACATCGCAGTCGCCTGCAACCAGGCGACGCGGGCATTGTCCTCTGCGCCCGGCAGCAGCCGTGTGCTGAAGGCCAACAGCAGCAGGAAGGAGGCCACCAGCGAGATGATGCGGATCCACTCTTCGATCAGGCCGGCCGTGGAACCCGCCTGATGGGCGGCGAAGATCTGGAACATCTCGAACCATTCGTGTGCGCCATGCAGTATGCCGAACGCTGCCAGGGGACGCAGTGCCCGCGCAAAGCGAAACTCCGACGTGCGGCCCGATTCCAGGAGCACAACCAGCCCCAGGGCGAAAAAGGCCAGCCCGTAGAAAAAGTAGACATAGACAATATTCTGCATGAAGAACGCAGAGACGGCTTCCATACTCACCTGATCTTCAGTTCCAGCCGGTCCTCCACCGTGCGCACTTCCTCGATGTACCACTGCGCGGTGTACTGCGCCAGCGCCTGGTTGGCAAAAGTCGGGATCAGGGCGGTGACCAGGCCGCGCGGGGTGATCGACTCGGTCTCCAGTTGCAGCCTGCCGTTCACGGCGACCAGCCGGCCCACCACCACCAGGTTTTGCACGTCGATGCTGCCATATCTCAGCCGCTCGGCCGCCAGGCGCAGCCGCTCGTCCGCAAACCGCACGGACAGGCCGTCCAGCGATAAACCGTTCTGTGCGGCGGCGCCCGAGGCGACGGCGCGCACCACATCCGCCTCGGTGATCACCACCTGCTTGGGGTCCGGGGTCGACGCCGGCGCCTGAACGGTCGCAGTCGGCAGTGGCGTCGGCGCCGCTGCCGGATTGGCAAGCACCGTGGGGGTGCGCCCAAGACCCGATACGCGACCGGGATCGGGTGTCCGCGTGGACAGGATCGCGGTGCGCTCGGTCGGGGTGCTCACCTCAACGGCCACGGACGCCGGGGTCCAGGTGTCGACAGGCACCTCCAGCACCAGCCTCCGCACGCAGGATCCGACGATAAACAGCATCACAAGCAAGATCGCCGTGATCAGGATCATCCATCGTGTTTTCCAAAAACGCCTGTTCTCCATGTCGGGGAGTATAACACGGGACACAAAAGACCCCAAGGGTTTCAGGAACCCTTGGGGTCTCGCAGTTACATCCGCACGATCTCATCCTGTAACGGCAGCGTTGTCACCTCGATATCATCACCGGCCACATAGCAATCGATCTCCAGCCGCACCCCAAAGCCCTCTTCCGGCAGATAGATGCCCGGCTCCACCGAGAAACCCACACCAGGGATCAAGCGGCGACGGTCCTGAGTCTCCAGGTTATCGATGTTGACCCCATTGCCGTGGTCGCTCGTGCCGATGGAATGTCCGGTGCGGTGGATAAAGTACGGGCCGAAGCCGGCCTGTTCGATCACCGCGCGGCACGCGTCATCCACCTCGTAGCCGTAGACCGGCTGTCCGGCCCGCACGCGCGCCTGCGCAAACGCGACCGCGGCATCGCGCGCTTCCCGCACAATCGCGAACACCTCCCGGATGTGCGCGGGGGGCGCGGCGCCGGCATACCCAACCCACGTGATATCGCCGTAGATCGCGTCGGGGTCCGGCTCGCGGCCCCACAGGTCGAGCAGCAGGAAGTCGCCCGGGTGGAGCGGCGTATCCGCATCGCGCCGCGGAGCAAAGTGCGGGTCGGCCGCGTGGCCGTTGACGCCGACGATGGGCGGGTGGTCCGTCACCAGCCCCCGTGCGGCGAACTGGACCATCATGAAATCCTGGATACCGCACTCGGTGACGGGCAGGTCGGCCGCCAGCCGTTCGCGGACATGCGCAAAGGTCGCGGCCTGCACTTCGATCAGCGCGGCGCACGCGCGGCGATGGCTGGCGAGCTGCGCGGGCGTCCAAACCGCCTCGGCGACCTGCACCAGGTCGGCAGACGTGGCGATCTCGAGGCCCAGGCTGCGCACCAGTTCGACCGTGCCTGCATCGACGCGGCTGACATAGGGGATCGCGCAGCCGGGCGACACCTCCATCGCCACCCGCTGCGCCGTGCCGACCAGGGCGCGCAGCCCTTCGCGCCATGACTGCCAGGAAACGTAAGTGGCGATGTCCGGCGCCAGGTCGCGCAGCCCGCCGGCCTCGATCGCGTGCGCGATCCAGCGCGGCTCACCCGTCGCCGGGATGAAACACGCCCAGCGCCGGCTCAGGAAGCGGTCCGCCGGGATGCCGGCCACGCGGAGGGCGATGGGGTTGAGGCCCTTGAAGTCGTACAGCAGCCAGCCGTCCAGCCCCCCGGCACGGATGGCGGCTTGGATTTCTGGAAGTCGGTGCACAGCGTTCCTCCTGTGTTCAATTCCCTGGTACTATCTCGAAATGAAACACCCCGGTGCGGTTCGATGGCAGCCCGCCAGGCTTTTGGATCACATAGTAGCGGTTGATCCAGGGCGGACCGGCCAGCGCGCCGTCCGCGCTGAACTCGCCACTACCCGTGCCCAGCAGTGTGCCATCGGCCGGTGCGAAGTACGGCTCGCTGGTGTGTTCGTAGACGTTGTAGGTCTGGCCGTCCGCTTGCCACGCCAACACCACGGCCGTGCTGTCCGTTTCGTCCTTTGCGATACCTACCGCAGGCGGCGCAGCGACCCACAACACCCGCCCCCACAGCGGGACCACCGATCCCACGGCGATCTCGCCGCCGCTGACCGTCACGCTGTAGCCGGGGTTCAGCAGGTCAATCAACACGGTGCCATCGGACAGATGGCTGGCCACCGGGATGGTGGCGCTGTGGCCGGCGCCGTTGATGTCGTTGTTGAGCACAACGACGAGCTTTTCGCTGGCGTCCCAGCGCAGGTAGCTGTAGATCTTGCTGGCGTCGTCCACCAGCAGGGTGGTCACATCGCCGCCGCGCAGGGCCGGGTGCGCCTGGCGAATGCCGATGATGTTCTTGAAGTGGGCGCGCAGGGCCGCATCATAGCTGTCGCCGTTGCCGTTGACGCCGCCGTTGATGTCGGGCCAGGGGAAAGTGCGCCGGTTGTCCGGGTCGCCCCCGCCGTTCATGCCCACCTCGTCGCCATAGTACACCGACGGCGCGCCGGGCAGCGTGAATTGCAGAAGCGTCACGAGCTTCAGCCGCGCTTTGTCGCCGCCCAGGTAGTTCAGCATGCGCGGGGAGTCGTGCGAGCTGATCAGGTTCATGAAGCCTTTCCAGGGCGAGGGCGGGAACATGCCTCGGAACTGGTTGTACTTCGAGTCGAACAAGCTCGGCGCATCGCCGTTGCCGAACCCCTTGGCCCAATCGCGGAAGCAGTAGTTCATCACCGAGTCGAGCTCAGTCCCGTTGATATACTGTTGGTACAGGCCCCAGTCGCAGCCGCCGGTCACCTCGCCCAGCATGATCTGCTCGCTATCGCCGTAGACCGTGCCGGTGGTGTTGGCGCCTTTAACGTAGGGGCGCATGTCCTGGAAGAAGTCATGGGTGATATCCTGCGCCACGTCGTAGCGCCAGCCCGCGATGCCCCGCTCCTGCCAGAACTGGCTGACCGACTTGCCGCCGGGCGTGCCCGCCGCGCCGCCGCGGAAGAAGAGATCGCGCACACCTGTCGACGCATCCACGAACTCGGGCAAGGTGCTGTAGCCGTACCAGCCCTTCCAGCCCCAGCCGCCATCGCAGACCGTGGTGCCGCTGCTGCCGGAGGTGAACCATGGCCGGTAGGGAGAGCTGGCTGACTCGCAGGCGCCGTACGGATTGGTCGGCGGGTTGGCCCAGTCGGCGTAGGGATCCAGGTACTTGCTGTCCATGCCGGCATGGTTGAACACGCCGTCCAGGATCACGCGCAGCCCCTTGGTATTGGCCGCGGTCATGAGCTGGTCGAACAGCGCGTTGCTGCCGAAATAGGCGCGGATGGTCTGATACTCGTTGGTGTCGTAGCCGTGGTTGGACGACGCCTCGAAGATCGGGTTGAAGTAGAGCGTATTGACGCCCAGGTCGTTGAAGTAGTCCGCGTTGATCTTGTCGATCACCCCTTGCAGGTCGCCGCCGTAGAAATCCAGCCCCCAGCTCGGGCTGAGCAGCGGATCGGCCCAGCCGCGGATATCGTGCAGACAGCCGGAAGTGGCGCCGCCTGGCCGTGGGTGCGGATATCCCGCGCAGCCCCCCGGTTCATAGACGGCAGTGCCATCCACCGGGTCGTTGGCCGTGCTGCCGTTGCGGAAGCGGTCGGGGAAGATCTGGTAGATCACTGCGTCCTTGATCCAACTCGGCACGGCGAAATCTGCCGGCGGGGTGGGTGTGGGCTGGATCACGGGCAGACTCCACGAGGGATTCTGCACAGCGCCCGTGTACCACACGCCCGGACCAGCGTTACCACTCGGCGGGTGGAAGTAGCCAATGGTCGCGCCGTCCGTGATTTTGAACTGGTACCAGAGATTGACCGTGTCGCCCGGCACCGTGGCTTCCCACATACTATACGTGCCGTCGCTGCTGGCAACCGCCGAGGCGTAGGTGAACGACGGCGAGGCCAGCGGGTCACCCGTGCGCCACACCAGCACCTGCACCTGCTGCACGTCGTTTTGGCAGGTGCGCAGCCGCAGCAGGGCCGACTCCGTCGGCTGGATCGCGCTGGTGGGCGTTTTGTAGGCCGGATTGGTGTTGTCGTGGTAGAGACCGCTGGTCACCACCACGCCGTCACCGGCTGCCGCGCCGGCGCAGCCGGAGGGTTGCGTGGGGGTGGCCGTCGGCGTGTTCGTTGCGGTGGGCGTCGGCCCTGTGGTGGGTGTGTGCGTGGGGGTGTTCGTCGGGCCGAAGGTCGTCAGCGCGCAGCTGGCGTAGTTGACCAGGGTGGTCGCGTCGTCCCAGCCAGTGGATTGGTCGTCGGTCGGCACAGTGTCGTACGCACCCTTGCTGCTGCCAGCCTGGGTGGCGAAGAACTCCAGGTTGAGTGACGTACCCAGCGCCGGGCTGCCGAGATCGCTCAGCGGGATCTTGAACTCGACGCCGTTAGCGTTGCTGTACGCGATCTTGCTGCCGATCTGGCTGCCGGCGGCAATGCTGCCCCAGTTCGTCCCCCCGGCGCTCCAGGCGGAGCCGCTCCAGGTCCGCAACTCAGTCCAGCTGTTGTTGCCGTCAGACTGCCCGCTGATTCCGGGGATGTTGCCGCGGATGGCGTAATCTGGCTTCTGGGTGTGGCCGTAGGTGATGGCGTTGCCCCACGGATCGGCCGTGCCGCCGGCCGTCGTGCCCTTGTCGATCACCAGGCCGATCTGGCCGCTGGAGGCCGATTGGCTGTAGCTGGGCAGGTTGGCGTAAACGTACAGGTAGGTGGCGTCGTTCTGGCAGTAGAGCGCCGTCTGGTCGGTCCAGGTCGTCCCGCTCCAGCCGCCGGGGCCGGGGTTAGCCAGGTCGCCGCTGGGATCAGTTGCGATCGCCGCGCCGTAGCCGGCGTCGCGCACGCCGTCCAGGGTCAGCGTACCGTAGGCGCTGGCGGGCGCGGCCCCCAGGCCGAGGGCCGCGGCCAGCAGCGCCAGGATGGCAAAGGTGACGATCCAGGGGGTGATTCGGACGAATGCGTGCACGGTATCTCCTCGATTCTGCAATTCTGAACGCGCGGCCGATGCCATCGCCGGAAAACAAGTCGGGTCATGGTCTTGCACCTGCCCGCTGGGCGACCGCATGGGTGCGCCCTTACATCCTGAGAGGATACAAAGCGGGGCTGTGACAGCCCCGCTTTGTATCCAAATTCGACCCTATTTTATCTGCAATTTCGTCTTGTCTACCGTGAGACCGCTGACAACTCGGCCCGCGCCATCGCTGACGCGCGACGGCGCCGGAGATGGACTGCTGCGGCCAGGGCCGCCAGGGCCCCGCCGGCCAACGCCCACGCCGCGGGCAGCGCCGCGTGGGCGCCCAACGTGTCCAGCGTGACGGCCGTCGGGCAGCTCACGTTCGCGCCCGGCGTGAAGACGAAGTACTCCGCGATGGTGTCCACATCGCTGAACGGATCGCTCCCCGGCGCATCGCCGGGTGTGCCATCGCCGATCGTGCGGCCGGAGTAAGGCGTCAAGTCACCGCCCGTGCTGCCGCTGTCCTCGTCGTGCGGCTCGTCGCCGATGCGCTCCTGGCAGCCCAGGCTACTGCACCCCTGGCCGATGCCCGGCATCTGGTCGTAGACGTCGTAGCCGCTGTCGTTGTACGTCGTGTACGCGCCGAGCCGGATCTGGGTTGAAGCAGCCGGCAAGCCGCCCAGCAGCGTCCAGGGGATGGCAAACTCGAAGCCGGTGGTGGCGCCGGCGTCGCCGTAGTAGAGGATGTCGCCCGCGTCCAGGCCGGCGCAATCCGCCGCGCTGTAGAGCGCACCGGTGCTGACCGGCGTCGCGGTGCGGGGGAAGGCCACCGAGCCGCCGCCGATGGTGTAGAGATTGCCCGCCGTGCTTGTATCGCCCTCCCACACCAGCTCCACCACGTAATCCGGGGCCCAGCCGGAGAAGTCCACCCGCCGGCCGGCCGGCGCGCTGACCGGACCGCTGCCGCCGTTCACATCAAGGGCGATGAACAGGTTCGCCAGGTCGCTGCCGCCGCTGTTCACCGCCGTGGGCCCTTCCGCTTCCACATAGAAGAAGCAGGTGCCCGCGCGGGCGTTGATGTAGGACAGCTCGGCGGTGACGCCGCTGAGGTCACTCCTGGCCCGGCCGGCATAATCGGCGCCGGTGTAATACACCGTGTTGGCTGACTCGCCGATGAAGTCGGAGGTGGTGGTCGCGCCGCCCTGATACGGCCCGGCAAAAGCGGCCTCCGAGAGGAAGGTGTAACCCTCGTTGCTGCCGGCGACGTTGCCGTCAATGTCCACGCCCTGCTCGCCCGTGCAGCTTGCCCCGGTCAGGGCCGTGACCACAGAGCGGAGGGGATAGCTGGTGCACTGCCGGCCGCCACAGTTGGCCGCGGTGGTGACGTTGTTGTCGGTGTAGTCGCGATAGACGAACTCCCCGGTGCAGGTGGCGTCTGCGGCGTTGCCGGCCATACCCTCTGGGCTGTTGGCCCCGGCGGCATCGAGCGAATAAAAAGGCGAGCTGGCATCGCGCGGGTCGTAGGCGGAGATCACCATGGCGCCGATGGCGCTGTTCGCATTGACGGCTGTGCCGTTGTCGTTGGTGATCTGCAGTTCGATATGGCGGCGATAATCAACCACGGCGCTGGTTGCCGCGATCGTTGCACCCGTGTCGGCGCCAGAGCTGTTGTACAGCCCGCAGGCGAGACTGCCGGCGCCCGTCGCCTCACAGCGAATGAAGTAGTCGCCGGTCACGCCGAACTTGCGGCCCCAGTTGGGCGCGCTATCGAGATAAAGCTGTGGGGTGTTGTTGGCTCCTACATCAATCGGGATGAAGTAATCCACCCGGTTGTTGGCAGTGTCACCGAAGAAGCCGCTCCCGCTCTTGTCCAATGGCTCAGACGAGTCAATCACGAAGGCGAAGTTCCAGCGGCTGCTGCTGTCGTTGTACGCGTGGAAATCCATGATGTCGCCGCGGGCGGAGGTGTTACGGCACCAACCGTCATTGTCAACGTCGATGGAACGCGTGGAACCGTACGACGCGCCGATGGCGCCGTCAACCGCGCCATCGGCCAGGACGAGCGTGGACGCGCCTGGGCCGATCAGGACTGCAATGAACGCAAGCATAAGCGAGACCACTACCGTGACGCTGAGACCGAAGCGAGGTTTAGATTTCATGAGGTTTCCTCCGTGAATCCAAATGGCAACTGGCAGCAAATTGCTTGGATAATATCAGATCACTATTGCGTTCTATATTACAAGCTGGAAGGCGTGTCCCTGGTTTCACCGCGCCGTGCATTCAGAGCCATGCGCGCTTGCGTCCACACCGCATCAAACATCTCGACCGTCAGCCGGCCCGTCTGCGTGTTCTGGCGGCTGGGATGATAAGACGCGATCAGCGCCGGCAGGCCGGGGCCAAGCGAGGCGCGGGCATTATGCGCGAAAGTTGGTGCGGACAACAAACCAGGTTTCTGCGAGAAACCTGGTTTGTTCGTCTCATACACGCCCAGCACCGCATCGAACGCGATGCGGCCCAGCGCGACCACGACGCGGACATTCGGCAGCAGCGCGATCTCCTGTGCCAGGAACGGCAGGCAGGCGGCCAGCTCGTCCGGCGCGGGCTTGTTGTCCGGCGGCACGCAGCGGCATGCGGCCGAGATGTACGCATCGGTCAGCGTCAGCCCGTCGTCGCGGCTGCGCGAGGTCGGCTGGCTGGCGAACCCGGCCCGGTGCAGCGCACCGTACAAGAAGTCGCCGGAGCTGTCGCCGGTAAACAGGCGGCCGGTGCGGTTAGCCCCGTGCGCACCCGGCGCCAGGCCGACGATCAGCACCCGTGCAGCCGCGTCGCCGAAGCCGGGCACCGGCCTGCCCCAGTAATCGTCGTCCCGGTAGGCCCGACGCTTGACCCGCGCCACCTCCTCCCGCCACGCGACGAGGCGCGGGCAGCGGCGGCAGGCGATGAGGGTGGATTCGAGGGCGATTAAGGTTGTCATAGCGTTACAGGCTGAAGGACATTACCCGCAACCTTGAACCTTCAACTTTCAACCTTCATACGCCGGCAGCGTCATCAGCCGAGGATCATCCACCGGGCCGCCGACGGTGAAATGGTACAGGCTCTGGTAGGTGCGGCCCTGCAGTCCCAACAGCTCGTGCACGCCATCGTCGAAGAAGCAGCCGATGCCGGTGCCGCGCACGCCCGCCGCCTCAGCCTCCAGGTAGAGCACCTGGCCGATCATACCGCACTCCCAGAAGAGCCGAGGATACATCCACGCGCCCTGCTCGGCCAACGGCCCGGCGAACTCGGCCAGCATCCCCAGGCTGAAACAGCCGTCAGCGGCGATGTCCTGGCCACAGGCGAGGCGCCTGGCAACGCCGCGCATATCGCCGGCTGCCAGGCGGTACAGCGGCAGCTCCGGCGGGCAGCCGTCCGGCGCCAGAGGCGCCCAGGCGAAGTCGGGCTTCATCGCGGCGCGCAACGCATCGACGCGGGCCGGGTCGCGCGCCAGGAAGTAAAGCCCCGGCGCCAGCCCGTCCACGCGGTGGACGAAGATCGCCAGGCCGACGTGCGGCGTCCAGGGGAGCATGGCGAACGGCGCGGCCCCGGCTCGCGGCAGCGTGCGCGCCAGGATGCGGTAGAACGCCTCCGCAGGGATGGCCGTCTCTCCGTCCATCTTCACCGCGCTCCGCCGCTGGTGGATGATACGGCGAAGGCCGGGGAGCGTGGAGAGCGATTTGGTGGTTGGTTGGGTGGTTGGTTGGGTGGTTGGTTGGGTGGTTGACGCGCCACCCGCCGGCTTACGCGTGATGTCCGCCGCCGCGTCGACCCAGCGCCACTCGACGTGCGTGGGGCTGAGCAGGTTGGGCTCGCCGCTCAACGCCAGTCGGCTGAAGATGTCAATCACGCTCTCAGGGGCCTGCCACCGCCGGAACTCCCAGCCGCGCGGGTAAACCGCGACCAGGCAATCCGGCTGCTCCGGCTCGACGCGCCCCGGAGCGCCCAGGCCGAGCAGCGCGCCCACCGCATCGCCGCCCAGGCCGTCCAGCAGCCGCGCCTCCCAGCCCAGGCCAGACGCCGCAATGCCGAGCGCGGCGAGCGCATGGCCCACATCGTGTTGGCAGTAGCGGAATGAGCGCTCACCATACTTCCACGCCTCACGCCAGTGGATCGAGCTCAGCCCGACAAAGATCGTCCCCTCGGGCAGGCCGTCACCGCGCGCCAGCACAATCCCTTCCCGCAGATCTTGCCAAACCCGATCCGACAACCGGGCCCGCACTTCGAGCGCGTGCTCGGCCGGCGCGTAGTGCGCCAGGATCGGCGTCTCGCACACGCCCGCCACCGGCCCGCTGATCAGATAGCCCTCTGTGGGGTGCAGGTTGCCGCTGGAGGGATTAACGCGCAGCGCCCACCGGCTGCCGCCGTATTCCTTCCAGGCCGACAGCGCCAACGCATCGAAGAAGAGGCGCGAGACGCTGGCAGCCGTGAGCGGCGCAGGGGCGACCTGCCCCGGCGTGAACCCGGCTTCATAGGGCGGCTCGGCGCCGATCTCCGGCCGCACCAGCGGAATGATGGGCGCGCCCACATAGCGGCGGAACGGATCGGGCTGGTTGGCCCAGTCGAGATAGCCCGGCCCGGGCGCATACGCCCGAAAATGGTGCTTCGAGGCCTCGTGGTAGGCGATGATCCGCGACGCGAACGATTCGTCCATGGAATGTCTCCTCAAGCCGGCATTTTAGAGGGGAATGCAGTCGGGGTCAAGCTGACCGCACGGCGGTTGACGAGAGTTTGCAAATGGCTTCGGGAACACACGCGCACTGACCGCGGCGCCGGGATGACCCGGCGCCCGTGATGTGCTATACTCCAGTCATGGATTCCCAAGCGCAAGGAGGAAGTGTCATGCGTGTGATCATCACCGGCGGCGCCGGTTTCATCGGCCGGAAGCTGGCAGCCGACCTGGCTGCGTCCGGCTACGAAGTCATCGTACTGAGCCGCAACCCGGCCCGGGCGACCGGCTTGCCGGCCGGCGTGCGCGCTGAGCAGTGGGATGGCCGCACGGCCGCGGGCTGGGGCCCGCTGGCTGACGGCGCGCTGGCCATCGTCAACCTGGCCGGCGAGAACCTGTCCGGCGGCAGCTTCCCCCCCGCACGCTGGACACCGGAGCGGAAGGCGCTCATCCGCAGCAGCCGCCTGGACGCCGGCGCGGCCGTGCTGGCTGCTGTGAACGCGGCAACAACTAAACCGCGGGTCGTGATCCAGGCGTCGGGCATCGGCCACTATGGGTCGCGCAGTGACAAGCTGCTGACCGAGGCCGACGGGGCGGGCGATGACTACCTGGCGCGGCTTACCGTTGAGTGGGAGGCGTCCACTGCGGCCGTGGCCCAGCAAGGCGTTCGCCACGTCGCCATCCGCACCGGCGTGGTGCTGAGCCCGAACGAGGGCGCACTGAAGCAACTGCTGCTGCCGTTCAAACTTTTCGCCGGCGGGCCGATGGGCAGCGGCCGGCAGGGCTTCTCGTGGATCCATCCGGCCGACGAGGTCGGGGCGATCCGGTTCCTCATCGAGAACGAGCAGGCCAGTGGGCCGTTTAACCTGTGTGCGCCGGAGCCGTTGGCGAATGCCGAATTCGCGCAGGTTCTGGGCAAAGTCGTGGGCCGACCGTCCTGGCTGCCCGTGCCCGGCTTCGCGCTGAAGCTGGCGCTGGGCGAGGTGGCCTCGATGGTGCTGGACGGTCAACGGGCCCTGCCCAAAAAGCTGTCTGACCTGGGCTTCCGTTTCCGTTTCCCCGATGCCGAGTCTGCGCTGCGGAATTTATTGGGGAAGAAGTGATGATTCCGGATTCAAAGCTTTAGCCGGTCTGGTAGTCCATGCGAAAAAACCGGCTGAAGCCTCGATTCCGGTCGTTTGATGATAAGATAATAAGTTAAAGGATCGCCATGAAATTCAAACACACCTTCCGTGTCAACGCCCCGCAAGCCGCGGTGGCCGAGTTCCACAGCCGGTCGTCCAGCATGCCGGCCATCACCCCGCCGCCGATGATCGTGCGGGTGCACGCCGCGCCGGCGCAAATGACCAGCGGCGATGTGATGGACTTCACCCTGTGGGCCGGGCCGGTGCCGCTGCATTGGGTCGCCCGCATCGAGGACGCGTCGGTTGAGGGTTTCACGGACCGCCAAACCCGCGGCCCATTCGCCGCCTGGGCGCACCGCCACAGCTTCGTACGCGTCGACGACCGGACGACCGACGTGGTGGATGCGGTGGA
>JAPKMS010000212.1 GCA_026645775.1 Anaerolineae bacterium
CACCTGGCCGCGGCTGGAGACGCTGCGCCGCGCCGATGCGATCTTCCTGGATGAGCTGCGCGCGGCCGGCCTCTACCGGTCGGCGTCGCAGGCGTTCGCCGTGCTGCTGCCGGTGCGCTCGGTGGGCGTGATGGGCGACGGCCGCACCTACGCCGACACCCTTGCGCTGCGTGCGGTCACCACCGATGACTTCATGACCGCCGACTGGGCACGGCTGCCCTATGATCTGATCGCCAAGATCAGCAGCCGCATCGTCAACGAAGTGCCGGGCGTGAACCGCGTCGTCTACGATGTCAGCTCCAAGCCGCCCGCAACCATCGAGTGGGAGTAATGCGCAAATTTCTCGTCACGCTGCTGGTCCTCGCCGCCCTCATTGCCGTGCTGCTGGGACCATCTTACATGCGCTACCGGCGGGTTGCGGGGGCTGTGCCTGCCTGGGTGCGGCTGGGCGGGGCTGAAGCTAACGGTCAGACGCTCGAAGCGATCACTGAGGCCTTGAACCGCCCCTTCGAGGAGCCGATCGCCGCCTATTACGGCGACCAACGGATCCTGCTCCGGCCGCAGACGGTCGACTTCCGGGTCGATGTGGACACCATGATCGCCGAAACGCGGCCGTATGACAATCCCTGGCTGCTGGCCCGCTACCTGTTCGGTGAGGCCCTCAACCGGCCGACGGCGTCGGTAAACGTGCCGCTGCGCTACGCGCTGGACGGCGCGGCGCTGGATGCCTGGTTGGCCCAGGTGGCCGCGGAGCACGATCGGGCCCCCCAGCGGCCGCAGCCCATCGTGCAGACCATGGAGATCGTACCGGGCAAACCGGGTCAAACGCTGGATCAGGTCGCCTCCCGGGCACGGCTGATCACGGCGCTCTCTGACGCCGGTAACCGGACTGTCCGCCTGGCCGTGGATGAGGCACCCGCACCGCCGATTGACCTTCAGGCGTTGGGGGATCTGCTGAAAGCCCGGCTGGAGGAATTTCCCGGCATCGCCAGCCTCTACCTGCACTATCTGCCCACCGGCGAAGAAATCGCCATCAACGCCGATGTCGCCTACGCCGGCACCAGCACGCTGAAGATCGCCATCCTGGAGCAGCTCTACCGGGTGCAGGATGGGCCGTTAGACGTGGAAACCACCAAGATCGTCAGCGAGACCATGATGCACAGCGGCAACTTCACGGCCAACCTGATGCTGGGCAAGATCGGCGGCGGAGATTGGGATGCTGGGGTGCGGGTCATGAACCAGGCCTTCAAATCGCTCGGGATGAAAAACACCTTCATGGCGACGCCCTACGATCGCAAGCTGGCCGTGGCGCCGCGCATCGTCACCGAAGCCAACAGCCGCACGGATCTGAACACCCAGCCCGATCCGTACATGCAGACCACCGCCCGCGACATCGGCAGTGCGTTGCAGATGCTGGTCGCGTGCAGCGAGGGCGGCGGCACCCTCATCGCGGCCTATGGCGACCAGATCACCCCGGCCGAATGCCAGCAAGCGCTGGATTTCATGGCGCTGAACGAGATGACCGAGCTGCTGGTGGGCGGGCTGCCGGCAGGGGCCAAGGCGGTGCACAAGCACGGCTACGTGCCCGACACCCACGGCGATGTCGCTGCGATCTGGGGTCCGGCCGGCCCGTACGTGCTCTCGGTCTTCTTCTACCGCCCCACCTGGCTGGAGTGGGGCATCTCCAACCCCACCATGCAGATACTGGCGCGCGCAACGTGGGATTTCTTCGACAAATACGGGAACCAGCCCTAGAGAAGCTCAGAGACAAACGAAAGGCGCACATGGCAGCCGGTTTGGGCCGCTGCCATGTGCGCCTCATTTTGCAGGCGAATGCCGTTTCGTCGCGGCAGATTACGCTTCCGCGGGGGGTTCGGCGGGCGGTTCGGGAGCTTCCGGTGCGGCCGGCTTGCTCTCGAGCTTATCCAAAAGCTTGCTCAGCTCTTTGTTCAAAGCGTCCAGCCCGGTGAGGATGCCCTTGCGCGCCTCTTCCACAACATCGCTCTCGCGAACCTCTTCAACCACCTTTTCCGCTTTCTCGCGCAGCTCCTTTGCGGTCAGGCTCTCGCTGGCCTTGTCAACGGCCTCGCTGACCTCTTTGCCGAACTTCTGCACCCCTTCGGTGATTTCGGTTTGCAGCTTTTTGCGATCCTCGCTCTCCCAGGCTGCCTTGATCGCGTCGCCGACCTGCTTGCCCAGCTTGCTCAGCTCATCCGCGATATTGCGTTCAACCTTCGGTTCCTCGGACATGGTAGCCTCCCACTGCATGTTATCGAATCGGCGCGGCCCATCTGCCACGCGTCTGTGCGATTACTATTTCACAATACGCAGCAATGCCCATAAAGTTGCGTCTCAAAAACGACGTCCTTACGATTCAGACATGACCTTACTCGACTCGAGGCAATGATTCCAATAGTCGCACGCCGTACTCCTGAGATTACTCAGCATACCGCCCCCCAAATCCTTTGCCAAAATCGCCGTTCCGTTGTATCATGGCGGCATCGTTGAGCCGGACCGCGAGCGTTCGGCTCCTGTTGTATCTTTGTGGGACTCTATCTGCCGGAGCAGCTTGATGATCAAAATCTCGCCATCCATCCTGTCTGCCGATTTCGCCGATCTGGGGTCCGGCGTGCGAGCCATCGAGGCGGCGGGCGCCGATTACGTCCATGTCGACGTGATGGATGGTCACTTTGTCCCTAATTTGACCATCGGACCGCCCGTGGTCGCCGCACTACATCGGATCACCGGTCTCCCGTTGGATGTGCACCTGATGATCGAGGCGCCCGAACGCTACCTGGCCGATTTCGCCAAGGCCGGGGCCAAGATTCTGACGGTACACGTCGAGACCTGTCCCCATCTGCACCGCACCGTGCAGCAAATTCGCGAATTGGGCATGCGGCCCGGCGTCACGCTGAACCCCGCCACCCCGGTGGACATCCTGGCCGAGATCCTGCCCTACGTGGAACAGGTGCTGGTGATGACGGTCAACCCGGGCTTCGGCGGACAAAGTTACATCCCAACCATGACCGCCAAGATCGCCCGGCTGGCGGCGATGATCGCAAACGGCGGCCTGCAAGTTGACATCGAGGTGGACGGCGGGATCGACGCAGGGACCACACCGGCTGTTGTGGCTGCCGGCGCGAACGTACTGGTGGCCGGCACCGCTATCTTTCGGCACCCGGGCGGTATTGCCGCCGGGATCACCGCACTGCGCCAGGCGGCGCAGCGCTAGGGGGCTTTTAAAAGCAAACAGCCGGCGAATATCGCCGGCCGGATGCTCAAGTGGGCAAAACGGGTCTCAGTCAGCCTTCTGCATGGTCTTGATGCATTTGGCGCAGATATACACCCGCCGCTCCACACCATCGACCGACAACCGCATCCGTTGAACATTGACGTTCCAGCGGCGCTTGGTGTGGCGCATCGAGTGGCTGACGTTGTTACCGAACTGTGGCCCCTTGCCGCAAACATCACACTTGGCCATTTGAAAAATCCCCCCGTGAGCGCTCAAAGTCCTGACAAATCGTGACCGAGCCACTTGCGGGCCCGGCCAAAGTAGGGGAAATATTACCACACCAGGCAGATTCTTGCAAACCAGGGGAACCCGACTCCGCAAACGCCATCAAGGAGCCGTACTGATCCCCAGCATATACACCATCCATCGCGGAGAGGATGGGTTTCACAGGGAGGAGACCGCATGGCAGAGGATAAGAAATTGGGTCGCATCGAGATTTCGCCGCATGCGATCTCAACGATCGCCGGAGAGGCGGTGTTGCGCTGTTATGGTGTCGTCGGCATGGCCAGCAAAAACCTGATCGGCGGCCTGGCCGATCTATTGCAACCCGAACGCTGGGGCCGCGGCGTGGACGTGCAAGTTCGCGATGGGCAGGTCAGTGTTGACCTGTACGTGGTCATCCAGTATGGGACGCGTATCTCAGAAGTGGCCCACGGGGTAATGCACGGCGTCAAGTACGCGCTGGAGCAGACACTCGGCGTCCCAGTGGCCGAAGTCAACGTGCATGTGCAGGGCCTGCGCATGTCCAACGACACCCAATAAACGCGGTCAACGCAGATCGGGCCTCCTGGGATTGATCCAGGGGGACCCGCTGCTTTGATGGTATGATTCTTTGCGACCGAGACATTATCGGAGGAGCAGTACCTTGGCAGTCATCAACAGCCCCACGGCGCGCGGCGCGACCGGCGAAGCGCAGCCCGCTCCCAGTTCACCTCAGACCGGCGAGGCGGTCATCGCCGTGGATGGTGTGAGGTTTCGCGATCTGCTGAACAGCAGCCTGACATGGCTGGAGCGCCACCACGAAATCGTCAACGCGCTCAACGTCTTTCCCGTGCCCGATGGCGATACCGGCACCAACATGCTCTTGACCATGAAGTCGGCTTGCGCCGAGATCACCGCGGACCACACGCACTCCGTGGGCGCGGTGGCCCATGCTGCCGCACACGGTGCCCTGATGGGCGCCCGCGGCAATTCGGGGGTCATCCTGTCGCAGATCCTGCGCGGCATGGCGCGCAGCCTCAATGACCAAACCAATCTCACCGGCCCCATGCTGGCCGCAGCGTTGTCTGAGGGCAGCCGCATCGCGTATAAAGGCGTCAATCGCCCTGTAGAAGGCACCATCTTGACGGTTGCGCGGGAAGCTGCGGTCGCCGCCGAAAACGCGGCCGTGCTGGATACCGATCTGGTCTTCATTATGTCGCGCACGGTGCATGCCGCCGATGAGGCCGTGGCCAACACGCCGAAGCTATTGCCCGTGCTGGCCCAGGCCGGCAAAGTGGACAGCGGCGGCAAGGGCTTCTTCTTCATCCTGGAAGGAATCTACCGCGCGCTGACGGGTGAAACCTCCACGGCCGAAGCAGCGCCTGCCGGCGCAGCAGCTACCGAGCCGATTGCGCCGCCCCGCCCCAGCAAAGGCAAACGCGAGCTACCTCCGCTCGTCTACGGCTTCGACGTGCAATTCCTGGTGGAAGGCCCCAATCTGGATGTCGCAGCCATCCGCGAGCATATCACCGCCATAGGCGACTGCCCCTTGGTGGAAGGGGATGAGACGCTGGTCAAGGTACACGTCCACGTGCCCAACCCCGGTGTGCCGCTCGCCTACGCCATCAGCCTGGGCTTCGTCACCGATGTAGTCGTCGAGAACATGGACGACATGCACATCCCCGACATGCCGGCCGGCTTCGACCCCGTCCCGCCGCGCTTCGATCAGGCTCCCGCGTCGCCGGAATCGCAGCCGGCCCTTCCGATCGAACCGATTGGCCCCATCGAAGGGCCGGGGGTGGTCGCCGTTGCGCCGGGGGCGGGCCTGGCACAGGTTTTCCGCAGCCTGGGCACCCATGTCGTGATCTCGGGCGGCCAAACCATGAACCCTAGCACACAGGATCTACTGGAGGCCATGCGCAAGATTCCCAGCAACGAGACCATCGTGCTGCCTAACAACGGCAACATCTTGATGGCCGCGCAACAGGCCCAGCTTCTGGCCGCTGATGAGGGCCGGACCGTGCGTGTCGTGCCCAGCAAGAGCATCCCCCAGGGCATCGGCGCCCTGCTGGCGTTAAACCCACATGCGGATCTGGAACACAACGCTGGTGCAATGACCGCGGCCATCCGCAACGTGCAGACGGGTGAAGTGACCATCGCGGTGCATGATGCCAACTTCGACGGCATCCAGGTGCGGGCCGGCGACGTCATCGGGCTGCTGAACGACACGCTCACGGCAACCGGTGCAGACGCGCCGGCGGTCGCGGAGACGCTATTGCAGCAGATGCACGCCGCGGACCTGGAGGTGATCACGCTCTACTTCGGGCAGCCCGTCACGGCCGCGGATGCCAAGCAGTTGCAGCAAACGCTGCGCAAGAGTTACCCGGACCAGGAAATCGATGTCATCGACGGCGGGCAGCCGCTCTATCATTACATTATCTCGGCAGAATAAAATCCAAAAGCAAGAGGGCCATTGTGGCACAGGTCAAAATCGTCACCGACAGCAGCGCACACCTGCCTGATCCCAACCTGATCGCCGAGCTTGGCATCGAGGTGCTTCCGTTCACCGTCCACGCAGGCTCGCAAAGTTACCCGGAGCGCATCAATCACGCGGATGAGGCGTTCCTCCGCAAGCAGACGCAGGATAGCGCCAGCGTCAGCGTGGACAGCCCGACACCGGCGCAAGCCCACACCTTGTTCGCCCGGCTGAGCGAGGTCACAGACAGCATCGTGTGCATCCACACCTCAGGCGCGCTGCACGATGTGGCCAATAGCACGCGCCGCGCATCGGGCGGGTTCATGGGGCGCCAGCGTATCATCGTGTTGGATACCCTGACGACCTCAGTCGGCACAGGCTTGATCGTCGAAGCCGCGGCCCGGGCCGCGGCTGCCGGCGCAGCCCAACCTGAGGTCGTGAAGATCGTCCGCGGTATGATTCCTCATATGTACGCGCTGATCTTCTCGGACACGCTCGAATATCTGGAAGCCTGGGGCCGGCTGGGCGCAGCACAGACGGCATTGGGCACGATGCTGGGGCTCAAACCACTCTCCACCATGGAAGATGGCGATCTGATCCCGATCGAGAAAGTGCGCAACTACGCCCGCGCGGTCGAAAAGCTGCACGACTTCATCGTCGAGTTTTCGCGCATCGAGCAGATGTATTTGATCCAGCACAAATTCGAAACCGAAGCAGCACAGCTATTAGAACGCCTGGAAATCGCGTACCCGAACCGTGATTTCCCGGTGATCGGCTACCCGCCGTCGCTGGCGGTTCACATCGGCGCCAGGGCGCTCGGTGTCATTGTTTACGAAGGGGCTCGTTAGGCTACGGGCCGCTGCGCTGCCTGACGATCTGATCGACTATGCCAGAAAACGCTATCTCACGTCTCCTCAAAGTGCTGGCCCTGGAAAAAAAGCAGGGCTACCGCAACAAGGCCGTCATCGGCGGGTTGGACAAATTCGCCAGCCGATGGGAGCCGGATGTCCGGCAGGAAACGACCCACTCCGCCGCGGTGAACGAAATCGTGGCGCTGTTGTTGGGCTATCCGGCGATCGAGGATACCGCCTCACGGGAACGCATCCTGGAACAGGTCATCCGGCGGGCGCGTGAAGCCAGCGGCGCCGAGCCGCCTCCGGCCAGCGGTGCGCCGAGTCCGGACCGTACTGCGCCAGCGGCCGAAGTAACTGAGCCAAGCCAGGCGGAGGAAAAGCCGCCGGTGCGGCCAGCGGAGTCGGCTGTGCCGGCGCGCAGCAAGCCGGCCACGCCCGCCGAAGTGCGTCCGCCCACGCCGCCTCCCGCGCCGGAGCCCGCACCCGCGGCGAGCACACCGGCACGCCCGCGTCCCCCGTCCCAGCCCGCACCCCAACCGGCGCCGCGACCGGCTCGCCTGTCTACCGGCCTCGGCCTGGATGCACCGGTGACGCGCCTGCCCAACGTGGGCCCCAGCTACGCCCAGAAGCTGGCCAAGCTCGGCGTGACCACCATCCGGGATCTGCTCTATCTGTTGCCCAGCCGCTACGATGACTTCAGCCAGCTCAGCACCATCGACCGCGTGAAATGGGGCGAAGAAGTCACCGTGATCGGCACGGTGTGGAACGTGAAGAGCCGTCTCATCGGGGATGACCGCAAACTGATCACCGCAGTGGTAGGTGATGGCACGGCTGAGATGCAAATGTCGTGGTTCAATCCCTTCGTCGAGCACCGGCTCCAGACGGGCCACGCCTACACCTTCAGCGG
>JAPKMS010000213.1 GCA_026645775.1 Anaerolineae bacterium
CGCTACCTGACGGCGGTCTAGGACTGGCGAGCATCAAGAAGACACGGAGTCGGTTGGTGGTCCTGACGTTCTGCGAACGGCGCCAGTAGCCAGATTCGCTCGGCCGGAGAATCCGTTCAGGATGCGCCGCTTTCAACTGGGCAAGAAGTAGATGCCTGTCCACCGCGCGCGACCCTCAACCTTGCCGATCAATAGCCAAGCCGGGCTCCCACCGGCCACTCCCCACCCGGAACTGTACACGGCGTGGATAAGATCAAGGCAACTGACCGTGGGTGTTGTGAGAAAGTGCTGGGGCGAGATGGTGAAATCCAACTCCGGACTTCCTTCCTCTAGCCACAATCGAAGAAACCGTTCAAGCTCAGCAGCGCTGATGAGGTCTTGGTGTTTTGATTCCTGGTGCATGACCAGGAATGGCGCCTCTAAAGCACCTCGTAGACCGCAGTAGTCCTTAGCCAACAGCGCATTCCCGATGCGCTCAAGCAAGGGGTCAAGATCCAGACCCTGCAGCTGCACCGTCAGCGAGTTCACATGCTCGACCGCGCCATCGCAGTGACTTTCAAACCACACTTGCAGCCGGCCTCGCTGTGTATTGGTGGGCGGCTTGAAGGGAACCAATGCGGCGAAATAGGCCAGTCCATTGGTGATCGTGTTCATTGACGCTGCGACATTGCCGATTGGGGCGCCTCCTGCATCCAAAATGGTGACCAAGAGCATTCCCCTGCTCAGGCCGGTTAAACCGGCCACCGAAAGCGGACTTTCCACGGTTGCGCCAGGCGCAGGATGAAGGATCAGGATCTCTTCGCGCGGCAGGTCATCCGCCTTCAGGCCGAGCGACAGTTTTGGCAGTCGTCTGTTTGTTGGCCGTTTCAGATCTTGCAAAACCGCTAGGTCCGTAATAATAGTGCCGGCATCGGGCAGCGTTGTTCTCATGGGCCTCCCACTTTCTTTGGTCACAGCACTTTCCTGGTACAAATGAGCGTTTAGTTTGCTTGAACAAAAATATAGTGATACTTGACGTTGTTATTGTGATTGTACTGTACTTGGTGAAGATGACGAAAATAATGCAAAAAGGTTACGCTACGCGATGACAGTTCGATGATTCGGTCGGTGACGCGCATCGCCTCGTCCTCCGGAGCCGCGCGAAACTCCGGTTTCAACGCACCGGTGGCCTGGGCGATCTGTTTTTTCAGCCGGGTTAGAGTGTGGAACATGAGCACGATCGGCGCGCCGAAGGTCTCGCGCAGCGCGCGCGGCAGCGCTGAGGGTCAGGAGTGGGAGTGCAGCCTGTTGTAGCGGATGCCCTCGGCCGAGAAGCCCAATTCTTACCCGCTTGTAATATATCTCACGGTGAGGAAGCCCTGACTGCCTTTCATGTCAGTGTCCCCGCGCGTATCAGAGCGGCCAGCGTCTCGATATCGGCTGCGGTCGCGCGGTCGTGGACGATCATCGGCACGCGGCGCCGGACCGCGGCGTACGCCTGCGCCGTGCCGGCGCCGAGGCGGATGGGGCCGTCCGGACGCAGATCGATCGCCTGGCACGCGGTCAGGAGCTCGATCGCCAGCACGTGACGCACGTTGTCCAGGATCTCCCGCGTGTGCCGCGCCGCGTTCGCGCCCATGCTGACGTGATCCTCCTGGTTGGCGCACGACGGGATCGAGTCCACGCTGTCGGGGTGGGCGAGGGTCTTGTTGTCCGAGACGAGCGCGGCCGCGGTGTACTGGGCCATCATCAAGCCGCTGTCCAGGCCGCTGGTGGGGACGAGCATGGCCGGCAGCCCGGCGCTCAACTCTGGCGTCAACATGCGGAAGATGCGACGCTCCGCGATGCTGGCGACCTCGGCCAGGGCGATCCCCAGGGTGTCCAGCCACAGCGCCGGCCCTTGCCCGTGAAAGTTGCCGCCCGACAGCGCGCGGAACGAGCCGTCCGCGGTCGGAAAGATGAGCGGGTTGTCGGTCGCCGCGTTGAGCGCCGCGGTCAGCCGCGCCCGCACGAACGCGGCCATGTCCAGTGCGGGGCCCAGCACTTGGGGCGTGCAGCGCAGGCTGTACGCGTCCTGCACGCGGCCCGGATCGGCGTCCACCAGGCGGCTGCCGGCCACCAGCTCGCGCAGCCGTGCGGCGACCTGCATCTGGCCGGGCTGACCGGCGGCCGCGTGCAGGTCGGGGTCGAACGCGGCCGAGAGGCCTTGCAGTCCCTCCAGGCTCAACGCGGCGGCTATCTGGGCGTGGACCAGCAGCGACTCGGCGTCGTGCAGCGCCAGCGCGCCCAGCGCGGCCATGAAATCCATGCCGTTGGTGAGCGCCAGTCCCTCCTTCGCCTCCAGCACCAGCCGCTCGATGTCCGCCCGTCGCATCGCCTCTGCACCGTCCAGCAGTTCGCCGCCGTACCAGGCCCGCCCGCTGAACGAATCCGTTTCATCTTCGGCCCGCGTGAACACCGCGGCGATGTGGGCCAGGGGGGCGAGGTCGCCGCTGGCGCCCAGTGAGCCTTTCTCCGGCACGACCGGCGTGACCCCGGCGTTCAGCATCTCAATCAGCGTCTGCGCCACGGCGGGCCGCACGCCGGAATGGCCTTTGGCCAGCATGTTGGCGCGGATCACCATGATCGCCCGCACGGCCTCCTCGGGCAGCGGCCGGCCCACGCCCACGCAGCACAGCACGATGACATTGCGGGAGAGCTGTCGCGCTTGGGCCGCGCTGATGCGCACGGTCGCCAGCGAGCCGAACCCCGTGTTGACGCCGTAGATCGTCTGCCCTTCGCCCGCGATCGTATCCATCACCCAGCGATGGCTGGCTGCCATGCGCTCGCGCACGTCCGCATCCAGAGCCGCGACCGGCGTCTTCGCCCGCGCGACCGCGATGAGTTGTTCGATGGTCAAGGTGCTGCCGGTAAGCTCGATCATGCCTTCCCCCCATTTGACAACGGTTTATTTTTGCGATATAAATTGTATAGACAACTAGATGATTAGTCAAATCTGAATCGCACGGATTTCAGCAGCCCTGCTGAAGCCGTGCGTTGACTTCGGGGAGGAAGCCGTGCCTATGAAAGTCGTCGCTGGCGCGTTGCCCAAGTACCGCCAACTGTTGCAGCTCCTGCGCGGGCAGATCCTGTCCGGTGAGCTGGCGCCCGGCGTGCGGTTGCCCACCGAGGAAGATCTTGCCTCGCGGCATGGACTTTCGCGCGGCACGGTGCGCAAGGCGATCGAGCAGCTCAGCGTCGAAGGGCTGGTGTATGCCGAGCAAGGCAGCGGCACCTACGTGAGCGCGACCCACCCGAACGCGGTGCCGTTTCGTTTCGCCGAGTGTCCGGCCAGCGCCTCCATCTCCTACCGGGTCATCGCCCAGGAGTTGATCCCCGCTGCGATGGCGGTCGCCGAGCGCCTGAGCCTGCCCCTGGGCGAGCCGGTGATCCACATCCGGCGGCTGCGGTTGGCAGGCGGGGCGGTGGTCGGCTACTCCGAGCGGTTCCTGCCGCGCTCGCTCTGCCCGGACCTGCTGGCCGAGGACCTGGCGCAACAATCCATCCACGACATCCTGGTGAACCGTTCGGAACTGCCGCTGCTGCGCGCTGCCATCGAAATCGAGGCGCAGATGCTGGAGGTCGAAGACGCGGCGCTGCTGGGCGTGCCGGCCGCCACGCCGGGCATCATTATCTCGCGCATCACCTACACCGCGCCTAATCGGCCCGCGGTGTGGTATCGCGCGGTCTACCGGGACGCCTATTGTCTGGCGGTCCGGGTGGATGCGCTGGATGCCGGAGGACACGCCGATGCGTAACCCCACCGGCGCTTTTCTGCGGGTGCTCGACCCGGCTGACACCTCCACCGGCGGCGGCAGCGCATCGGCGATCGCGGGCGGCATGGCGGCCAGCCTGGTCGCCATGGTGGCGCGGTTGTCAGTCAACGGCGCGGGCAGCGATCCGGACGAGTATTACGCGGCCATCGCCCAAGAAGGCGCGGCGTTTTCGCACGCATTGATGATCGGCGCGGAGGAAGACGCGGCGTCTTTCAACGCGGTCATGGCGGGCTACCGCCTGCCAAAAGGCACCGACGCAGAAAAACAGCTCCGCAGCGCGGCGATCGGGGCAGCGATGATCCACGCGACGCGTGTCCCGCTGCGCAATGCCGAGCTGTGCGCCGAGGTGCTGGCGTTGGCCGCCCGGCTGGAGGGGCGGTCCAACCCGCGCGCACTATCAGACCTGCAAGCGGCCGGCTACCTGGCGCGGGCGGGCCTGCTCGGCTGCCTCGCCAATGTAGAGATCAATCTGCCGGGCGTCAAGGACGCGGCCGCAGCCGCCGATATCCGGGCGCGCGCCGAGCGTCTGCGGAGTGTGCTGTCGTAGCGCGACCTCGCGAAGCGTGCCACAGCCGAATTATAGGACACAGATACACACAGATTTCACGGATTCTTTCTCTGTGTTGATCTGTGTGATCCGTGTCCAACGAGAAGGGACCATGCGAAAAATCCTCTTATGTGAACCGAACATCAGCGAAGGCCGCGACGGGGCGCTCGTCGAGCAGGTGGCGGATGCGGTGCGCGGCGTCGCGGGCGTCAAGCTGATCGACACGTCCAGCGACCCCGACCATAACCGCTCCGTCTTCACCTACCTGGGCGAGCCGGAGGCGGCGTTGGAGGCCACGAAACGTCTGGCGGTGAAGACGTACGAGCTGATCGACATGACGACGCACCACGGCAGCCATCCCCGCCAGGGCGCGCTGGACGTGGCGCCATTCATCCCGATCCGCGGGGTGGAGACGGCCGAGGCGGTGGCGATTGCCCGGCGCTTCGGCCAGTTCGTGGGCGCGTTGGGCGTGCCGGTCTACTACTACGAGGACGCGGCGACCCGGCCCGAGCGCCGGAGCCTGCCTGACATCCGCAAAGGGGAGTACGAGGCGCTGGCCGCCAAGCTGGCGCAGCCGGAGTGGGCGCCGGACGAGGGACCGGCGGTCTTCAACCCACGGGCGGGCGCCACGGTCACGGGCGCGC
>JAPKMS010000214.1 GCA_026645775.1 Anaerolineae bacterium
CTCGGTGCAGAAGCCCATGACGTGCTCGACGCCGGCCCGGTTGTACCAGCTCCGATCGAACAGGACGATCTCGCCCGCGGCCGGTAAATGCGGGACGTAGCGCTGGAAGTACCACTGCGTCTTTTCAGTCGGGGTGGGGGTGCCCAACGCGACGACGCGGCAACCGCGCGGGTTAAGGGGCTCCATAAACCGCTTGATGGTGCCGCCCTTGCCGGCTGCATCACGGCCCTCGAAGAGCACAACCACCCGCAAGCCCTTGGCCTTGACCCAGGTCTGGAGCTTGACAAGCTCGACGTATAGCCTGGCCAGCTCCTTCTCGTAGTCCTTGGTGGAAAGCTCCCTCTTCGGCTTCGGCGGAACAAAGTCGGCGGTTGCTAGCGCCGGCGCGGCCTTCGCTTCTTCCTTCGCCTTGGATTTCTTTCCTTTGGGCTCCTTGGGCTCCTCAGCCCCCTTGACCTCTTCGTCCTTCTTCTTTGACTTTGCCATGGATTCCGCCCTCCTTTGATTGATAATGATCATTCTTTGATGGATACTTCGGATGATCAGGAATGACTCTGATCCATTTTTTCATAATAAGGCCACCGCCAGGGCCAGCGATCGCCGGAAGTCAGCGCCGACCAACGCGGCCCAAGGCCCCGGAAAAATACTCAGGCAATCCGCTTGCGCTGCTTGCTGGGCAGCCAGATAATCCGTCACGCCATCCAGCGCAAAAGTCGGCTGTTTCTTCTTGCGTTTGCCGCGTTGTGCATCCAGGAATTCACGGATCAGCCCTTCGGCGACGTGCGCATCTTGCAGCGCGCCCAACACATCTTGCAGCAGCGTCACCTGTTTGATCAGTCCCGCGCCATCGGGGCCCAGCACGGGGCTGAAGAACTCCAGGGCGTAGCGCAAACGCTTGGAGTCAATGCGCAGCATGTGATAAGTCGTCAAGGGGGCTTCGGCGATGGTGGGTTCGTAGGCCCGCACCTGTTCGTAGCGGGCAAAAATCAACCGGGGGATGACGTGCCGTACCTGGTAGGGGCGTGGCTGCTCCGCTGAGTTCGGCAGTGCACCCGCGCCGGGCGTGGTGAGAAAATCCTGGAAGCTGGCGATAAACTCGCGATAGACCGTGCTATCCAGGTAATCCAACATCTGGCGCCGCCCCAACTCGCGGCGCGCCCGCCAGTCGGCCAGCAGCGGCTCAAGCGCACCGGCCTCCTGCGTGGGCAGCGCGGCCACATACGTCTCTGCCTTGTCCAGCAGCACATCCAGATCGCGCACCGCGCCCAGCAGACCGCCCGTGCGGCGCAACCCCTTATTGAACGGCGCCAACACCTTCGGGTCGAAATACTCTGCGAACACCTGGTAGGCCGCGCGCATCCTGCGGGTGGAGACCCGCATGTCGTGCAGCGCCTCGATGTCCTCGCCCAGGCGCGTGCCCGCCTCATTGGCCAACATCTGGGTGAAGTGCAGATACATGATCTTGCGGCCCGCCTCCCACATCGGCTCATCGGCGCAGATCGGCGGAACCTGGACGGGCTGCGCAGGCGCCGCGGGGGGCTGGACCGCCACAGCCGGCTCGGGGCTGATGAGCTGTCCCAGTGTGGGCTCGGAAGGGAGGACCTGGAAAGTCAGCTCTTGTTGGAACAGCTCATACCACAGCTTTGATTGCGCGGCCGCTTGCAGGGCATCCACCTCAGCCGCGGGCCCGACCAGGGTCAGCTCGCAGCGCGGCGTCGGGGCCCCTTCGATCTCCTGCAACCGGGTGGCCTGGGTGCGTGAATAGTCCAACGCCTCGGCCACCTTCAGCAGGGCCGCCAACGCCAGCACGATCTCGCGCTGCTTCGGCTCCAACGCGGCCATCGTCGGTTCCCGTTCGGGCCGCACCTTGTTGCGCTGGAAGACGACGATACAGGCCAGCGCCAGGCGGTCCGCCGTGCTGACATCTTTTAGCGGCTGCGCCAGGATCAGATCGCGGCCGGCCCGGTAGGGCCGCTCGGGATCCTGCCGCTCGCCGACGGAAAGCAGCCAGGCCGCCTGCTGCACCAGCCGCCGGCGCTTGCGCGGCACCTGATGGGTGGATCGCAAGACGCTGAAGAGCGCCTCCGCCTGTTTGGCCACGAACCGCGCATGCGCCGCATCCACGTCGTGCTCCGCGCAGAATGCGGCCAGGGTGGGCAGGCCGCGACGCGGTCGTGCGGCGGTTGGACGGCGGGCAGGCCGTTCGCTTGCTGGTTTGGCGGGAGGGGGAGGCGGTTGCGCCGGCCGCTGAGTCGGGCCGGGCGCCTGAACGGTTTTCGCGGCCGCCTCATCCGGCAGCCGGCTGGGTAGCGGTTCGCTGGCCTTTTTCGCCCGCGGCGGGCGCGGTTTAGCCGGTTGGCTCACCTCCGGTTTCTCCGGCTGGCCGGCCGCAGGCTCGTGGAAGATGCCCAGCCGCTCGCTGCGGAACATCCGCAGCCAGAAACGCACACGGCCATCAGAAAGGCCACTGCGCGCAACGATCGCGCGCGTGGGCAACCCATCCGCCCAGGCCAACACCACAGCCGCCCGCCGCGCCAACTCGGCATCTGCGCCGGCCGCGTGCGCCTCCACCTCAGCCCGTTCCGCGGCCGAAAGCCGGCTTTCCACCGCGGTGCCGCGGCTGCGCAACACCTCCAAGGCCCGAGCGAACTTGGAGCGCGGCTCAGGCGTCAGTTGCCACGCCTCCGCCAGCGCGGCCGCCAACGCGGCCAGGTCGGCCTCCGTCCCAGCGGGCGCAAGCTCGACCTCAAGCTCGTAGTAGAGCGCCGGCCGTTGGCCCACGGCAGCCCGCACCGCATCCAGGCTCAGTTGAGCAACACGGCGGGAGCCCGCCATCACATCGGCGCGCGTGCGCTGCTGGCTGAGCTGAAACAACGGCTGCAGCACCGCAGCGCCGGTGAGCTCCAGCGCCAACGTCCGCGCCGCGCTCTCGGGCCACAAAGCGGGATCGGACACCCGCGCCGGCAGCCGCACCTCCAGCTCGTCCCGACGGTGGACCACGCCCGTGACGCCGCCCAAGCCCTTCAGCGTCGCCACAAACGCGCCATCCTCGGCCCGCAACCGGCAGGTATAGCCCGCGGCCACCCATCGCGCATCCGCCGTGTCAAAATACTCATCGGTCACCTGGGCCGAACCGACCGGGATCAGCTCATAACCGGCCACGGCACGCAGGCGAACTAACTGGCGATATACATCACGGTTCGGGATCGCGAACTTGGCCTCAATTTCCATGCAGGGCTCCAACGCACCGAAGTAGTTTCACGAAAGCATCCACACGCGACGCCAGTATAACATAATGACCCATCCGTCGCAAGCAATCTCAGGTGAAAAAAACCTCGGCTCCGAATCCGAGCCAACAAACAGTGCAGTCTGCACCGGGCCTGGAACCCGGTGCAGACTGCACGCACGACACCCATCCTGGGGCCAACTGCAACATCGAGGCTTACTTGCTTTTCCCGGAGCGCTCCTTTGCGGGCGCGCCGGGCCGGGCGCCCGGTTTGGGTGAGCCAGCCGCCGGCGCGGAAGGCGTGTCGGGAACTTCCGATTTGACCTTGCCACGAACGGGATTCGCCGCCGACTGTTCCGCGGCCGGTGTCTTGGCCCGCGCAGGTTTGGCCGGCTCGACAGGGACCGCGGCCGGCGCAGGCTGAGGCTTGGCCGTAGCCTTCGCCTTGCCAGGTGCAGGTTTGGCTGATTCGGTGGCGGCGGGCGGCACTTCCTTTGCCCGGGCCGGGCTGCGTGGTTTCTTCTCCGGCGCCTCTGACTGCGTTTCGACCAACAGCGCAAGCTGCGCGGCGTCAACGGGGGCCGTCTTACTGCGAGACCGTGTCGCCTTGGGCGGCTCGGCCGGCGGCGGCGTGACCTGCGCCGCCGCTTTCTCGACCGGTTTACCGATGGCCGCGGCGGGCGCATCCGGCCCCGCCGCTGATTTACGCGCGCGTGTCGCCTTGGAGGGCTCGGCCGACGGCGGCGCGGCCTGCACCGGCGCTTTCTCAACTGGTTTATTGGCCGGCGGTGTCGTGGTCCGAGCACGGGTCGCTTTGCCCGATGCTGAGGCAGGTTGGCGCGAAGGCGTTGGCGGTTTTGCCGCAGCCTTGCCCGCGGGCACGGGCGCCGGGGACAAGGACTCGGCTGGGCTGGCCGCTTCCGCGCCGGGCAACAGCAGCACACGCTCGACAGCCAGCAAGCCGCCCAGCCCCGCCACCGGTTTGCCCGTCGCCGCACGGCCCATCTCGGGCAGGTCATTCGGGCCCAACACTCGGGTTCCGCCTCCGTTTAAACCGCACAACACGGCATCTTCCGGCCCCATCAGCGCGGCCCCGGCAACAGCGCCCGACTTCGGCGTCAATTTGGCGGCCACCACGCCCTGGCCGTTGCGGCCCTGCGCCGGGAAATCGGCCAGGGGCGTGCGCTTGACGAAGCCGAGCGCGGTCACGATACCCAGGTGGGTGGCGCCAGACGCGGGGCCGAGTGCCGCGCCCGCGACGACGCGGTCCTTCGCGGCCAGCTTGATGCCGCCGATGCCGCCGGCCGGCAGACCCATACCCCGGACATCCTCCTCAGAGAAGCGGATGGCCTGGCCCTTGGCCGTCACCAGCAGGAATTCGCCTCCGCCGGGGCTGACGCCGGCCCAGACCAGCTCATCGCCCGCATCCAGGCCGATCACCTGGGGGTCGGCCTGCGCCTGATCCGCCAGGTCAGCCAGGGCCACCCGTTTTACTTTGCCCCCTGAGGTCGCCAGCAGCAGGTAGCCGGTCGGGGCCGCGCCGTCCGTCAGGGGCAGGCTCAAGAGCGTCACCACCCGGTCGCGGCGGCTGAACCCGGCCAGATCGGCGTAATGGCTGCCGGTCGCTTCCGGGATCTGATGGATGGCCAAGCGGGTAACCTGGCCCTTGGCGCTGAGGAGATAGAGATTATCTCGGGTGTTGGCGCGCACGAGCTGCTGGGGAGTCCCGGTTGCCGCCTTCGTCGTGAGCCAGGGCGGGGGCGCACCGGCAGCGCGGCGTGCCAACGTGCCATCCGCCGCCAACGTCACCCACACGTCCTGGTCCGGCAGCAGATCGTGCGCGGTGAGCGTGCCCCGGACGCGGTCGGCGATCTGGGTGCGCCGCGCATCGCCGTAGCGCGCTTTCAGATCGAGCAGGTTCTGCCGGATCAACGCCAGGATCTTCTTGGGTGATTTGAGCAACGCCTCCAAGTCACGGATGAGCGCAATGAGTTCGCGATATTCATCTTGCAGCTTGCGCCGCTCCAATGCAGCGAGCCGGCGGAGCTGCATATCGAGGATGGCTTGGGCCTGGATCTCAGTGAACTGGAACTGCTCGATCAGACCCTGTCGGGCGAGATCGACCGTCTTGGAGCCGCGGATCAGCGCGATGATTTGATCCAACAAATCCAGGGCCCGCAGCAAGCCTTCCAGGATGTGGGCACGCGCCTTAGCCCGCGCCAAATCGTATTGGCTGCGGCGCATGATCACTTCCTGGCGGTGCTCCAGGAAATGCAGCAGCATGCGCTTCAGGCTCAGCAGCCGGGGTTCCAGCCGGCCGGCATCATCAGCCACCAGCGCCAGCAGAGAGACGCCAAAGGTCTGTTGCAGCGGGGTCAGCTTAAACAGATCGGCCAGCACCTGGCGCGGCTCCACCGTGCGCGTCATCTCGATGCAGATGCGCATGCCGGTGCGGTCCGATTCATCGCGCAGATCGGTGATGCCCTCCAGCCGGCCGTCGCGCACCAGCTCGGCGATGCGCTCCAACAGGGTGGTCTTGTTGGTCTGATAAGGCAGCTCCGTGACCACGATGCGGCTGCGGTTGCGGCTCATGTCCTCAATGTGCGCCTTGGCCTGCATCACGATGCTGCCCTTGCCGCCCGCATAGGCATGCGCGATCACATCCACCTGCTCGGCCGAGTCACCGTTGCCCTCGTGCTGATAGCGATAGATCACGCCGCCCGTCGGAAAATCAGGGCCGGGGATGAATCGCATCAGGTCCTCGATCGTGACATCGTCGTGCCGGTCGTAGTTGTCGATCAGATAACAGAGCGCGTCGCAGACTTCGCCCAGGTTGTGCGGCGGAATGTTGGTCGACATGCCGACGGCGATGCCGCTGGCGCCGTTGACCAGCAGGTTAGGCAACGCGGCCGGGAGGACGGTCGGCTCCTTGAGGGTGCCGTCAAAGTTGTCCGTCCAATCCACCGTGTCCTTCTCGATATCCGCCAGCATCTCGGTGGCGATCTTTGCCAGCCGCGCCTCGGTGTAGCGCATGGCTGCCGCACTATCGCCATCGATGGAGCCGAAGTTGCCCTGGCCATCCACCAGCGGGTAGCGCAGGGAGAAATCCTGCGCCATGCGCACCATCGCCTCGTAGACGGCCGCGTCGCCGTGCGGATGGTACTTGCCCAGCACCTCACCGACGATACGGGCCGACTTCTTGTACGGCTTATCGGGCGTGATGCCCAGGTCGTGCATCGCGTACAAAATGCGGCGATGCACCGGCTTGAGCCCGTCGCGTGCGTCCGGCAAGGCGCGTGCGACGATCACGCTCATGGCGTAGTCGAGATACGACGCCTGCATTTCGACGTCGATATTGATTTTGCGGATGATACCGGATTCCATGTGTTTTCCCTACGACAAATTTTGAATTGCGGATCGACAACTGCAAGATATCGCTGTCCAATTCGCAATCAATCTCGAAGCTGCTCCCAGATCGGCCGCGGGTCCTGCGCCATGAGCGCCTGGCGCAGGTCGATGATCTCGTCCCGCAGCGCGGCCGCTTTCTCGAATTCCAAAGCCTGCGCGGCAGCCTTCATTTGCTTTTCCAGGTCCTTGATCAGCCGAGCGGCCTCGTCCTTGGGCAACGCGGTGGGGGTTACACGGTATTCGGGGCCGGACTCGGCCACCGCCGCCGCGCCGCCCCGCCGCGACGAGGCTGTGCCGTGCTCGGCCTGGACGCGCTGCGTGAGGTCGCGCACCGCCTTGATGATGGACACGGGCACGATGCCGTGGGCCACGTTGTACGCTTCCTGTTTGGCGCGACGACGGTTGGTCTCGTCGATGGCGCGGCGCATGGAATCGGTGAGGTTGTCGGCATACAGGACCGCCTTGCCGTGGATATGCCGCGCGGCGCGGCCGACGGTCTGGATCAACGCCTGCTCGGAGCGGAGGAAACCCTCCTTATCCGCATCCAGGATCGCGACCAGGCTCACCTCCGGCAAGTCCAAGCCCTCACGCAATAAGTTGATGCCCACGATCACATCATACACGCCCAGGCGCAGATCGCGCAGGATCTCGATGCGCTCGATGGTCTGCACCTCGGAGTGCAGATAGTGCACCTTGACGCCCACCTCTTGCAGATAGTCGGCCAGGTCTTCGGCCATGCGTTTGGTCAGCGTGGTGACGAGCACCCGCTCGCCCGCCGCCACCCGCGCCCGGATCTCCCGCAGCAGATCGTCTACCTGCCCCTTGGTCGGCCGGATCTCGACCTGGGGATCCACCAGGCCGGTGGGGCGGATGATCTGCTCGACAACCTGGCTGGAATGGCTCAATTCGTACGGGCCGGGGGTCGCGCTGGTGTAGAGGACCTGGTTGAGCGATTCCTCCCATTCCTCGAACTTCAGGGGCCGGTTGTCGAGCGCGCAGGGCAGGCGGAACCCATAATCCACCAGCACCGTCTTGCGCGCGCGGTCGCCGTTGAACATGCCGTGCACCTGCGGCAGCGTCATGTGCGACTCGTCCACGATCAGCAGCCAGTCGGCCGGGAAATAGTCGAGCAGGGTAAACGGCCGCGAACCGGGGGGCCGGAGCGCCAACACTCGGCTGTAGTTCTCAATGCCAGAGCAGTAGCCGACCTCACGCAGCATCTCCATGTCGTAGCGCGTGCGCTGCTCCAGCCGCTGCGCCTCCAACAGCTTGCCCTCGTCCCGGAAGCGCTTGAGTTGGCCCTCCAGCTCCGCTTCCATAACCTCGATCGCTTCGGTGAGCTTGTCCTGGGGCGTGATGAAGTGCTTGGCCGGGAAGATCTCGACCTGATCGAGCTTGCGCAGCACCTCGCCGGTCAACGGGTCGATCTCGGTAATCCGCTCGACCTCGTCCCCAAAGAACTCCACCCGATACGCCAGGTCGGCGTAGGCCGGCATCACTTCCAGGGTGTCCCCGCGCACGCGGAACTTGCTGCGCCGCAGCTCGAAGTCGTTGCGCTCGTAAAAGATCTCCACCAGCTCGCGCAGCACCAGATCGCGGCGCACCCGGCTGCCGCGTTGCAGCTTCACCGTCACCCGGCCGTATTCGGCGGGATCACCCAGGCCGTAGATGCATGAGACCGAGGCCACGATCAGCACGTCACGGCGGCTCAACAGCGATGAGGTGGCCGCCAGACGCAGCCGGTCAATCTCGTCGTTGATTTGCGCGTCTTTCTCGATGTAGGTATCGGTGCGCGGCAGATAGGCTTCCGGCTGGTAGTAATCGTAATAGCTGACGAAGTATTCGACCGCGTTGTGCGGGAAGAACTCCTTGAACTCGCTGTAAAGCTGGGCGGCCAGCGTCTTGTTGTGCGCCATGACGAGGGTCGGACGGTTGAGGGTCTCGACCAGGGATGCCATGACGAAGGTCTTGCCCGTGCCCGTCGCCCCCAGCAGCGTCTGGTGCGTATAGCCCGCGCGCAAGCCTTCGGCCAGCAGGCGAATGGCCTCCGGTTGGTCGCCGGTTGCTTTGAAGTCTGAAACGAGTTTAAAGTCAGGCATGAGACCTCACAGAACAGTCGTTCGATCTATCCAGATTATACCCCGACCGTTGCGGTTTGTCTATATTGTGCGCGGTTGACTCTCCCGGCAGTTCAGGCTAGAATAGCACTCGGCTTTGAACTATGCGACGATCTTACCGCCTACTCCTGATCCTGGTGCTTGTGCTGGCAAACCTGCCGATTTCGCCGCGGCCTGCGGCAGCCGCCGCGGTCGTCGCCCAGACGCGACCGCCGGCGCCGACGCCCGTCCCTGCCTCAAAAGCAGATCTCCAGACAATTTTAGCCAATATGACGGTCGCCGATAAGGTGGGCCAGCTCTTCCTGGTCACCTTTGAGGGCACCGATGTGGGAGCCGGGTCCGATATCGCCGCGCTGGTGCGCGATTATCGGGTCGGTGGGGTGGTGCTCTTGCCGGCAAACGGTAACTTCCGCAACGCACCCGTCGACGCGACCGCGCTGGCCACGACGCCCATCACCGTCACCGCGGCGCCGGCCGCCTCTCCCTTGCTCACCACGCCGCAGCAGATCGCGGCCCTGGCCAACGCACTGCAGGCGCTGGCGCTGAGCCCCAGCCAGCCGATCACACCGACCCAGGCAGCCAAGCCCACGCTGGCGCCGGCCGGCGCCGGGGCGGGCGCGCCGTTGTTCATCGCGATGGACTGGGCCGGCGACGATAGCTCCTTCTTTGCCGGCACGGGCGGGTTCACGCCATTACCCAGCGCGATGGCGCTGGGCGCGACCTGGACGCCATCCCTCGCCGAGAACATCGGCCAGGTTGTGGGCCGGGAGCTGACGACTGTCGGCGTCAACCTGCTGTTGGGGCCGACCTTGGATGTACTGGACGTGCCGCGGCCCGGCAACAAGGGCGATCTGGGCACGCGCACCTTCGGCGGTGATCCGTTCTGGGTGGGCCAGATGGGCCAGGCGTTCATCCGCGGCGTTCAGACGGGCAGCGGGCGCGCGGTGCTCACCGCAGCCAAGCACTTCCCCGGCCAGGGCGCCAGTGATCGCCGGCCCGACGATGAGGTGGCCACGGTTCAGAAATCGGTGCAGCAGTTGCGCCAGATCGAGCTGGCGCCGTTCGCCGCCGTCACCGCCAGCAGCGACCTCCGAACGCCCGGCATCACACCCGCGCTGATGACCTCGCACATCCGTTATCGCGGTTTGCAGGGCAACATCCGCGTCACCACCCCGCCCATCAGCCTGGCGCCGGAATTGGCCGAGCTGATGGCGCTGAAGGAATTCTCCGAATGGCGGGCGGCCGGCGGCGTGTTGATCAGCGATGCGCTGGGCGTGCCGGCTGTGCGGCGGTACTATAACCCGCAGCTCCAGGCATTCCCGCACCGGCAGGTCGCGCAAGATGCCTTCCTGGCCGGCAACGACCTGTTGTACCTGGGTCGCTTCTCGCTGACCGACCAGTGGTCCGACCAGGTTGTAGCTATCAAAGAGACGATCACCTTCTTCCAGGACAAATACCGCAGCGACAGCGCGTTCCGTGCGCGCGTGGATGCCTCGGTGGCGCGTCTGCTGCGGCTGAAGCTGGACATCTACGGCGACACCTGGCAATTGTCTGCGCTGCAACACGATACGGCGGCCCTCCCCGAACAGACCGGGCAGGCTACTGCGACAACCCAGGCAGTGGCCCGGGCCGCGCTCACCCTGATCTACCCCGGCCGCGATGAGTTTGCCGACCGGATGCCCAGTGCACCTCTGGGCGACGAAGACATCCTGATCTTCACCGATGCACGCACGACCCAAGACTGCGCGACGTGTCCGGCCGCGCCGTTGATCGCGGCAGATGCCATCCAAGAGATCATCCTCCGGCTCTACGGCCCGACGGCGACGGGCCAGGTGGACCCCAAGAACATCCACAGCCTGACCTTCGAGGACCTGGCGCGCTTCCTGGCCGCGGGAGCAGAGAAGGAACGCGCCACCGAAGACGCGATCGCCAACGCGCGCTGGATTATTTTCGCGCAGTTGGACTATAGCCCCGAAGAATATCCCGCATCGGCTGCGCTGCGCTCTTTCCTGGCCAAACGCTCAGACAGCTTACGCGACAAACGCCTGGTGGCGCTGGCCTTCGATGCACCGTACTACCTGGACACCACCGAAATCAGCAAACTGACGGCCTATTTCGGCGTCTACGGCCACACCGCGCCCTTCCTGGAGATGGCCGTGCGCGCGCTTTTCCGCGAATTCACGCCGGTGGGCGCGCCCCCGGTCAGCGTCACCGGCATCAACTACGAGCTGATCCGGCAGCTTGAGCCGGCGGCCGGCCAAATCATCCCGCTCGCGCCCGTCAGCTCCTCCGGCGTGATCAGCGGCAGCATCCAGGTCGGCGGCCAGGTGGCGCTGGAAACGGGGGTGATCCTGGATCGCAAGGGCCACCCAGTGCCCGATGGCACGCCGGTCGAGTTCTACCTGCGTTATCCGACCGAGTCGCTGGCGCTGGCGCCCAAGGTCGAAACCACCCTGGCCGGTCAGGCGCGCACCACCGTCGCGCTTGATCGGGTGGGCGAGATCTGGATCACCGTCCAGGCCGGCGAAGCCAAGGATTCGACGCGCATCGAGCTCAAAGTGGGCGGCGATGCGCCCGGCAGCATCGCCACCGTCGTGCCCACGCCCACGGCCTGGCCCACCGTCACGCCGATCCCGACCGCGCTCCCCACGCTCACGAACCAGCCCACCCTGTCATCCGACCCAACCCGCACGGCGGGCGCCGGGGACCGGCCACCCTTCGGCGGCCCGCGCCGGGTGACCTTGCCGGCTTTCTGGTGGGGCCTCCTGGGCACGTTGACAATCGGAGGCACGGCGTTTGCGCTCCGCCGCCGAAGATCAGCCAGCATCGATGCCCCCGCGACCGCGTTGATCCGGGCGCTGTCTGCGGCGTTGTGGGCCGGGGTGAGCGCCTGGAGCGCGTACATTTTGTATGCGGTGGGGTGGTTGCCCGGCTCCACAGCCGCACAAACCCAAGGGCTCGCCTGGGTTGCCGGCGCGGTCACCTTCCTGGGCGGCGCGGTATCGCTGTTGTGGACCGTCAGGCGCAAAACCGGGGAATGAAGCGGGGCAGAAGTCCTACGGCAGGGGCGGCGCCAGCAGCGTCACCAGCAGCGCCGTGATGGTCAGGGCAACGACGGTCACCACGAGCGCTCTGTGCGAGGCGACCAGCTCCCGCCAGATGCTGCGGGGGGTCCAGACCGAAGGCGCCCCGGCCGTGGGTTGCGGGACATGGACCGCCAACAGTATCGCCCGGAAATCCTCCACCGTGGCCGGGCGGTCATCGGGGTGCTGGGCGATGGCGGCCAGGATGGCCCGCTCAATGCTGGGGGAGACGCGTGGATTGATATCGCGCGGCGGGATCAAGCTGCCCGGTTTGAGAAACCGCTGTTTGGCGTCAGCCGGCGGCTGATTGGTGAGCAGGTGATAGAGCGTCGCGCCCAGCGAGTAGATGTCGGAGCGGATGTCGGTGTGGCCCGTGTCGCCGCCGTACTGCTCCAACGGCGTGTAGGCCACCGTGCCGCGGCCTTGCACCACCGTCACCGTGCGGCTCTCATCGGGTTGGACGAGCTTAACCAGCCCGAAATCGACCAGCTTGACCACCCCGCGCGGGGTCAGCTTGATGTTAGATGGCTTGATATCGCGGTGCAGCACGGGCTGATCCTGCGTGTGCAGATAGGTGAGCGCGTCGCACAATTGGATGGCCCAGGTGAGGACGCTTTCCTCCGGCAAGAAGCTGTCGTGCCGGCGGGCCTCATCGACCAGGTGGCGCAGATCTTGGCCGGGGACGAAGTCCATCACCAGGTACTCGCGGCCATCCTGCTCGAAAAAGTCGGAGACCTTGGGCAGGTTCGGGTGATCCAGCCGGGCCAGAATGCTGGCCTCGCGATAGAATTGCTCGTGCGCCTGCTCTTCCATGCCCGGCGCACTGATCAACTCCGGCAGGATTTCTTTGACCGCGCACATGCGGCCGCGCAAACGCAGGTCATCCGCCTGGTAGACGGCGCCCATGCCGCCCTGGCCCACCAGGTCGATGATCTCGTAGCGCTCGCGTAGGACCGCACCGACAGGCAGTGTTTGTGACATAGATCGATTGCAGATTGCAGATTGCAGATTGCAGATTGCAGATTGCAGCGAGATTATGGCGCAGCTTGGCGTGGGTGTCAAACGCCACATGAAGCAAGAAATCAGGAGTGCAAGGACGCATGAACGAGAGAGCGAACGCCTACGAATCGGCCATGTTGATTTTGCAGCGCGGTGGCGAGGCCGGGCTGACGTGGCCCGTGGAGCACCACAAAGCGGTCACCATCGGCCGCCATGCGGACTGTGACATCGTGCTCGACGATCGCCAGGTTTCGCGTTTGCATGCTCGTGTCGCGTGGCGGAGCGATCACTACGAGATCGAGGATCTCGACAGCAAAAACGGCACACATCTGAACGGGCGGGACGTGATCGGCGCGCAACCGCTGCACGATGGCGA
>JAPKMS010000215.1 GCA_026645775.1 Anaerolineae bacterium
GACACCGGCGTGTCGGGGCTCTATCAGGGCTACCTGGACATGACGTACTTCGCGCTCTTCCCGCCGCCCCTCAAGGAAAATGACCTCAAGATCGCCATCGTCTTCAACTACGCGGCGTTCAGGTTCGAGGCCTGGCTCGCAGCCAGCAACCGGCCGGTGCAGCGGCGGTATTGGGAGCTATTCCGGGACAGCCGTTGGCCTGACTACCGGGTGGTCGCGCCCGCGCCCGGCGTTGACGCGATCGTCGAGTGCGACCTGGCTGTGGACTTCGACCTCAGCGACCCGGATGCCCTGACGGCGCGCATCGAGGGGGGCACGGCCGCCTTCATCGACGATATGGCGAGGTTCCTTGCGGAGCACTGTGTGTGACCGAATCCGTCACAAGCGCGGCAACTTCTAGGCTGTCTCAGGCATTCACACTCGTGAGTGACACCGATCACTTGCACAAGCTGCCCAAACCCTCTAAAATTAGTCGAACGGTGAGGCGATGACCGAGAACCACCCGATGATCTACCACATTGTGATCGAGTCGGACTTTCAAGCCGAATTCGATGGCCGCGTTTACCTCCCGGCCGGTCTGCGCCGTGATGGCTTCGTGCATTGTGCGTTCGCGCCTGCGGTGATCCCGGTTGCGAATGACTACTATGCGGACACCCCGGGCCGGCTGCTGCTCCTGGTGATCGATCCCAGGAGGCTCACCGCGGAGACCCGCTACGAGGCGGCTGCGCCCCTCGCGGGCGGCGGCACTGCTCACCTGGCGAGTGCTTCGCTCTTCCCGCACGTCTATGGCCCGGTCAACACCGAGGCGATCACGGGTGTTGGGGTGCTCGGCAGCACCGCCGGCGGCTATGCGTGGCCGCAAGGGTTCATGTCCCTGAACGCGTTCCTGGCCGCAACTGACCCGAAAACAGGCCCCGGATTGTCGATGCCGGCCAGCAGCTCAGAATTATACCGTACTCAAGGAGATCCGATGCCCATTCCCGCCTACCGCAATCCCGCCCTGACCGTCGAAGAACGTGTCGCTGACCTGCTCGGCCGCATGACCCTTGAGGAGAAGGTCGGCCAATTGATGCTGTGGGATGCGCGGGGCGAGGATCTCGCGTTCATCAACACCCGTCAGCCTGGCTCGGTCCTCCACATCCTGGGGGCGAAGATCGACCGCGCGATGGACCTCGCGGCCCGTAACCGCCTCGCCATCCCGCTGCTCGTCGGCGAGGACGGCATCCACGGCCATTCGTTCTGGCCGGGCGCGACGATCTTCCCGACCCAACTGGCGCTCGCCGCGAGCTGGAACCCCGAGCTGCTCGAACAGGTCGGCCGCGTGACCGCCGAAGAGATGGTCCCGACGGGCATCCACTGGACCTTCTCGCCCGTGCTGTGCCTGGCGCGCGACCTGCGCTGGGGCCGCACCGGCGAAACGTTCGGCGAAGATCCGTATCTGATCGGCGAGCTCGGCGCCGCACTCATCCGCGGCTACCAGGGCCGGGGCCTCGATGACCCCACAGCCGTGCTCGCCACCGCCAAACACTATGCCGGCTACTCCGAGACGCAGGGCGGCCGCGACTCCTCCGAAGCCGACCTCTCGCGGCGCAAACTGCGGAGCTACTTTCTGCCGCCGTTCGAGCGCGCCGCCCACGCCGGCGCCATGACCTTCATGACCGGCTACCAGTCGATTGAAGGCGTGCCCTCGACCGCCAACCGCTGGCTGCTCCTCGATGTTCTCAAGAGTGAATGGGGCTACCGCGGCGTAGTTGTGACCGACTGGGACAACGTCGGGAGTCTGGTTAAAGTGCAGAAAGTCTGCGCCACTTACGCCGAGGCCGCAATGGTGGCGCTACGCGCCGGCAACGACATCATGATGACGACCCCGGAGTTTTACGAGGGCGCCCTTGAGGCCGTGCGGGACGGCCGCCTGGCCGAGGCGGAAATCGACGCGCCCTGCGCCCGCCTGCTGGCGCTGAAGTTCCGCATGGGCCTCTTCGAGGATCCCCGCCGCCCTGATCTCGACCGCGCCGCCGTCGAGATCGCGCGGCCCGACCATCGCGCCGTCAATCTGGCCGCCGCGCGGCAGAGCCTCGTGCTCCTGCGCAACGACGGACTGCTCCCGCTCGATCCGGCGCAGGTGAAGTCCCTCGCGGTGGTCGGCCCCAACGCCGACGACGATCTGCAGCAGCTCGGTGATTGGTCGCTCGGCTCGTGGCAGCACCCGCCGGAGGCCGGCAAGCAGCCGCGTGCGAAGACGACGACCGTGCTCGACGGCATCCGGGCCCTGGCGCCGGCCGGCTGCGCGATCCGCTACGCACGCGGCTGCTCGATCGCCGATGATGACCTGTCAGGCATCCCGGCGGCCGTGGCTGCGGCCCAGGCGGCCGAGATCGTGGTGGCCGTGGTGGGCGATGCCCTGGACTTCATCGGCGAGACCAAGAGCACGGCCACGTTGGAGCTGCAGGGCGGGCAAATCGCGCTGCTGGAGGCGCTGGAGAAGACCGGCAAGCCGCTGGTGGTGGTGTTGGTGAACAGCAAGCCGCTGGTCCTGCCGCCCGCCGCCCGGCGCGCCGCTGCGCTCCTCGAAGCCTTCAACCCCGGCATGGAGGGCGGTCGCGCGCTCGCTGAGGCGCTGTTCGGCCAACTGAATCCATCGGGCAAGCTCACGATTTCGATCCCAGTCCACGTCGGCCAGCAGCCGGTGTTCTACAGCCAGGTGCGCGGCCAGCACGGCGACCGCTACGCCGACCTGACGCAGGAGCCGCTTTTCCCCTTCGGCCACGGCCTGAGCTACACCAGCTACCGCTACTCAAACCTCCGGCTCGCCTCGCCGACGCTCGCACGCGGGCAGGCAGCCTCGGTTTCCATTGACGTAGAAAACATCGGCGCGCGGCTAGGCGACGAAATCGTGCAGGTCTACGTGACCGACGTCGTGACCTCGGCAACCTGGGTGAACAAGGCGCTCAAGGGCTTCGCCCGCGTGCACCTGGCGCCCGGCGAAAAGCAGACGGTGCGGTTCGAGCTGCCGTGGGAGGCGTTCCAGATCGTAGATGCCGAGGGCCACAGCGTGGTCGAGCCGGGCGAGTTCGAGGTTCTCGTGGGTCCCTCGTCGCGCGAATGCGACCTGTTAAAGGCGACGCTGCGCGCGGCGTGAAAGGGGGGGCAGCCAGTGGCAGAAAATACGCAAACCGAATACACGGTCAGGTGTTATGCCAGCACTTTAGTGCGGAACCCGCCGGATGCTCAACCGCCGATATGGCGCAAGGCCGATGAGTGGGAAAGCAGATGGCCGATTTACCTGACGTTCTCGGTTGACGAAGCCGGCATTCACTTCGCGTGCGCGCCTGCCGAACGCACCTCAGGCTTTCCCGGCTCGGAAAACAACGAGGAACGGTACCGCGCATTGACCACCGCCAACGGCTCAGACCCGGTCACCATGCCCCTCTCCTACTTCGATCTCTACTACGTGCCCTATCAGCAACAGGGAAACTTCATATCTACCTCGGCCCCGGCCAATCGCCCCGGTTATACCGGAGCGCTATCCCCCTATAGAGAAGCCGAGGGGATAAGAATCGTCGTGATCTACACGGCATTACAGGATCCCGGCCTGAAGCAGGGGATCATCAAGAAGGAACCGCCGCTCCAACTGGATCTCACGGTCCTGGACGAAGCGGGCAGAGATGACTCGGGCGCGACACGCGTGCTTTACACTGCGATATTGCAGGCACAAAACTCGTGCCGCTAACCGGGCTAAATGATGAGCCATTTCATTCTAAAACGAGGAGAATATGATCCGCAACCAATGGTATGCCGTTCTCGAATCCAACGAAGTCCGCAGCAGCAAACCGGTCGGCGTGACGCGCATGGGCGAAAAATTGGTCGCCTGGCGTGACAGCGGGGGCAAAGTGACCGTGATGCACGACCTGTGCCCGCACCGCGGGGTGGCGCTCAGCGCCGGCGAGGTACACGGCGACTGCATCTGGTGCCCCTTCCACGGCTTCGAGTACGACGCCAGCGGCCGCTGCACCGTAATCCCGGCCAACGGCAAAGAATCGCCCGTGCCCAAAGTGTTCACGGTTCAGACCTATCCCACCCACGAGATGCACGGCCTGATCTTCATCTACTGGGGCCAACCGGACGGCGAGGTGCCGCCTCCGCGCTGGTTTGAGGACCTCGACGAGAGCTTCAGCTACGGCTCGGCGCGCGATCCGTGGCAGGCGCACTATTCGCGCGTCATCGAAAACCAGCTCGACGTGCCGCACGTGCCCTTCATCCACCACAACACCATCGGCCGGGGCGGCCGCACCGTGATGGACGGCCCGTGGGTCGAATGGCAGGACCCCGACCGCTTTTTTGTTCGCACGGGGATGCGCCTGGACGACGGCACGCCCGCGCGCAGCGCGAACGAGATGCCGGCGCCCGACAAGCCGTTCCACCTGGAATTCATCTTCCCCAACCTGTGGCAGAACTGGATCAGCGATAAGGTGCGAGTCGTCATCGCCTTTGCGCCGGTGGACGAGGGCAACACGGTGATGTACCTGCGCTTCTACCAGAACTTCATGCGGACGCCGGGGCTGCGCGGCCTCATCAATCGGTCGGCGATCATCTTCAACACGATCGTCGCACACCAGGATCGCCGGGTGGTGATCACGCAGCGGCCCGTGCGCTCGGATCTGCGCATGAGCGAGAAGCTCATCCCGGGCGACGCGCCCGTCATCGCGTACCGGCGCCGGCGGCAGGAGCTCATCGACGCCGCCAAAGAGAGGTAACATGCCCCCGACGATCTGGTGGGTGCGCCGCGACCTGCGGCTGCACGACAACATCGCACTGCACGCGGCGCTGGCACACGGCGAACCGGCGATCCCCGTTTTCGTGCTGGACCCGACGCTCCTGACAGCCCCCGATGCGGGCGCGCCGCGGGTGGCATTCCTGTTCGGAGGGCTGACCGCGCTCGATGCCGATCTGCGCGGCCGCGGCAGCCGCCTCATCGTGCGACAGGGCGATCCGGCCGAAGAAGTGGCGCGGCTCGTCGCGGAAACGGGCGCCTCGGGCGTCTTCGCCGAGGCCGATCCCTGGCCCTACGCCCGCGAGCGCGATGCCCGCGTGGCCGCACGCGTGCCGCTCACGCTGACGCAAGGGGTCACGGCGCGGCCCTATGACGGGATCGTCAAGGCGGACGGCGCCGCGTACACCGTGTTCACGCCGTTCAGCCGGGCGTGGAAGGCGCTGCCCCTGCCCCGGCCCGCCGACCTGCTCCCCGCGCCCGAACGGTTGGCCGCGCCGTCCGACGTGCCCGGCCTGCCGATCCCCGGCGCCGGTGCGCTGCCTTCGGCCCCCTTCCCGCCCGGCGAGCGCGAGGCACAGCGACGGTTGCGCCTTTTCACCCGGGGCCAGGACGCAGCCATCTGGCAATACGATATCGCGCGCAACCGGATGGACCTCCCCGGCACGTCGCAGCTTTCGCCCTATCTGCGCTTTGGCATGATCTCCGCACGGGCGGCCGCGGCCGCGGCGGTCGATGCGCTGGCGCATGCCGCAACCGCCGAAGCCAAAAAGGGGGCGGAGACGTGGCTCAACGAGCTGATCTGGCGCGAGTTTTATCAGACGGTGCTGTACCACCATCCCGCGGTGCTCGATCAGGAGTTCCAGGCCGGTCTGCGCGGCATCCCCTGGCGAAATGATCCCGCTGAGTTCGCAGCGTGGTGCGAGGGACGGACCGGGTATCCCGTGGTGGATGCCGCCATGCGCCAGCTCGTGCAGACCGGGTGGATGCACAACCGGGCCCGGATGATCACCGCGTCCTTCCTGGTCAAGGACCTGTTGATCGACTGGCGCTGGGGCGAACGCTTCTTCATGCGCCATCTGCTCGACGCCGACCCCGCGTCGAACAACGGCGGCTGGCAGTGGACTGCGGGTGTCGGCACCGATGCCGCGCCCTACTTCCGCGTCTTCAATCCTGTGCTGCAAGGCGAGAAATTCGATCCGGACGGCCTGTACGTCCGTGAGTGGGTGCCCGAGCTGGCGCGCGTCCCGCAGAAGTATCTCCACGCGCCCTGGGCCATGCCGGCCGACCTCCAGCGCACCGTGCAGACGATCGTAGGCCGCGACATCCCCGCGCCGATCATCGATCACGCCCAGGCCCGGGAACGCACCCTCCACGCCTACGGTCCGAACCGGCTCGCGCCACCGCACTGATCTCAATATTGCCAGAAACAGACGCCCCGGCTAGAATACACGCCCATTTTTAGAAACGAGGCGTTGATCGATGCAAAAAACCGGGAGAGGGTCGGCCCTGCTTGCTACCACCCTCGCGTCCTTTCTGACCGCGTTCATGGGCTCGGCGCTGAACATCGCCCTGCCGATGATCGGCAAAGAGTTCAGCATGGATGCAATCGCGCTGGGCTGGATCGCCACCGCCTACACGCTTGCGGTGGCGATCTTCCTGGTGCCGTTTGGCCGCGCGGCCGATATCCACGGCCGCCGGCGCGTCTTCCTCTACGGCCTGATCGCTTACACCGTATTGACGGCGTTATCGGGGTTCGCCTCGTCTGGCCCGCTGCTGATCGGGATGCGTGTGTTGCAGGGGATCGGGGCCGCGGGAATGTTCGCAACCAGCTCGGCGATCCTCAGCTCGGCCTACCCGCCCGGTGAGCGGGGCCGCGTGCTGGGCATCAACGTCGCCTCGGTCTACATCGGTCTGTCCGCGGGGCCATTCATCGGCGGGGCCCTCACGCAGAACTTCGGTTGGCGCAGCATCTTCATCCTGGGCGCGCTGCTGGGCATCGTTGCGGCTGTTGCCGTGTTCTGGCTCAAGACCGAGTGGGCCACAGCCCGCGGGGAGGCATTCGACTGGGTCGGCTCAGCGATCTACGGCCTGAGCATTGCGGGCCTGATGTTCGGGCTGTCGCGCTTGCCTGCGGTGGCGGGGGGCGTGCTGCTGGCCGCCGGTGTGGCCGGCCTGGCCGGGTTCGTAGCCTGGGAAAACCGCTCGATGGCGCCGATCCTGAACCTGGGCCTCTTTCGCGGCAATCGCGCCTTCACGTTTTCCAGCCTGGCCGCGTTGATCAACTACCTGGCGACCACTGCGGTCGCTTTCCTGCTCAGCCTCTACCTGCAATATATCCAGGGCCTCTCCCCACAGTCGGCGGGGCTGATCCTGATGGCACAGCCGCTGTTACAGGCCATTTGCTCGCCGCTGGCCGGCCGGCTGTCGGATCGCATGGAATCGCGCATCGTGGCTTCCGCGGGCATGGCGCTCACCGCGTTGGGATTGGTGATGCTGATCTTCCTGGGGGCCAATACGTCCTTGCTCTACGTCATCGGCGCATTGCTGTTGCTGGGGATCGGGTTTGGATTCTTCTCATCACCCAATATGAACGCGATCATGGGCGCCGCGGACAAACGCGCCTATGGTGTGGCCTCAGCACTGGCGGCGACCATGCGGACCCTGGGGCAGATGTTGGGGTTGGGCAGCACGCTGCTGATCTTCTCGGTAGTCATTGGGCCGGTCGCGATCACGGCTGAGCACTATGGCGCGTTTCTAACCAGCACGCACATCGCATTCAGCTTGTCGGCAGTCCTGTGCCTGCTCGGCATCTTCGCCTCGCTGGCACGCGGCAACACACGCAAAACCATTCCAATCTAACTTAACACGGGATTAGTTCGCTTTGCGGGGTCGGAACAGCGCGCCGCGGCCGCCCGCACACGGATGGGTGAGCAGCCACGCCTGGCTGTCCACCGGCGCCTCGCCCGGCGTGCCGTCTCGGCAAATGTAGCTGCCGTCCGACTGCAACACGCGCGCCCGCGAGTTATTGCCCAACTCCACCTCGAGCACAGCCCCCCGCACATAGGCGCCAAGGGCGGGATCCTTAACCGGGAAGATGATCTCGACCCGGCGGTCGAGGTTACGCGGCATCAAATCCGCGCTGCCCAGATACACCTCCGGCGTGCCCCCGTTGCCGAAGTAGTAGATACGGCTGTGCTCCAGGAACCGACCCACGATGCTGATGACCCGCACATGATCGCTGATGCCGGGCACGCCCGGCCGCAAGCAGCAGATGCCGCGCACGATCAGGTCGATCTCCACGCCGGCGCGCGACGCCTGGTACAGCTTGCGGATCAGCCGCTCGTCCACCAGAGAGTTCATCTTAAAGATCAGCCGCCCACCGCGGCCCGCCGTGGCATGTTCGATCTCACGCTCGACCAATGCCTCGAAGCGCTCACGCATGCTGCCGGGCGCCACCAGGAGGCCGCGATAATACTGCTGCGTCGAGTAGCCGGTGAGGGTATTGAAAAGCTCCGTGGCGTCCGCCCCCAGTTCCTCATCGCAGGTCAGCAGGCCCATATCGGTGTAGATGCTGGCGGTGACGGCGTTGTAGTTGCCCGTGGCCAGGTGCAGATAACGGCGCAGGCCGCCGGGCTCCTTGCGCACCACCAGCGTGATCTTGCTATGCGTTTTCAGCCCCACCAACCCGTAGACGACGTGTACCCCCTCGGCTTCCAACGCGCGGGCCCAGTTGATATTGCTCTCCTCGTCGAAGCGCGCCTTCAGCTCCACCAACACGGCCACCTGTTTGCCGTTGCGCTGCGCCTCCAGCAACGAGCGCACCACCGGCGCGTTGCGCCCCACCCGGTAGAGCGTTTGTTTGATCGCCAACACCTGGGGATCGTTCGCCGCGGCGTTGATGAAATCCAGCACCGTCTTGAAAGAATCGTAGGGGTGGTGCAGCAGGATGTCCTGTTTGCGGATCGCGGCAAAAATCTCATCAGGCAGCTTGGCATCGCGCAGTTGCGGCGGCACAGAGGCCGTGAAGGGCGCATCCTTGAGATCGGGCCGGTTCAAGCCGACCAACGCCCACAAGCTGCCCATCCCCAAGGGCGGCTGCAACGGGTACACATCACCGGCGTCTGCCTCCAGGTTTTCGACCAACAGGTTGACCATGCTCTCCGGCATATCTTCATCCACAGCCAGCCGCACCACCGGGCCAAACCGCCGCTGCCGCAGCCCCTGCTCGATGGTTTCCAGCAGATCGGACGCCTCATCCTCCTGGATTTCCATGTCTGCATCGCGGATGACATGGAACGTGTAAGCTTCGAGGATCTCGTGGCCGGGGAACAGCAGCCCCAGGTTGGCGGCGATCACATCTTCCAGCCAGACGAAGCGGCGGCCCTCCACCAGGGGGATCAGGCGGGGCAGCGACGTGGGCACCTTAACGCGGGCGAAACGCTCTTCGCCGTTGGGACGCCGCACCATCAGGCTCAGGTTCAGGCTCAAGTTAGAGATGTGCGGGAAGGGCCGGCCGGGATCGAAGGCCAGCGGGGTCACCACCGGCAGGATCTCGGCCAGGAAGTATTTGCGCAGATAGTCTTGCTCATCGGGGGTGAGCTGGTCATAGCGCGGGATGAAGATCCCTGCGGCGTTCAGCTCAGGCATGATCTCATCATAGAAGTAGCGGCGCTGCTCGCGCAGCATCGGCAGGGCGCGAGAGCGGATTTCGGCCAACTGCTCGGCGGGCAGCCGGCCGTCCGCCAGTGCGGTCGTCACCCCCGCCTCGATCTGATCCTTCACCCCGGAAACCCGGATCATGAAGAACTCGTCCAGGTTGGAGCTGAAGATCGCCAGGAATTTGACGCGCTCCAACAGCGGGTGGCGGATGTCCTGGGCCTCTTCCAGCACCCGCCGGTTGAACTCCAACCAACTCAGCTCACGGTTGAAGTAGAGCGCGGGGGTCTTGAGATCATCATCGACCGCCAGCGTCATTTCAGTTGCTGGAAAAGCAGTGTCATTCGCCATTGCGCTGCCTCACATAAAGAAGGGATGATTGGGGACAAATGAACACGGATCAACACAGATTTCTCTTTGAGCTGTGCATAAAACAGTCAAGGTTGTTGGCCGCGTGACACACCGATTCTAGCGCAAGCCGCGCGGCCTGGCAAATGGCGACCGAGGTCGCGACTAAGGGGCGCTGCGCCACCGGGCGTCCATCTACATAGACGCGATCTGGTCGGCGGAGGCCGACCTTGCAGCCGCAGGTCGCCAAAGAGGTTGCTGGGCGAAAAGAAAAGCCAGCGGCGACCGAGGTCGCGGCGAAGGGGCGCTGCGGCGCCGGACGTCCATCTGCCTGGACGCAATCTGGTCGGCGGAGGCCGACCTGGCAGCCGCAGGCTCGTCAGATGCGACCTCGGTCGCCAAAGACTGCGCCACGCGCCAGTTGGCTTGCCTCTGACAGAATGCTGTATAATGCGCCTGTTCAGCAGAAACCTCTAACCCTGAAACTCAATCGGGAGTCGTCCATGATCCGCACCGTCCCAGCCACCACCGGCGAAGGCATCGAGCTTTACATCCGCACCTACTACTCGCTCCTGCGCAGTTCCGGCGACATCCGCATCCGCTCGCTGGAGGAGACGCATGAGGGGATGCGCTCCAGCCTGCACCTGGGCGCCGAGGCGCCCGAATTCGATGCGTCAGCGTTTCTGTATGCCGCTCTGCGCCTGCCGGAGTGCATCCATCAGGCCCGTCTCGTGGTCCTGGGGCAATCGGATGAGGTGTTCCGGCGCGGCGGGCTGCGGGACCTGGACAAGTGGCGCCGGGTGGATGCGCCCGCACGCCGGCGGCGGATGCTGTTCGACGGGGCCGGGACCATCGCCGCGTTCATCTCCAGCGTTACAGACATCGACGATCTGATCCCGAGCCTGACCGCCTACCAGATCGAGTGGAACAAACTGCACCAGCGGCTGAGCGGTACGCAGTTGGGCGACGACCTGGCGGCGGGCCGGGTGCAAGCCGGCGCCGTGGCCGATGCGCTGAGCGCCACCTTGCGGCTGACCGCGGAGGATTGCGATCGGCTGCGCCGGCTGTGGGGGCCGCAATGGGATGCCCGGCTGCAAGCGGTGGCCAGTGCGGCGCTCGATCTCCGGATCACTTCGTTGGCCAAGGGCTTCAACGATTATCGCAAGGCGGTGGAAGACTGGTGGGATGACCTGGTGCGGGCCACTGACAACACCTACGTGGAGTTCCGGCCGATCTACTTCGTCTCCAGCAACCCGCACAGCCTGCCCAACCTCCTCTCGGGCTACGCGCTAAGCCAGCGCGAGGCGCTGATCGACTTCGCCAAACAGAAAAACCCCGAAGGGCTTGCCGCCGAATGGGATGATGTGACGGCCCGCGACGACATCGGGGGCCAAGCCAACTACCTCTATTACATGCAGCGCGCATTTCTGAAACAGGATGAAGCTCACATGCAGGCCTGGGCCCAGGCCGAGGCAGCCGCGGGCATCCGGCGCTTCGACGAGCCGCACTCCATGGATATCACCGCGCAGGTCATCGAGCTGCGGGACCTGGACCCGACCCGGATCGATCCCCGTCTCCGCATACCTGGCCTCGAGACGCTGCGGGACAGCCGGGCGCTGATCGTCAACGTGGATTATCCGCTGGGCTTCGCGGCTTACCACCTGCTTTCGCAAGTCGCCTCCAGCTCCGCCGATCTGCTGGGCGTCTACATCATGGGCAAGGCGGCCACGCTCAACGGACGCGTGGGCGATGTGATGATCCCCAACGTGGTCTACGACGAGCACTCGCGCAACACGTTCCTGTTCAAGAACTGCTTCCTGGCCCAGCAGATTGCGCCCTATCTGCTGCATGGCACGGTCTTCGACAACCAGAAGGCCGTCACCGTGCGCGGCACCTTCCTGCAGAATCGCGATTTCCTGAGCGTGTTTTACAAGGAAGGCTATACCGACCTGGAGATGGAGGCCGGCCCCTACCTGAGCGCGATCTACGAGGACATCTATCCCCAGCGCTTCCCGATGAATGAAATCGTCAACCTGTTCATCAACGCGCCCTATGACATCGGCCTGCTGCACTACGCGTCCGACACGCCGTACAGCCGCCGGCAAAGCCTGTTGAGCAAAGGCCTGAGCTACTTCGGCGTGGACGCGACGTACGCGTGCAGCGTGGCGATCTTACGGCGGATCCTGGAAGCGGAAATCGCGCGGGTGGCCGCGGGCCGGTAGTACGTCCGGGCGCAGATACGACCCAAATCTCGGCAAGTTTTGGCCCGCGTATAGCAGCCGCACACCGGCCCGCGGCGCCGATACAGCTCAGCGTGAAGGGTGAACAATGCAAAATCGCATCAAACAGGGACTGAAACACGGGCTGCTGCACACCCGCCTGGGCCGGAAGCTGCTGGTGGGGCGCCGATTTCTGGCGCTGTGGCCGGAGCTGAAGAAACTCGGCTGGCAGCGCAGCGTCGAGACCGGAACCCCGGCGGATCGCGACGGCAACGCACTGCCCTGGTTCACCTACGCCTCGATCTATTTCCTCAGCAAACGGATCCGGCCCGAGATGGCCGTCTTCGAATATGGCAGCGGCGGCTCCACGCTCTGGTGGAGCCGCCGCGTGAGCCATGTCACCGCGTGCGAGCACGATCTTGAATGGTTCCAGGCCGTCGCAGCCAAGATCCCGGCCAACGTGGAGCTGCTGTATCGCGAGCTGTCCCCGGAAGGCGCCTACACGCAGACGATTCAGGGTTATAGCCGGCAATTCGACATCGTCGTCATCGACGGTCGCGACCGGGTGCAGTGCGCCATGAACTCGCTGGCCGCGCTCAAGGAGGACGGCGTGCTGATCTGGGACAACTCCGACCGCCCCCGATACCGGGAAGGGTTCGCCTTCCTGGCAAGCCGGGGGTTCAAACGCCTAGACTTTGCCGGCGATGGCCCGATCAATGCGTTCAGGTCGTGTACTTCCATCTTTTACCGCGCCGAAAACTGCCTCGGCATTTAGATTGACCCGTTCTAGCCCAGCGCGGCGACCATCGCCGCGATGTGCGCCGGGGTCGAGCCGCAGCATGCGCCGATGTAGTGGATGCCCAGCGCCTTCATCTTCAGCGCGTACTCGGCCATCACCTCAGGCGTGCCGTCGTAGTGGATGTGCTTAGTCGCGGTGTCGTACTTCGGTAGCCCCGCGTTGGATTGGGCGATCAGGTAGACGTCGTCCGGCTTGGCCGCCGCCATCTCACCGATCACCCGCTCGATCTCACCCGGGCCGTTGCCGCAGTTGGCGCCGATGACCCGCACCCCCAGGCCGTACAGGGCCCGCAGCGCCTGCACCGGCTTGACGCCCATCATGGTGCGGAAGTGGGTGTCGAATGTCAACGTCGCCGCGATCGGCAGCTCGGAGGCCGCCCTAATCCCCTGGATCGCAACCTCCACCTCTTCCAGCGCGCTCATCGTCTCAATCAGGAAGAAATCGGCCCCGCCTTCGGCCAACGCAGCCGCCTGCTCGGCAAAAGCGTCGCGCGCCTCCTCCGGCTGGCGCGTGCCCAGCGGGAAGAGGATCTCGCCCGTGGGGCCGAGGTCACCGGCCACCAGGACCTCGCGGCCGGCGGTATCGGCGACCGCACGCGCCAGCCGCACGCCGGCCACGTTAAGCTCACGCACGCGATCCTGGGCGTTGTGCAGCGCCAGCCGGAACCGATTGCCGCCGAACGTGTTGGTCGTGATCACCTGTGCGCCGGCATCGACGTAAGCCTGGTAGATGCCGCGAATCACATCGGGACGGCTGACATTCCACTCCTCCGGCGCTCCACCGGTGGTCAGCCCGGCTGCATGCAGCATCGTCCCCATCGCGCCGTCACCGACGACGACAGGATATTGTTCCAAGAACGCCACCAGCTTGTCCACTTCTGCCTTCCTTTCAACTCCGCTCGAACCCAGCGAATCACGAATCCGCGAGTCTCGCCCGGGTGTCTGTGGCCCGTCCACCGTTCATCAGCCATCGGCCATTCCACATTCTATTTCGCGATCATCGCCCGCGCCGCGGCCACCGCCTCGGCCGCGTCCCGGCAGTAGCGGTCGGCGCCGATGTCTTCGGCAAATGCGGTGTTGAGCGGCGCGCCGCCTACCAGGACTTTCACCCGGTCGCGCAGCCCTTCCGCCTTGAGCCGCTCGATCACTGTCAGCATGTAGGGCATGGTCGTGGTCAACAGCGCTGACATGCCCAGGATGTCCGCGTTATGTTCACGAATGGCGTTGATGAACTTATCCGCGTCGACGTTGATCCCCAGGTTGTGCACCTCAAAGCCAGCGCCTTCCCACATCATCCCCACCAGGTTCTTGCCGATGTCGTGGATGTCACCCTTCACGGTGCCGATGACCGCAGTGCCGACCTTCTGCACGCCGGTCTCGGTGAGCAGCGGGCGCAACACCTCCATCGCCGCCTTCATCGCGTTGGCTGCGCGCAGCACCTCCGGCACGAACAAGATCCCGGCGCCAAAATCCTGGCCAACGATGTCCATGCCCGCCACCAGGCCGTGCGCCAGGATGTTCGCCGGAGACTGTCCCCAGCCCAGCGCTCGTTGCGTGGCCGCCAGTACTTTGTCGGTCAGCCCGTCGTAAACGTCATCCTGCATGAACTGGTAATGCTCTTGCAGTTCTGGGGCCAGCGTATCAAACAAGTCTTCCATCTTCGCTCCGATCTACTTGAACTGGTAGGGTTGGTTATTCAACTGAAAATCCCGTTATCCTGCCGTATGCGCCAGGCGCCGGCGATTGCGAGCCAGCGCCACATCAGCGACGCCGCGCGCCTGCCGATGTGCGCCCGCGGCCGCCAACACCCCCGCCAGGTGCGGGTAGGGATCTGTGGCGTGCGGCAATGGCATCGCCTCGACAAAGGTCTCCTGGAACCGCGGCTCCAGGGCAATGCCGATGTATTGCGTCCACCGGGCCAAGCGCCGCGCCTCCTCCCGCAAGCCGCGGTTCAGCAGGGCCATGCGTGCGCCGTCGCCCGCTGAGTTGCCCACCGTCGCCACCCTGGCCAGGTCGCAGTCCGGGATCATGCCCAGGACCATGGCGTGTCGGGCATCAATGTAGCTGCCGAAGGCGCCGGCCAGCAGCACACGGTCCACCCGCTCGACCCCCATGCGTTCCATCAGCAGCCGTGCGCCGGAGTAGAGCGCCGCCTTGCCCAATTGGATGTTACGCACGTCATCGGAGGTTACGACGATTTCACGGCCCGTGCTGCTCTCGTGCGGCCACGCCAGCACAAACTCTGCCTTGGCGCCCTGCCAGATCAGCCGAGGCGCTGTGATCTCCGGGGCGAAGCGGCCATCGGGCGTGATCACCCCGGCCATAAACAGCTCAGCCACGGCCTCGATGATGCCGGAACCGCAGATGCCCGCGGCCAGGATCGGCCCCTGCCCCAACAGCGCAGCGCGCTTCCGCCCCCGCCGCGCCTCCGCGGTCGCCGCGTCCCCGTGTTCCTGCGTCCCCGCGTCCCACGCATCGCTCCACTCATCCCGCGCGATCACCTTGAAGCGCACATCCAGCGTCTCCGGATCCACCCGCACGCGCTCGATCGCGCCCGGCGCCGCGCGCATGCCGTGACGGATTTGCGCGCCCTCGAACGCCGGGCCGGTGGGGCTGGAGGCCGAGAAGAGCCGCTCCCGGTTGCCCAGCAGCAACTCACCGTTCGTCCCCACATCCACGATCAGCCAGACTTCGTCCGCCGGAGCCTTGTCCGGCTCCTCGGCCAGGATCACGGCGACGTTATCAGCGCCAACATGCCCGGCCTCCAGCGGCAAGACATGCGCCTGCGCGCCCGCGGCCAACTTGAGCCCCAGATCGCGCGCTTTTATGTCGACCGCGTCACTGATCGCCGGCCCGAAAGGTGACTGGCCCAGCTCAGCCGGCGAGATATTGAGCAGGATGTGATGCATCACGCTATTGCCCACCAGCACAATCTCGGTGATGGCATCGGGGTTGATGCCGGCCTCGTCTGCGGCCTCGGCGGCCAGCTCATTCAGCGCGGCAATGATCGCATCGTGCAGCGTCGCCAGGCCATCAGCCCGGTTGTCACAGTAGCTCACCCGGCTCATCAGGTCCTCGCCGTAGGCCACCTGCGGGTTCATGCGGCTCGCGGTCGCCAGCACCGCGCCGGTGCGCAGATCGCACAGGTGCATGGCGATGGTGGTCGTGCCGATGTCCACCGCCAACCCGTAAGCTTCTTCGGCGTAGCCCGGCTGGAGACGCAGCACTTCACGCTCCTGCCAGACGGTCGCAGTGACCTTCCAGTCGCCGGCTCGCACGATCCCCTGCACGGACGGCAGCAGGACCGGGTCCAGGCGCACGTTATGTAATCCAAACCGCGTCGCCAGTTCGGCCGCGATGCGATCCCAATCGCCCAACTGGTGTTCCAGCGTCGGCGGCTCCACCTCGACGTAGCAGAGCCGGATGGCGGGGTCCACGGTGATCGCGCGCTCGGTTGCCGCCTTACGAACCACCTGTTTGCGCGCCTGGCTCTCCTCGGGCACACTGATCAACACATCGCCCAAGACCTCGCAGGCGCACGCCAACCGGCGGCCGGGCAACGGAGGATGTTTCTCGAAATAGTGCGCTTCGCGGCCATCGGGCGGCGTGAGGTGAGCGGCCGCCGATGTGACCCCATGCTTAAGGAAGCTCCCCTCCTCGACCGTCACCTGGCACTTGCCGCACGTCTGCTTGCCGCTGCAAATGGCCTCAATCTCGACGCCGAGCCTGCGGGCCGCGTCAAGCAAGTTCGTGCCGGCTGGGACCACGCCCTGGCGGCCGGAAGGCTGGAAGACGACGCGATAGGTTGGTGGGTCGGCAGTCTGACTCATGAATATGCTGGTTTCCCTTGCAGGTAGCGTTCTATTGTGGGCCAATTGTACGCTAAGAGGGTCGGGATGACAAACGGCTACCAGAGCACCGAACACGCCGTGATTCTGTTGACTTATGCGGCCAACCAAACTATACTTTCGCCAGCTCAACCGATCTAAAAACAGGACGCTGATAACGCAGATGACGCGGATGAGCCTGATCGCTGCATTTTCATCTTTGAGGGCGCCCCCGGCAGGGGCATGGACACTGGTCCGAAAAGCGTTTTTATGTTAAGCACAGTCGCCCTTGTCCCGACGTCTGGGACTGACTCCATCTTTCTTCCTGGTGTGAGCAGCCACGCTGATCTTGTGGATCGCGTGGATCTCTATCGTGTCGCGGCCACCCGGCAACTCGATCCGAGCCGACGCTCAGAAATGGGGCAATTCTTAACCCCGCCTTCCGTCGCCCGGTTTATGGCTTCCCTGTTCACTGAGACGGCAGACGCGGTGCGCCTCCTGGATGCCGGCGCGGGCGTGGGAACGCTGACTGCTGCGTTCGTGGAAGATACCTGTCGCCGAGAAATTCATCCCAAACACATTGAAGTCACCGCATACGAGGTTGATCCCTTGTTGGCGGAGTATCTCCGCTCCACTGTTAGCGGGTGCCAGGAACTTTGCAGTCAGCACGGTGTCACCTTCGCTGGCGAAATCAGGCAAGCCGACTTCATCATGGAAGGCGCAGCGCAATTACGGGGAGATCTATTTGCTTCACAGACAACCTATTTCAACCGGGCAATTCTCAATCCGCCGTACCGAAAAATCCGCAGCGATTCGGAACACCGCGCATTTCTTCGCGAGATTGGCGTTGAAACCAGTAACCTCTACGCTGGGTTCCTGGCTATCGTGGTTCGCTTACTGGAGCCGGGAGGCGAGCTCGTAGCCATCACGCCACGGAGTTTCTGCAATGGCCCCTACTTTAAGCCATTTCGTGAGTTGCTCCTGGAGGGCATGGCGCTGAAACGCGTGCATATCTTCGACCTGCGCGATAGGGCATTCCAAGACGATGACGTGCTCCAGGAAAACATCATCTTCCATGCTGTCCGGGACGGGCAGCGCGATAAGATCATCATTTCTCGATCGCAGGCGCTTGACGACGACACGATGTCGCTTCGAGAGGTCCCTTACACCCAGGTTATCCACCCCGATGACCCGTCTCAGGTCATCCACCTGGCGGCAAGCGACATGGATGCCTTTGTCAAAGATCGCCTGGCAGTATTCAAGCACACCCTCGATCAGCTTGGCGTCACAGTGTCCACCGGCCGCGTGGTAGATTTCCGGGTCAAAGAGATGCTCCGGGCCCAGCCGGAGAGCGGCGCCGCCCCGCTCATCTATCCGGCGCACTTCGTCCACAACGCGGTGCGCTGGCCCAACCCTGGCGGCCGCAAGCCCGAGGCCCTGGTTGTATCCGATGCCACGCGCCCGTTGTTGCTCCCCGCGGGCAACTACGTCCTGGTGAAACGCTTCTCGGCCAAGGAAGAGCCCCGCCGGGTGGTGGCCGCGGTGCTGGACCAGGCCACCATCCACGCCCCAGCTATCGCTTTCGAGAACCACCTGAACGTCTATCACATCGACAACGCAGGCCTGCCCCTAAACCTGGCCCGGGGTCTGGCGCACTATCTGAACTCGACGCTGATTGACATCTACTTCCGGCAATTCAGCGGCCACACCCAGGTCAATGCTGCCGATCTGAGAATGCTCCGCTATCCAAGTCGTGAGGTCCTGGAACGACTTGGAGCAAGGGCGGACGCCGGGCCACTATCGCAGCGCGAGATAGACCAACTCCTGGAGGAGGAGATGCATAACATGGCAGACATCCGTTTTCTTAGGACCATACGATGAACCAAAATAAACTCAAACACATCTGGACACAAGGGCGTTGCGCGACCAACGCCTGGCTAACCATCCCCAGCCCGTGGACCGCCGAATTGATGGCCGCTGCGGGGTTCGATTCGGTCATCATTGACCTCCAACACGGCCTGATCGGTTACGAGACCGCGGTGACC
>JAPKMS010000216.1 GCA_026645775.1 Anaerolineae bacterium
CACCAAGCAGGCCAAGGACAAGGGCATCAACGTCCCGTTCATGGGCGGCGATGGCTGGGACTCCTCGGACCTGGATCTGAAGGCGGCCGCAGGCGGCTACTTCACCAACCACTACTCGCCTGAGGACCCGCGCACTGAGGTGCAGAGCTTCGTCACGAACTTCAAGGCGAAGTACAATGCCACCCCCGACGCACTGGCCGCCCTGGCGTACGATGCGACCATGATCCTGCTGAACTCTATCGAGAAGGCCGGCGTCGATGACCCGACCAAGGTGAAGGACGCGATGGCCGCCATCAGCTTCAGCGGCGTCTCGGGCACAGTCACCTTCGACGCGCAGCACAACCCGATCAAGTCCGCGACCATCTTGAAGGTCACGGAAGCGGGCGTGAAATTCGACTCGGTCGTCGCCCCGTAACAAGCTATTCCTTTCGAGCCGGCGGCGGTTGTCGCCGGCTCGAAAACGCTCTATCATCGCACAGGTGGAGGGCGGTTCCATCCGTCCTCCATTTGTATCATCAGACCTGACACGGAGGTAAGCGCGGATGCAACAGGCTTCGGTCTCCAAGCAGTCTTCTTATACCGCGCGCAGACCCGGCGCTCGCCTGGCCTGGATCGGGAAAGCCTTTCTCGCCCTGCTGGCGCTGGGAGTCTTATATATCCTGATCCCCCACCTGATCAATACCCCATCACTTTTTATCCAGATTGTCCTGAGTGGACTCCAGCTCGGCTTCGTCTATGCGATGATCGCCCTTGGCTACACCATGGTCTATGGCATCGTCAAGCTGATTAACTTTGCACACGGTGATGTCTTCATGGTGGGCGCCTTCATCAGCTACTATCTGGTGGCCCGTTTTCAGTTGCACATGTGGCCGGCCCTTGCTTTTCCGGGGTTTCCGACGGGGTTGTCTTTGCTCATCGGCACGCTGACCGTGATGGTGATCGCCATGGCGGTTTGTGTGGCGATGGCTGTGACGATCGAGCGGGTCGCTTATAAGCCGTTGCGCGACGCCCCGCGTATCGCGGCGTTGATCACGGCCATCGGCGTCTCCTTCTTCCTGGAATTCTTCGGCGCCCTGTACTTTGTCTTCTCAGGCCGCTTCATCCCCTATCAGCGTCCGTTCGACGTGGTGACCTGGTACGTCAACCTCAGCGGCATCCACCGCCTACAGGCCGGGCAGACGCCGCCGTCCGGCGCAGTGACCATCTCGAATATCTTTCTGATCATCGTCGCCACTTCGATTATCGTACAACTGCTGCTGCAGTACCTGGTCCGGCGCACCAAGCTGGGCAAGAGCATGCGGGCGACGTCGTTCGACAAACCCACTGCGCGCCTCATGGGCATCAACGTGGACCAGGTGATCTCGTTCACCTTTGCCATCGGTGCGGCGTTCGCCGGGCTGGGCGGCATGCTGTATGCCGTGGCCTATCCGTCGATCTGGACGCAGTTGGGCATCCTGCCAGGCCTCAAGGCGTTTGTCGCCGCGGTGCTCGGCGGCATCGGCAGCATCCCCGGCGCGTTCGTCGGGGCGCTGATCATGGGCCAAGCCGAAGCGTTGACCATGGGCTTCATTTCCACACCCATGCGCGATGCCGTGGCTTTCACCATCCTGATCCTGGTTCTCCTGGTGCGGCCAACGGGCATTTTCGGTGAGCCAACACAGGAAAAGGCATAGGAGGCGACGATGGGTCTCGGTCAACTTCTTGTTTCACTGATCAAAATCGCCGCCATCCTGGGCTGGGTCTACGGCGTACTCTGGGTGCTGGGCCGCAAGCCCTTATGGGCCAAAGTGCTCGGTCTCCTCGCTGCTTTCGGCATCGTGCAACTGGGCTTGACCCCGCTGGGCAATTTCCAGGTTCTGAACGACTTCGATCGGGGCCTCCTTTTCCAGGCGTGTGCGATGACGATGGTGGCCCTCGGCCTCAACCTGATCTACGGTTTCAACGGCCAGTTCAGCCTGGGCCAATGGGGTTTCTACGGCATCGGCGCGTATACCGCGGCGGATATCACCTATCGCTGGAGCAACCATGACGCCAGCGGCCTGTTCGTGGCCGGCTTGCTGGTGATCTTGGGCGGCCTGGCGCTGTTCCTGGTGGGTCGGCTGGTTGGACGGTTGAAAGGCATGCCGGTGCTGTCGCAGTTCACCCTGTACCTGGCCGGCATGATCGTGGCAGCGGTCGCTGCTGTCATCGTCGGCAATGCCCTGGCGCGCGGGCTGGCCCCGGCGTTCGGCGCAGCCGACAGCGGCAGCTCGTTCCTGCTCGGCCCCGTGGCCATGAATGTGCTCCTCCTTCTTGCGGTCGTGATCGGCGGCGTTTTCGCGGCTGAAGTGAGCTTCCTGTTCGGCCTGCCGGTGCTCACCCTGGGCTCCGATTACTTCGGCATCGCAACCCTGGGCTTCACCATCGTCGTGCAGACGCTGATGGTCAACACCGATACGATCCTGCCCTTCCCCGAAATGAAGGGCGGCCGCGGCATGATCGGCATCCCCAAGCTGACGACCTGGTTTTGGGCGTTCGTCTTCATGGTGGCGATCATCGTCATCATGCGCAACCTGATCTATTCCAGCACGGGCCGGGCGATCATGTCGGTGCGCGAGGATGAGACGGCCGCCAAGGCGATGGGCATCGACGTCGCGCGTTACAAGCTGCTGGCGTTCGTCGTTGGCAGCCTGTTTGCCGGCATCGGCGGCGGCATCTACGCACACTACATCGGTTTCCTCAGCCCGGCCAGCTTCAGCTTCCTGGTTGGCTTCAACCCGTTGATCATCGTTGTGTTCGGCGGGCTGGGCAGTATGACGGGGACGATCGCCGCATCCTTCGGCTGGATTTTCTTCCTGGAAGGGCTCTTGCGCGTGATCCTGGGCCAGTTGGGCACCGAGGCGCCCACCTGGCGCTATGTGCTCTACCCGGTCACATTGCTGCTTCTGATGCTGCTGCGGCCGCAGGGCCTGTTGGGCACTGTGGAGTGGGGCTTTTTGAAGAAGCCAGTGTTCCAACTGCGCGCCAGCAAGGATGCAGAGCCGGCGGCAGCAGTCACACCGGCGGGCAAGTGAGGAGGACGACATGATACCTAACACCCTACCTGTTACGGCCTCCTCCGACACCCAAGTGCCTGTGCTGGGCATCCAAGGACTGGCAAAGGTCTTCGGTGGGCTGCGGGCCGTGAGCAACTTTGACCTGACCGTGCAACGAGGCGCGCTGGATGGCCTGATCGGCCCCAACGGCGCGGGCAAAACCACAGTCTTCAACATGATCACCGGCTTGTATGTGCCGACCGAAGGCAACGTCCTGCTGAACGGCGAGAGCATCGTCGGGTATGAGCCCTTCGAGATCACTAATATGGGGATCGGCCGCACGTTCCAGAACATCCGGCTCTTTCCCAGCCTTACCGTGCTCGACAACGTGCGGATCGCCTATCACCCGCACGCCGGTTATGGCATGGCCGACGGCCTGGCGCGCAACAGCAAATTCACTACCAAAGAGCGGGAGATGACCGAGCGGGCGCAGGATTTCCTGGCGATCTTCGGCCTGGAACGGTATCAGAACGAAATCGCCAAAAACCTGCCCTACGGCGAGCAGCGTCGCGTGGAGATCGCACGGGCCCTGGCCAGCGATCCCAAGCTGCTCCTGCTGGACGAACCCGCGGCCGGCATGAATCCCAACGAGATCGGCCGCCTGATGGATTATATCCACTTCATTCGCGACCGGTTCAACCTCACCATCCTGCTCATCGAACACCAGATGCGCCTGGTGATGAACATTTGCGAGAAGCTAACCGTGATGGACTTCGGCCAGGTGATCGCCCGCGGCACCCCGAAGGAAATCCAGGACAATCCG
>JAPKMS010000217.1 GCA_026645775.1 Anaerolineae bacterium
CAAGCCGCGGTGGCCGAGTTCCACAGCCGGTCGGCCAGTATGCCAGCCATCACCCCGCCGCCGATGATCGTGCGGGTGCATGCCGCGCCGGCGCAAATGACCAGCGGCGATATCATGGATTTCACCCTGTGGGCCGGGCCGGTGCCGCTGCATTGGATCGCCCGCATCGAGGACGCGTCGGTTGAAGGTTTCACGGACCGTCAAACCCGCGGTCCGTTCGCGGCCTGGGCGCACCGCCACAGCTTTGTGCGCGTCGACGACCGGACGACCGACGTGGTGGATGCGGTGGAGGCGGAACTGAAACGTCACCCGTTCTGGAGGCTCGCCGGCGCGCTGATGTGGGCCGGGATGCCGGTGCTGTTCGCGTACCGCGGGTGGAAGACAAAGCGGATCCTGGAAGCTGGAAACTAGCAGCGAGATGGCACATCGAATCATCATCGGCGCGGGCATCGGCGGGTTGACAACCGCTGCGCTGCTGGCAAAGGCCGGGCTGGACGTGACCGTGCTGGAAGCGCACGTCTATCCCGGCGGGTGCGCGGGCACGTTCTTCCACCAGGGCTACCGCTTCGACGCGGGCGCGACGCTGGCCGCCGGGTTTGATCCCGGCGGCGGGATGACGCGGTTGGGCGAAATGCTGAGCATTGCCTGGCCGGTGGAGCCGGTCCGCGCGGCGCTGCGCGTCCACCTGCCCGATGGCAGCCAGGTCACCCGGTGGTCTGATAGCGCGGCCTGGCAGGCGGAGCGGCTGTCCGCGTTCGGGCCAGCAGGCGAGCCGTTTTGGCGCTGGCAGGAGCGCGTCGCCGAACGCATGTGGGGCGTGGCGCACCGCGGCGCGCCGTGGCCGCCACAAACCGCCGGCGAGTGGGCCCGTTTGGCCGGTGTCGGGATACAATTGGCCGCAGCAGATCCCGCTCGTCTGCCGGGACTGGCGCTGGATGGCGTACGGCCGGTGGCGGCGCACCTGGCCCACGCGCCGGCCCGGCTGCGCCAATACGTCGACGGGCAACTGCTGATCGCCGCGCAGGCAACCTCGGAACGCGCCAACGCGCTCTACGGCGCGGCCGCGCTGGACATGCCGCGGCGCGGGGTGGCCTACGTGAGCGGGGGGATCGGCCGGCTCGCCGAGACGCTGGCCGAGGCGGTCCGCCGGCACGGCGGCGACGTGCGTTACCGCCAGCGCGTCACCCGGGTGGCTCGGCTGCCTGGTAGCGGCTACCGGGTCGAGACCGATAAGGGCGCGACGGCTGAAGCGGACACGGTGTTGTTCAACTTGCCGCCGCACGACGCCGCGGCGCTGTTGGGCGACGACGCACCCCCGAAGCTGCGCCGGGCCCGGCTCCCGGCCGATGGCTGGGGCGCGTTTATGCTCTACATCGGGCTGGAAGGCGCCGGGTTGCCCGCTGATAGCCCGCTCCACCACCAGGTGCTCGTGCGCGAGCCGTTGGGCGAGGGCAACAGCGTTTTTCTGTCGCTCAGCCGGGCCGATGACCCAGCTCGTGCGCCCGCGGGCCGCCGCGCACTGACCATCAGCACGCACACCGACCTGCAGCCGTGGTGGCGGTTGTTCCAGGGCGATCGTGAGGCCTACGAGGCGCGCAAGGCCGAGTACACCGAGCGGGTGCTGGACGCGGCCCAGGTAGCAATACCGGGTCTGCGTGCGGCCGCCCGGTTGACTCTGCCCGGCACGCCGGTCAGCTTTCAACGTTTCACCCATCGCAGCCAGGGCTGGGTGGGCGGTTTTCCACAAACGAACTTATTCCGCGCTTGGGGCCCGCGGCTGGGGCGGAATCTGTGGCTGGTGGGCGACAGCATCTTCCCCGGCCAGTCCATCCTGGCGACCGCGCTGGGCGGCGCGCGGGTGGCGGACACGATCATACGGGAGGAGCCATGAAAGTCGGAATTGTTGGCAGCGGGCAGGTCGGGGCGACCGCTGCCTATGCCATGGTGATGAGCGGCGTGGGCCGCGAGATCGTGATGGTGGACGTCAGCCGCGAGCGGGCGCAGGCGCAAGCCGACGATATCGCGCACGCGGTACCGTTCTCAAACCCGCTCGACATCCACGCGGGTGACTATGCGGATCTGGCGGGCAGCCGCGCCATAGTCATCGCTGCGGGCGTGGGCCGCCAGCCGGGCGAGACCCGCGTCCAACTGCTGCAACGCAACGCGGCCATTTTCCGGCAGATGGTGCCGCAGGTGTTGGCGCACGCGGCCGACGCGGTGCTGGTCATCGCCACCAACCCGGTCGACGTCATGACACACCTGACGGCCCGGTTCGCCGCCGAGATCGGCGTGCCGAGCACGCGCATCATCGGCACAGGCACCACGCTGGACACCGCACGCTTCCGCGCGCTGCTGGCCGATCGCGTGGGGGTTGACGCGCACCACGTCCACGGCTATGTCGTCGGGGAGCACGGCGACTCACAAGTGCTCACCTGGTCGCTGGTGACCGTCGGGGGCGTGCACATCGACGAATTCTGCGCGCTGCGCGGCATCACCATGGATGAGCCAACCAAAGTAGACATCGATGCGCGTGTCCGGTTCGCCGGCCGCGCGATCATCGCGGGCAAAGGCGCCACGTTCTACGGCATCGGCAGCGCGCTCGCGCGCATCGTCGATGTGATCCTGCACGACCAGCGCGCGATCATGACCGTGTGTACGCCGCTGCCGGAGGTGGCCGGCGTACACGATGTCACTGTATCGCTGCCGCACCTGGTCGGCGGGGATGGCATCCTGGCCAGCCTGCCCGTCTCGCTGGACGAGACAGAGACGATCGCGTTACAGGCCAGCGCGCACGGAGTGCGCGAGGCCATTGAAAGCTTGAATATGTGAGGCAGCATGAAGGAACAAATCATCGAAACTATCCCGCTCGGCAAGACCGCCCTCCGCGTGACCCCGCTCGGCGTCGGCACGTGGCAGTGGGGCGACAGCATGTTCTGGGGCTACGGCAAAGGCTACGCGGCGGACGAGATCAAGGCCGCGTTTGATGCCAGCTTAGCTGCCGGCATCACCTTCTTTGACACCGCTGAGATTTACGGCCAGGGCAAGTCTGAACGCTTCCTGGGCCGGTTCGTCAGCGGCAACGGCGATCGGCCGGTGATCGCCACCAAATTCATGCCGCTGCCGTGGCGGCTGGGCAAGGGCGCGCTCCTGTCCGCACTGCGCAGTAGCCTGGCGCGGCTGGGGCTGGCACAGGTGGACCTGTACCAGATCCACTGGCCCATGGCCCCGGTGGCCGTGGAGACCTGGGCTGACGCGCTGGCGGATGCCGTGGCGGCCGGACTGACGCGGGCCGTCGGCGTGAGCAACTACAACGCGGACCAAATGCGCCGCGCCCATGCGGTGCTGGCCCGCCGCGGGGTGCCCCTTGCGTCCAACCAGGTCGAATACAGCCTGCTGCACCGCGCCCCAGAGCGCAATGGCCTGGCAGACGCGTGCCGCGAGCTGGGCGTAACCCTGATCGCTTACAGCCCGCTGGCCAAGGGGATGCTCACCGGCAAATACACACCGGCCAACCCACCGCCCGGCCTGCGCGGCCGGCGCTATCGCGGCGAGCTGCTGGCCGGCATCCAACCGCTGACCGGCTTGCTGCGGGAGATCGGCGGATCCCACGGCGGCAAGGCGCCGGGCCAGGTTGCGCTGAACTGGCTGATGTGCAAGGATGCGATCCCGATCCCCGGCGCCAAAAGTGCGCGCCAGGCGCAGGATAATGCGGGCGCATTGGGGTGGCGTCTGACGGCGGAGGAGGTCGTTGCGCTCGATGGCGCAAGCGAACCCCTGAGCTGAAATCGCATCCGGGATGCTCTCGCACCTTGCGATTGTCCGCCGTTCGCAAGGTGTCGCGCAGCTTCTTTGCGACCGGTTGGGCTATCGGTACTTCGACAAAAACCTGATGCTGGGCCTGACCGTGGCGACGGGCCTGGCGCCCGAAAAAGTCGTTGACCTGTCGGACGAGAAGCACCGGGCGCGCAGCCTGATCGAGTGCCTCGTCAGCAAGCCGGCCATGCTGGGGTAAAGACCACATGATACCGAAAGTCATCCGCGCGGTCTTCCTGGCCATCACAGTCGTGATGTTTGCCCTCGCGGCCATCTCCGCGGTCAACAGCGGCCTCGCGCTGGGTCGGGAAGAAACCATGCCGGGGCGCGTCGTAGATATTGTGATCCGGCAAGCAGCCGACGGCACCTTGCTCTATCGGCCCGTCGTCGCTTTCGCTTTGCCGGACGGCGCCCGGCGCACACTCGAACTGGCCGAGGAAAGCACCGATCCGGCCTACCGGGTGGATGACGCGGTCACGCTCGCCTACGATCCCGCGCGGCCGGAGGCGGCGCGCATCAAGACGGCCGCTTCCACGGTGAGCCGGTGGATTTTGCCGGGCATCCTGGGGATTCTGGGCCTGGCATTTCTGGCCGCGACGTTGTTTGCGCGGCGGGTGCTCAGGTCGGGTGATGAATAAGTGTGATTCGGCGACGGCACGGCGACGATTTCCCGCCAGGCGCAGCAGGATCAGGTCGTGAAAGCCACCAGCGATCTGCTGATCGCGTTGGGCAAGTAACGGGCAAACATGCGCTCAATGGTATAATGGCGCAGCACCTCACGCGCGCTGGCGTGTGACACAAGAATCAAGTCCATCAAGCCAATCTGCGCCCCTCCTATTGGACCAAAGCGCGAGGAGTCAGCGATGCCCGAAACCCAACAAGTGATCTACTCCATGGTGCGCGTGGGACGCGTGCACCCGCCCAACCGGCAAGTGCTGCGCGATATCTCACTCGGCTTCTTCTACGGCGCCAAGATCGGCGTGCTGGGGCTGAACGGCGCGGGCAAGAGCACGCTGTTGCGCATCATGGCCGGCGTCGACCAGGATTACGTCGGCGAGACCATGCTCTCCAAGGGCTACACGCGCGGCCTGCTCGAACAGGAACCGGTCCTGGACCCCACCAAGACCGTCCGCCAGGTGGTGGAGGAAGCGGTGCAGCCCATCGTGGATCTCCTGCGCCGTTACGACGCGTTCACCGAGCAGTTCAACGACCCGGACGCCGATTTCGACGCGCTGATCGAGCAGCAGGGCCGCGTCCAGGAGGAGTTGGACAAGCACGACGCGTGGAACCTGGACAACCGGCTGGAGCAGGCCATGGATGCGCTGCGCTGCCCGCCCGGCGACACACCGATCAGCGTGCTCTCCGGCGGCGAGCGGCGCCGCGTGGCGCTGTGCCGGCTGCTGCTCACCGAGCCCGACATCCTGCTGCTGGACGAGCCGACGAACCACCTCGATGCCGAATCGGTGGCCTGGTTGGAGCGGCACCTGCAGAGCTACCGGGGCACCGTCATCGCCGTCACCCACGACCGCTACTTCCTGGACAACGTGGCCGAGTGGATCCTGGAGCTGGATCGCGGCTACGGCATCCCGTGGCGCGGCAACTACTCGTCGTGGCTGGAGCAAAAGCAGGAGCGGCTGCGCAAAGAGGAGCGGGCCGATACCCGCCGCATCCGCACGCTGGAGCGCGAACTCGAGTGGATTCGCATGTCGGCCAAGGCGCGGCAGGCCAAAGGCAAGGCGCGCGTCACCGCCTACGAAAAACTACTGAGCCAGGAGACCGAGCAGCGGCGCGAAGAAATGCAGATCTATATCCCGCCCGGCCCGCGGCTGGGCGATATCGTGATCGACTTCGCCAAAGTGGCCAAGGCGTACGGCGACCAGTTGCTGTTCGAGGATCTCAGTTTTCAGATCCCGCCCGGCGCAGTGGTGGGCGTCATCGGCCCCAACGGCGCGGGCAAGACCACCCTGCTGCGGCTGATCACCGACCAGGAACAGCCCGATGCGGGGGAGATTGTCATCGGCCAGACGGCCGTGCTGGGCTACGTGGACCAGAGCCGCGACACCCTGAACGCGGACAAAACCGTGTGGGAGGAGATCACCGGCGGCGAGGAGATCATCGTGCTCGGCCAGCGCAAGATGAACAGCCGGGCCTACGTCAATGGCTTCAACTTCATCGGCGCGGATCAGCAAAAGCGCGTGGGCGACCTCTCCGGCGGCGAGCGCAACCGCGTCCACCTGGCCAAGGTGCTGAAACAGGGCGCCAACGTGCTGCTGCTCGACGAGCCCACCAACGATCTCGACGTCAACACACTGCGCGCACTCGAAGAGGCGCTGGACGAGTTCGCCGGCAGTGCGATCGTGGTCAGCCACGATCGCTGGTTCCTCGACCGCATCTGCACCCACATCCTGGCGTTCGAAGAGGATGGCGCGGTGCGCTGGTCGGTGGGCAACTGCGCCGATTACGAGGCCGACCGCCGCAAGCGCCTGGGCGTCGCCGCCGAGACCCCGCACCGCCTGGTGCACCGCCGGCTGACGCAGTAAACCAGGTGATGGGTTGGTGTGGCGAAAGGATAAGTAGACCATGCACACCGAGGGACATGCCCCGGGGCGGATCGCCTTGCTGGGCTCCGGTGAAACATCGCTGGCAGGTGGCCGCGTCTTTGAAGCGCTGGCACGCGCCCGCAGCGTGCCCACCCCGCTGCGCGTGGCCGTGTTGGAAACCCCAGCCGGCTTCGAGCTTAACTCCGACCGGGTGGCCGGCCGCGTCGCCGATTTCCTGGCTGTGCGACTGGGCAACTACCGCCCGGCGGTATCAGTCGTGGCGGCCCGCGAGCGCGGCACGCGCTTCAGTCCTGACGACCCCGAGATCACCGCACCGCTGCTGCTGGCCGATCTGCTCTTTATGGGGCCGGGCAGCCCGACCTATGCCGTGCGGCAACTGCGCGACAGCCTGGCCTGGCGCCGCATGATCGCCCGGCAGCGAATCGGTGCGACCCTGGCGTGCGCCAGTGCGGCCGTCGTCGCCGTCAGCGCGTTCGCACTGCCTGTTTACGAGATCTACAAGGCCGGCCATGCGCTCCATTGGCAGCCCGGGCTCGATCTGTTCGGCCCCTATGGGCTGAAGCTGGTGTTCGTGCCGCACTGGAACAACGCCGAAGGCGGCGCGGAGCTCGATACGAGCCGCTGCTTCATGGGCCGCTCGCGTTTCGAGACGCTGCTGGCCATGCTGCCCTCCGATGTCACGGTGATCGGCATCGACGAGCACACCGCGCTGGCGATCGACCTGGCGGACGGGGCCGCGGAAGTGCTGGGCGCCGGGGATGTCACCGTGCTGCCCCCCGACGGTGCGCGGGCCTTTGCACCCAGCGGCCGCTTCTCGCTGGCCGAGTTCGGCCCGTTCGCCTGGCCGGAGCCCGACGCCGGCCTGCCGCCCGAGGTGTGGGCCGAAGCGTTGGCCGCGCACGAGACTGACGAACAGCCGGTCCAGCCGCCGCCGGAAGCCGTAGCACTGGCCGCCGAACGCCAGGCCGCACGTGTGCGCCGCGAGTGGGCCGC
>JAPKMS010000218.1 GCA_026645775.1 Anaerolineae bacterium
GTCTCGCAGGCCGTTGCCGTTGACATCCTCGAACTTGAAGACGTGCAGGTTGCCGATCTGGCGGTTGGCGAAGGTAATTGTGGTGGTCGCACCGGTGCGCACTTCGGTTGTGGTTGTTGCGGGCAGGATCGCCTCCCAGCCTATGGGCACCGTCTCGGTAATCATATAGGCGCCGATCGCCACTTTGTCCCAGGTCGCCCACCCGGTCGCGTCGGTCAACTTGGCAACCTCATCCCCAAACGGTGTGCGCAGCTTGATCCTCACCGCCGGCACCCCGTACTCGCCCGGATCCTGGACCTGGTTGCCGTTGATATCCTCAAATTTGAAGACGTGCAGGTTGCCGCGTTCAGCCACATAGAACTTTACACCGGCCTCAGCTTCCGGGCCGGCTTCGATGGAGAAGTACTTGATCCGCGCCCAATAGAAGCCTTCCTTTGGCGAAGTGGGCACGGTGTAATAGCGGGTCACAGACAACGCCGCGGCCCCCGTATAGGTAGCTGCATCGACAATCACGTTGTCGGAATCGGTAATCTTGAAATCGACATAATCCGGGGTGTTGCTGCCGGGGCTGATGGCCCAACTGATCGTCTCCGTCATACCCCGGCTGATGCTGTACGGCGGCGACGGGGCGCAGCTTAACGAGATCGCAGCTTGCGGTGTCGCGGGTGCAGCAGACGCGGCATGGAGCATGCCAAGAAAGGCCATGGTGAACAAGAGGGTGATCGCCGCAGCGAGACCAACTCTCAAAACAATCGACTGACGCATAGCGCACCTCCGAGCCTGGGATGATCTGTGAAGCGTGGTGCCAATACACTTCACAGATTCAAGACGGTATGCGGTGTCGGAAGTTACGAGACGAAAAAATGAGACGGAGAGCATGCTGTCATGCTCTCCGTCTCATTGACGTTATGGGCTCAGGCCGGCCGGTTAGAGGTCCGGCCTGAGCGTCTATGGCTCAACGGGTCCGCAGGCCTTACGGCGCCGTCGGATCGGTGAACACGTAGACATCGTTGCTGTCGCGATCGGCTACGAACACGCGGCCCGTGGACGGATCGACAGCGATGCCGAAGGGATTGGCAGTGACCGGTTTGGTGCTGATCACGCTGTTGGTGGCGCCGCCGATCACGCTGACCGAATTCGACAGGCTATTGGTGATGAAGGCGTTACCCGTGGTCGTGTTCACGGCCACGCCGCCGCCGCCATCCTCGCCGCCGTCACCAACGGAGACGAAGGCCAGGCGCACCAGGGCGCCCGTGCTGGTGACCTGGTAGATGGCGACCGAGTTTACGTTATGGAACGGCGAGCAGGCGATGTACAGCTTGTTGTTGACCGGGTTGAACTCCATCGCGTAAGGAGCCGAGCCCGTGCTGCCACATGGCTTAATCTTGGCGCCGGTGAGCGCGAAGTTGGAGTTGCCATCCAAGACTTGCACCGTGCCGGTGTCGCGCGTGCCCGTATACAGTTGGTTCAGATTGCTGTTCAGCGCCAGACCCCAGAGGCCGATGCCGCCGGATGGGCTGTACCGCTCCACCGTGTCGGTGTTGCCATCGATCACGGCCACGTGTTCATTCGAGTGCAGGGCCACCATGATCTTGTTCGTGTTTTCGTTGATCTTCACGAACGTCGGGTTCCCGCCCACAGGAATGATCTGCAGGATGGCGTTCGTCGTTGCATCGAGCACCCACACATCGTTGCTGGCGTAGTGCGCCACATAGATCTTGTTGGTGTGCGAGTTGACGGCCACGCCCCACGGTTCGTTGCCCACCTTCACGGTGGCCATGATCTTCAGGGTCAAGCCATCGATCACATACAGCCGGTCGTTGTCGCGGCTGGTGACGTAGACCAGGTGCGTCTTCGGATTGACCGTGACGCCCTTCGGGTGCAGCATGCCCGGGATGCGGGTCGGCACGTCAGGGGTTGTTACCGGCGTCGGTGTGAGCGTCGGTGTTGCCGTCGGTGTTGCCGTCGGTGTGTTGGTCGGGCGCGCGGTGCCCGTCGGCGTCGGCGTTGCCGTCTCGCCCGGAGGCGCCGGCGGGAAGGGCAGGCCCGTGCGCAGCGTCTTGCCGGCGATGGTATAGCCAGGGCACGGGCAAGACGGATATTGTTGATCCGGGTAGGTCAAGGTGCGCACCACCAGGAAGTACGGGCCGGTAGAGGTCGCCGTCCAACTGATCGACGAGGCGCAGAACTGTTGGTTTGTCAGACACAGCGCGGTGTCCTTGTCGTCATTGGTCTTGACGATGTTTCCGGCCTGGTCGTACAGGATCATGTAGGTATCGGAGCTGCCCACCAGGTTGGAGGTCGAGATGTTGTAGCTCCAGCCGCTGGTCAGACCGTCGATTTGGTACCAATCCACATCCGTTGCTACGTGGAAGGTGTGGACCTGGCTGATCTGGTTCATGGACAACGGCTTGGCCTGTGGCCGCGTGTCATCCTGCTCGTAGCTGTCAGCCACGCAGTTGGTGCACGCCTGGCCGGTCGGGGTCGGCGTGGGTGTGCGCGTGGCGGTCGGCGACGGCGTGTTCGTCGGCGTCCGGGTGGGCGTGTTGGTCGGTGTATTGGTTGGTGTATTGGTGGGTGTGTTCGTCGGCGTGTTCGTCGGCGTCCGGGTGGGCGTGTTGGTCGGCGTGATCGTCACCGTTTTCGCGATCAGGGTTACGGTCGCGTCATCGCTCCCGCTGACCGACTTGCCATCATCATCGACGCCACTGGCCGTAACGATGTCCGTCTCGACGTAGCCGGCGCCGCCGGTGATGCTGGCGACGAACGAGCATTGGTAGAACCCGCCGGCTGGGATCGTCTGCGGCGCCGAGCAGGTGCCCTGGCCGTTCAAGTTGCCGTGGA
>JAPKMS010000219.1 GCA_026645775.1 Anaerolineae bacterium
GGCAGCGGCGTCTCAGGCGGCGAAGAGGGCGCGCGCCACGGGCCGTCCCTCATGCCGGGCGGCTCGGCCGCGGCCTGGCCAGCGATCAAGCCGATCTTCCAGTCTGTGGCGGCAAAGGTGCCCGAGGGTGATCCGGAAGGCGTGCCCTGCTGTGACTGGGTGGGCGGGACCGGTTCGGGCCACTTCGTGAAGATGGTCCACAACGGAATCGAGTACGGCGACATGCAGATCATCGGCGAGGCCTACGATTTGATGAAGCGCGGCCTCGGGATGAATAATGAGCAGATGAGCGCCGTCCTGACCCAGTGGAACCAGGGGCCACTTGACTCGTACCTGATCGAGATCACCCGGAACATCCTGGCTTACCGGGACGAGCAGGGCCAGGCGGTGGTGGACGTGATCCTCGACAGCGCAGGGCAGAAGGGCACCGGCAAGTGGACGGCGACCACAGCGCTGGACGAGGGGACGCCGTTGACGCTGGTGGCCGAGGCGGTGTTCGCCCGTTACCTGTCAGCCTTGGTCGACGAACGGGCGACGGCCTCGCAGGTGCTGGCCGGGCCGAGCGGCAAGTACACCGGCGACAAGGAAGCCTTGATCGCCGACTTGGAGAAAGCCGTCTACGCGGCTAAGATCGTGTCGTATGCGCAGGGCTACATGCTGATGCGCACGGCAGCCAAGACGTATGGCTGGGATCTCAACCTCGGCGGCATCGCGCTGATGTGGCGCGGCGGCTGCATCATCCGCTCGGTGTTCCTGGGCAAGATCAAGGAGGCGTTCGACGCCGACCCGAACCTGCCGAACCTGCTGCTGGCGCCGTACTTCCAGGGAGCGATGGCGGACGGCGACGCGGCGTGGCGCCGGGTGGTATCGGCGGCGGTGCAACTGGGTATCCCGTTGCCCACCCTGTCGAGCGCGCTGGCGTTCTACGATGGCTACCGGAGCGAGCGCCTGCCGGCGAACCTGACGCAGGCCCAGCGCGACTACTTCGGCGCGCACACCTACGAGCGCATTGACCAGGCGCGCGGCAAGTTCTTCCACACCAACTGGACCGGCGTGGGCGGCGCCGTGACGTCACGCGCGTATCAGGCGTAGCAAGGCAGCGAATCAGCGAATCCCGCATTCGCCATTCGTAATTCGTAATTCGCAATTCGCTCGCTCACCGCCTCATAAAACCATCATTTGATAAGGAGATCGGTATGCCTGAACAGTCACTTGAGCAGTTGTGCATCAACACCATCCGATTCCTATCGGCGGACGGCGTTCAGCAGGCCAATTCGGGGCATCCCGGCCTGCCCATGGGCACGGCCCCGTCGGCCTACACCATCTGGACCAAGCACCTGCGGCACAACCCGGCCAATCCGAAGTGGCCCAATCGCGACCGCTTTGTCCTGTCGGGCGGGCACGGCTCCATGCTGCTGTACAGCCTGCTGCACCTGACAGGGTACGCCCTGCCCCTGGAAGAGCTGAAACGCTTCCGTCAATGGGGCAGCCTGACGCCCGGCCACCCGGAGTACGGCCTGACACCGGGCGTCGATGCCACCACCGGTCCTCTGGGGCAGGGCCTCAGCAACGGTGTGGGCATGGCCATCGCCGAAGCACACCTGGCCAAGGTCTACAACCGGCCGGGACACGACATCATCGACCACTACACCTACGCTATCGTCACCGACGGTGACCTGATGGAGGGCGTGGCGTCCGAGGCGGCCTCGCTGGCCGGCCACCTGAGCCTGGGCAAGCTCATCTATCTGTACGATGACAACCGCATCTCCATCGAAGGCAACACGGAGATCGCGTTCACCGAAGATCGGGGCAAGCGCTTCGAGGCCTATGGCTGGCACGTGCAGAAGATCGCGGACGGCCTGGACGTGGAGGCCATTAATCAGGCGATCGAAGCCGCCAAGAAGGACCCGCGGCCCTCGATCATCATGGTGCGCAACATCATCGGTTACGGCCTGCCCACCCGCCAGGGGACAGCCAAGGCGCACGGCGAGCCGCCGGGCGACAAGGAGCTGAACGCCGCCAAGGAAAACCTGGGTTGGCCGGTGGAGCCGCGCTTTTACATCCCCGAAGAGTCGTTGGCAGTCTTCCGCCAGGCCGTGGCCCGCGGCGCCGAACTGGAAGCTGACTGGCAGAAGAAGTTCGAGGCCTACCGGGCCGCATACCCCGAATTAGCCGCGGAGCTGGAGCGGCGGCTGGCGGGCAAGCTGCCGGAAGGCTGGGCGGATGGCCTGATCGAGTTCCCGGCCGACCCAAAGGGCATCGCCTCGCGCGCGTCCTCCGGCAAGGTGCTCAACGCCATCGCCGAGAAGCTCCCTGACCTGGTCGGCGGCTCGGCCGACCTGGCGCCTTCGACATTAACCTGGATGAATTGCAGCCCGGCTTTCGCCCCCGACTGCCACGAAGGGCGCAACATCCACTTCGGCGTGCGCGAGCATGGGATGGGCGCCGTCACGAACGGCATGGCCTATCATGGCGGCGTGATCCCCTTCGACTCGACCTTCTTTGTCTTCTCCGACTACATGCGCCCGGTCCTGCGCGTGGCTGCCCTGTCGCACCTGCGCCGGATTTCGGTTTTCACCCATGATAGCATCGGTGTGGGCGAAGATGGCCCAACCCACCAGCCGATCGAGCACCTGGCCGCGCTGCGCGCGATCCCCAACCTGATCGACCTGCGGCCGGCGGACGCCAACGAGGTGCGCGAGGCCTGGATCGTCGCGATCGAAGAAGGGCATCGTCCCTCGGCGCTGGTGCTGACGCGGCAGAACCTGCCCACGCTGGATCGGACCGCGGGCGCGTACGCGCCCGCCGCGGGCCTGAAACGGGGCGCTTACGTGCTCAAGGACTACGGCGGGGGCCAGCCGCAGATCATCCTGATGGCCAGCGGCTCCGAAGTGGGGCTGATCGTCGAGGCAGGGAAGCGCCTGGCCGAGAAGGGCGTCGCGGTCCGCCTGGTGTCCGTTCCGAGCTGGCGACTCTTCGAGGAACAGGACCCGGCGTACAAGGCTTCTGTCTTCCCGCCGGACGTCACGGCACGGGTGGCGGTGGAAGCCGCTATCACGTTGGGCTGGCACAAGTTTGTCGGTTCGCAGGGCCGCATCCTCGGTATTGATCGCTACGGCGCCTCCGCGCCCGCAGCCACGGTCTTCGAGAAGTTCGGTATGACGGTCGATAACGTCGTGAAGATCGCTGAGGAACTAATCTAACGCGTGTCGAGAAACCAGGTTTCTTACCACACACCAAGGAGCAACACATGAACACATCTCAACAACTCCATGCTGTGGGCCAGTCGGTCTGGTACGACAACGTCGAGCGCCGCCTGCTCTGCAACGGCAGCAACAGTGAGCTGGCCGGGATGATCGCGCGCGGCGAAATCCGCGGCGTCACCTCCAACCCGACGATCTTCATGAACGCGATCACCAAGTCGCACGATTACGACGCGGGGCTGGCGCCGCTGGCGAAGGCGGGCAAGACCGGGGAGGAGATCTTCTGGGAGCTGGCGGTCGAAGATATTCGAGCGGCTGCCGACCTGCTCAGGCCGCTCTATGACGCCAGCAACAAGGGGGACGGCTACGTCAGCCTGGAAGTCAACCCGAATCTGGCCCATGACACGGCCCAGACGCTGTCCGAGGCCAAGCGGCTCTGGAAGTGGGTGGACCGGCCGAACCTGATGATCAAAATACCGGCCACCCTGGAAGGGCTGCCGGCCATCGCCGAGGCAATTGCAGCCGGCATCAACGTGAACGTCACGTTGATCTTCGCGCGCGAGCGCTACGCTGCGGTGATGGAGGCATACATTGCCGGCCTCGAGGCCCGCGCGGCTAAAGGACTGCCGGTTGACGGCATCGCCTCGGTGGCGTCGTTCTTCGTCTCGCGGGTTGACACCAAAGTGGATGGGCACCTGAATGCCATGATCGACCGCGGGGGGGCCCGGGCCGACAAGGCCGCCAGGTTCCTGGGCCAGGCTGCGATCGCCAATGCCCGGCTGGCCTACAACGACTACAAGATCATCTTCGGCTCGGAGCGCTTCGCCGCGCTCAAGGCCCTCGGCGCGCGCGTACAGCGCCCGCTGTGGGCTTCCACCGGCACCAAGAACCGGGCGTACCGCGATGTAATTTACGTGGAAGAACTGGTCGGCAGCGATACGGTCAACACCATCCCCCCGGCCACCTTGAAGGCGTTTCTCGACCACGGCCTGGTGCGCGCCGGCAGCCTGGAAGAGGATCTGGCCGGCGCCTATCAAGTGCTGGCCAACCTGGAAACGTTGGCGGTTTCCATGCCCACGGTCACGGCTGAGCTGGAGGCCGAAGGGGTCAAATCCTTCGCAGATGCCTGGAAAGCGCTCTTGGACGCCGTGGAAACGAGCCGCCAGGCCGTCGTCGGCAAAAACTGAGGTGATTAATGCGTCAAGAGCAGCAATTGAAGCAGCGAGCTGCTGACCAGGTCCTGACGCACGTCGAGTCGGGCATGATCGTGGGCCTCGGCGCCGGCAGCACGGCGATCTTGGCGGTGCGCGGGCTGGCCGGCATGCTGGCCCGCGGCGAGCTGGCCGAGATCGAGGGCATCCCCTGTTCGAGCGTGATCGAGGCCGAAGCCAGACGGCTGGGCATTCCGCTGACTACGCTGGAAGAGCACCCAGTGATCGACCTGACCTTCGACGGCGCCGACGAAGTTGACCCAGCGTTGAATCTGATCAAAGGCGGCGGCGGCGCCCTGCTGCGCGAGAAGATCGTGGCGCAGGCCAGCCGCCGCGAGATCATCATCGTGGACGAATCGAAGCTATCGCCGGCGCTGGGCACGCATTGGGCCGTGCCGGTCGAGGTCATCCCCTTCGGTTGGCGCACGCAGGCCGCCTACCTGGAAGGGTTGGGCGGCCTGCCGATCCTGCGCACGCGAGATGATGGCGCACCCTTCATCACCGATCAGGGCAACTTAATCCTGGATTGCAATTTCGGAAGCATCAGTGATCCTGTGAGCCTGGGCGCGCGGCTCGATGCACGCACGGGCATCGTCGCACACGGCCTGTTTCTCGGATTGGCGACCGACCTGATCGTCGCCGGCGCGACAGGCATCAAGCACTTGAAGTGCGAAACTGCTGAAAAGTAAAAGGAGATCTCATGTCTGCACTTACCGAGTTAGCCGCCTGGCAGGCCTTGCAGAAACATCAGACGAAGATGGCTTCTGTACACATGCGCGAGCTGTTCGCCCAGGATCCGCAGCGCTTCGAGCGTTTCTCGCTGCGCCTGGGGGATATCCTACTGGATTACTCCAAGAACCGCATCACCGACAAGACCATGGCCCTGCTGTTCGATCTGGCGCGCCAGGCGCACGTGGCGGATAAGATCGAGGCCATGTTCAGCGGCCAGAAGTACAACAACACCGAAAAGCGCGCGGTCCTGCACGTCGCCCTGCGCAACCGCTCCAACCGGCCGATCCTCGTGGATGGCGTGGACGTTATGCCAGAGGTCAACCGGGTGCTGGCCCACATGCGAGAATTTACCGAAGAGGTGCGTTCCGGCGCGTGGACAGGCTACACCGGTAAGGCGATCACCGACGTGGTCAACATCGGCATCGGCGGCTCCGACCTGGGGCCGAAGATGGTCTGCGAGGCGCTCAAACCCTACGGCGGGCGCAGGGGCGGGGTGACCCCGCCCCTACGGGTGCATTTCGTGTCCAACGTGGACAGCACCGACCTGGTCGAGACACTGAAGCTGGTGAACCCCGAAACCGTGCTCTTCCTGGTGGCTTCGAAGACCTTCACTACCCAGGAAACGATGACCAACGCCCAGACGGCACGGGCCTGGTTCCTGGAAGCCGCAAAGGACCCGGCCGCCATCGCCAGGCACTTCGCCGCGATGTCTACCAACACGGCCGAAGTGAAGAAGTTCGGGATCGATCCGAAGAACATGTTCGAGTTCTGGGATTGGGTCGGCGGCCGTTATTCGCTGTGGTCCGCTATCGGCCTCTCGATTGCGCTCTACATCGGCATGGACAACTTTGAGGCGCTGCTGGGCGGCGCACATGCGGTGGATGAGCACTTCCGGACCGCCCCGTTCGAGAAGAATCTTCCGGTCATCATGGCGCTGCTGGGCATCTGGTACAATAACTTCTTCGGCGCCCAGTCGCAGGCCATCCTCCCCTACGACCAATACCTGATGCACTTCTCGTCCTACTTCCAGCAGGGCGACATGGAGAGCAACGGCAAGGGCGTAACCAGGGATGCGGAGCCGGTGGACTACACGACCGGCCCGATCATCTGGGGGCAGCCGGGCACCAACGGCCAGCACGCCTTCTACCAGTTGATCCACCAGGGCACC
>JAPKMS010000220.1 GCA_026645775.1 Anaerolineae bacterium
AGAATTATAGTTCTATTATTCACAAACTGCAAGTAGTTCCCTGAAGCCTGGCTGCGGATGCGCGCATCCGGGGAAGCCTGATTGAGCTAATTGCAATTCACCGCGGCGGTCGGGGTGAGCGGCGCATCCTGGGGCACGGCGGTCACAGGTTGGCCGCCGGGGCCTGTGAGGGTGAGCGCGGCCATGTCCAGCGTGTAGCGCGCGCCGCTGGCGGTTTCGACCGTCACGGTCAGCCCGTCGGCGGCGGTGAAGCGCGCCGCGCCGACGGAAGGCAGCACGAAGCGGAAGTAGTTGCCCGCGCGGTCCACGGCAATGATCACGCCCTGGGCGGGGTCCTGCCCCAGCGCGCCGGCGTAGGCGCTCAGCCAGATGCCGTCCGACTGCTCGTTCCACTGGTTGGCGACGGACACGTCCTGCGTGGAGAAGGGCGGTTGCAACCAGTCGCTGATGCCGCGCGGCACTTCCACGGTGGGCAGGGGGGTACCGCCGGCCGCGGGGGCCAGCCCGCACAGCTCGCCGGATTTATCGGGCGCGGCAGCCTGCGCGGTGGCCTGGGCGGCCTCGGCCGCGCTCAACGGGGCGGCCTTTTGCTGCAACAGCGCGGCGGCGGCCGGGTCGGCGCCGGCAGCCTGCTGCTGCAGCGCGTCGATCTGCTGCTGCTGCGGCGAGCGGGAATTGGCGATGGCGCGCCCGCCTAAAAAGAGCAGGGCGATGAGTACAAGGGATCCGATAAGAAGGGGTAGACGTTTCATGTTTTTTAGCCGTTATTTGGTATTCGGTATCCGGTATTCGTGAGGCGTGAACCGATCAATTGCCGGTCTCCGGTTCACGCTTCACGGTTCACGTTCCTATTCTACTCTCACTTCACCCAGTAGCGGATATCCGTCATCCAGCGCAGGAGCAGCATGCGCGTGTCGGGGTCGGCATAGGTGGCCGACCAGAGCTGGTTCCAGCCCTCCTGCGGGGTGTTCATCGTGTCGCTGGAGGTGAAGGTGCAGCCGCCGCGCTGCTGGCAGGCGCCGTACTGGGTCATGCTGCCCGAAAAGTCGATGCGCGAGCCCTTTTGCACCGCGGAATACTTGCTGAGCGTCTGCCACTGTTTGGCGTTGGCGCCGGTGCTCAGGTAGATTTCGGGCACGGCCCAGGCGGGCTGAATGCCCCAGGTGATGTACCAGACGTCCTCAATATGCCAGGAGTAATTCACGCCGCCGGTCCACGAACCGATGCTGGAAGTGTAGCTCTGCGGGCAGCCCTCGCAGGCGCCGTAGTTGTAGTAGATGGCCGTGTCGTTGTCGTAGGCGTTGAACCCGTCGACCCAGGCGCGGGTGAGGGTTGGCGTGGCCCAGAATAGCTCCATGTCGTTGGCTCCGGCGGCGTACACCTGGCTGACGTAGCCGGTGGAAATCAGCCAGCTGTTGACCTCGACGACCGTCTGGGCCCACAGTTGGCCGTGCTGGCGGGCCCGGTCGGCATTTTGCATATCGGCGCGCAGGTAGTTGCTGGTGCCAATGCCCAGGGTGAGGTGCGACTGCGCGTCGCTGCCGGTACAGTTCCAGTACCCGGCGGCGTAGTTCTGGGCCACCGCCTTGATCGTGTAGAAATCGGCAAAGACAAACTCGGTGACCGGGGGGACGCGGAAGATGATGGTGCCGTAAATGCCATTTTCGTACCAGGGCTGGCCAAAGTCGAGGATCACCAGGCGGTCCTGTTGGCCGGGCAGGTCACGGTCGGTGCGGCCG
>JAPKMS010000221.1 GCA_026645775.1 Anaerolineae bacterium
ACGCCGACCGGGTCGGCGCAGGCCGACCTTGCGGCGAGCCGCCCCTTCGCCCCGAATTTATTCGGCCAGCAGGAGATCATCACATGAAACCACAATTGATTACCCTCCACATCAACGGCCGGACCCATGCCCTGGCCGCCGCGCCCAACGCGACCCTGCTTGAAACCCTGCGCGACCTGGGCTACGTGGACGTCAAGTCCGGCTGCGAAAAAGGGGACTGTGGCGCGTGCGCCGTGCTCCTGAACGGCGAGGCCGTCAATAGCTGCATGGTGCTGGCCGGCCAGGCCGACGAGGCGACCATCGTCACCGCGACCGGACTGGGCACGGTCACAAACCCGCACCCGCTCCAGCAAGCCTTCGCCGACCACGGCGCGATCCAGTGCGGCTACTGCACCCCCGGCTTCGTCATCGCAGCCAAGGCGCTGCTAGATACCAACCCGCACCCGACCGAGCTGGAAATCAGGGAGGCGATTTCGGGCAATCTTTGTCGCTGCACCGGGTACGGACAGATCGTGGAGGCCATCCAAGCGGCAGCAGAGCAGATGGTGCCCGCGGAAGGAGGCGCCCGATGATCGGCAAGCATCCTGTCAAACCCCTGCCGCCTCACGAGTTGCCCGAACTCAGGCAAGTGGGCAAACCCCTCCGCCGCGTCGACGCGATGGGCAAGGCCACCGGCGCGACCGTGTATGCGGGCGATTTCTCGCTGCCGCTGATGCTGCACGCCAAGGTGTTCCGCAGCAGCCAGCCCCATGCCCGCATCGTGCGCCTGGACGTGAGCAAGGCGCGCAGCCTGCCGGGCGTGGCCTGCGTGCTCACCGGCGCCGACCTGCCGGGCGCCAGCCTCTCCTCCGACCTGCCGGGACAGACCGGGCAGCGACAGCGCGCCGGCTCCGATGTGCCGGTGCTGGCCTCGGAACGCGTGCGCTTCGTGGGCGACCCCATCGCACTGGTCGCGGCCGAGACGCTGGCGATCGCCGAGCGGGCGCTGAAGCTCATCGAGATCGAATACGAGCCGCTGCCGGCCGTGTTCGACCCGCTGGAGGCGCTCAAACCGGGCGCGCCGATCGTCTCCGAGCCGGACAATGTGGTGAGCCGCTGGAAGATCCGCAAAGGCGACCTGCAGCGAGGCTTCGCAGAGGCCGACCTGATCATCGAAAACACGTATCGCGTGCCGTTCCAGGAACATGCCTACATCGAGCCGGAGGCCGGCGTGGCGTGGATTGACGAGCGCGGGGTGATCAACATTCGGGTCTCCACCCAGGTTGTGGAGCACTTCCGCTCCATCGCCCGCGCGGTCGGCGTGCCGCAGAGCCAGATCCGCATCCAGGGCACCATGGTGGGCGGCGGCTTCGGCGGCAAGGAGGACATCACCGTCGAGCTCTACCTGGCGCTGCTGACCCAGGCCACGCGGCGGCCCGTCAAGCTGATCTACACCCGCGAGGAGTCGTTCATCGCGCACTCCAAGCGCCATCCATACATCATCACCCACCGCACCGGCGTGACGCGGGACGGCGTCATCACGGCCGCGCAGATCACCGCCGTGGCCGAATCGGGCGCCTATCCGTACCTCAGCCCCTATGTGCTGCTCTACACCGTGGGGATGGCGGCCGGGCCGTACCGCATTGACAACCTGCACGTGGACGGCGTGGCTGTGAGCACCAATAACCCGTTCACCAGCGCGTTCCGCGGCTTCGGCGGCCCCCAGGCCGCCTTCGCCTACGAGGGCCAGATGGACGCCATCGCCGATGCCCTGGGCCTGGACCGCTACGAGCTGCGCCGGCGCAACTACCTGCGCACCGGCGATACGACCGGCACCGGCCAGGTCATCGAAACCGCGGCCTGGCTGGAGGAGACGGCGACGCGGGTGCTGGCGGCATTGCAGGAGTCAGGAGTCAGGAGTCAGGAGTCAGAGGAGGGTCTGACCACTGACCACGGGGCACTGACCACTAAGATCGGCCGCGGCTTCGCCTCCTACTTCCAGTCCTACGGCCGCATCACGTGGATGCACGACACATCGCAGGCGTGGGTGGGGCTGGAGCAGGATGGCACCGTCATTGTGCGCGCAGGCGTGCCCGACCTGGGAGCGGGGCAGATCAACAGCCTGTGCCAGATCGCGGCCGAGGTGCTGGGCGTGCCGCTGGCGAAGGTCTCGGTCTACGCCACCGACTCGGCACTGACCCCGCTCTCCGGCACCTCCACCGCCACGCGGCAGCTCTACATGTCGGGCAACGCCACCCTGATGGCGGCCCGCGCGGTGCGCAAGGTGCTCATCGAGCGCGCGTCGCAGTACTTCGAGGAGGACGCGGAGGCGCTGGACCTGGCCGACGGCAAAGCATTCGTGGTGGCCAACCCGGCCCAGGCGTTGGAGCTGAGTCAGCTCGCCCGCGTTTGCGCCAGCGAGGGGCTGCCGCTCGCCAACCTGGCGATGTTCCGGGCGCCCTTCACCGATCCCATCAACCCGGAGACCGGCCAGGGGCAGGTGTGGCCCGATTTCACCTTCGGCGCGTACGGCGTCGAGGTGGCGGTGGACACCGAGACCGGCGAGGTGACGGTGCTGAAGGCCGTGGCGTGCCACGACGTCGGCCGCGCCATCAACCCGGCCGCGGCGATCGGCCAGCTTGCCGGCGGCGGCATGCAGGGCCTGGGCTACGCGCTGATGGAAGACTTCCACATGGCGGACGGCTACCTGAAGACTCCTTCACTGGCCGAGTACCTGATCCCGACCTCGATGGATTTTCCGACCACGCAGGTGATCATGCTAGAATCGGGCACCGGCGTCGGCCCGTTCGGCGCCAAGGGGATCGGCGAGCCATCGCTCACCCCGGCCGCGCCCGCCGTCGCCAGCGCCGTCTCCGCCGCCATCGGCATCCAGATCCGCGAGCTGCCGATCACGCCGGAGCGCGTGTTGGCGGCACTCAAACAGGCGCGACCCGGCGGTTGAAACCGCGGCGACCCGTGCAAAGTCCACCGCCATGGACTGCCAGTCGGTGCAGACCGACTTCGC
>JAPKMS010000222.1 GCA_026645775.1 Anaerolineae bacterium
GCCGGCGTTGCCTATCTGACCATCAGCCACGGCAGCCTGCCGTGGATCGCGCTGACGCTGGCGCTTTCCTTCGGCTTCTATGGCTTGATCCGCAAAACCACCACCTTGGGCTCGGTGGAGGGATTCACTGTGGAAATGAGCGTGATGTTCGTGCCCGCGCTCGCCTTCCTGGCCTATCGAGCCCTGATCGGGCAGGCCGCATTCGGTCAGCCCGATGCGAGGCTGAATTTGCTGCTGACGTTTGCCGGGGTGGCCACCGCGATCCCGCTGGTGGTGTTCGCTTACGCCGCACGGCAGGTCACGTTGACCACGCTGGGCATCGTGCAGTATATCGCGCCGACCCTCCAGTTCCTGATCGGCGTGCTGGTGTACGGAGAGAGCTTCACCCGTTCTCGGATCGTCGGCTTCAGCCTGATCTGGGCCGCGCTCCTGCTGTATGCGATCGAAGGGCTGATCGTGCGGCGCAAACAGGCGCCCGCGGCCGCCGGATCGTAAGGATCGAATTTGTTGCCCGCGGGCCTCTGTGTTAGAATAGCGTCCGTAAGTTGGCGTTGACCAGCCGCGGCAGAAGCACTGCCCGGCTGTTTTTTTGCGCCGAAACGAGGGACTTCGATGATTCAGCAAGACAAGATTCGCAACATCGCCATTATCGCGCACGTGGACCACGGCAAGACGACGCTCGTGGACGCGATGCTCAAGCAATCCAAGATTTTCCGCGACAACCAGAACGTGCCGGAGCGCGTGATGGACTCCAACGATCTGGAACGTGAGCGCGGCATCACCATCCTGGCCAAAAACACGGCCATCCGTTACGGCGACATCAAAATCAACATCGTGGACACGCCCGGCCATGCCGACTTCGGCGGCGAGGTGGAGCGGGTGCTGAACATGGTAGATGGCGTGCTGCTGTTGGTGGATGCTGCGGAAGGCCCGATGCCCCAGACCCGCTTCGTCCTGCGCAAGGCGTTGGAGCTGGGCCACCGGGCGATCGTGGTGATCAACAAGGTTGACCGGACAAACGCCCGGCCGCAGTGGGCAGCCAATGCGACCTTCGATCTGTTTGTCGAGCTCGGGGCGACAGAGGAGCAGGCTGACTTCCCAGTGATTTATGCCATCGCCTCGGCCGGCCGCGCCGGCACGGCCCCTGACGATCTGGCGCCGCACCTGCAGCCGCTGTTTGAGGCGATCGTCCAACATCTGCCCGCACCGGTTGTGGACCCCGACATGCCGTCCCAGTTGCTGGTGACCAATCTGACCTACGACGACTACAAGGGCAAGATCATCCTGGGCCGGCTCTCCGGTGGCACGCTGCGGCGCTTGCAGCCAGTCGCCCGCATCGACCGCGAAGGTAATCTGCATCCTGAGAAGATCGCGCAGATCTTTATCCACGAGGGGCTGGAACGGATCGATGTGGAAGAGGTCACTGCCGGCGAAATTGTCGCCCTGACCGGCATCCCGGAAGCGTACATCGGCGAAACGATCACCGATCTGGCCGATCCGCGGCCCCTGCCCCCCATCATCGTCGAGGCGCCGACCGTCCGCATGACCTTCGGGGTCAACACCTCGCCGCTCTCGGGCCGCGAGGGCACCTGGTCCACCAGCCGCAAGCTGAAGGAACGGCTGGATCGGGAGCTGGAGCGGAACGTGGCGCTGCGCGTCGAGCCCACCGACTCGGCCGACACCATGCTGGTGAGCGGCCGCGGCGAGCTGCACCTGGCGATCCTGATCGAGACGATGCGCCGCGAGGGCTACGAGTTTCAGGTCAGCGCGCCGGAAGTGATCATGCGCCAGGATCCCGACACGGGCGAAACGCTGGAGCCGGTTGAGGAAGTACACGTGGAAGTGCCCGACGCGTCCAGCGGCATCGTGATCGAGATGCTGGGCCAGCGCAAGGGCCAGCTCACCAACATGCGCCAGGACGAGAGCGGCTCGGTCTACTACACCTACCTGGTGCCCACGCGCGGCCTGCTGGGCTTCCGCCAGGCGTTCCTCACCGCCACCCGCGGCATGGGGATCGTACACAGCCTCTTCTACGGGTACGAGCCGTACGCCGGCCCCATCCGGGGCCGCTCGAGCGGATCGTTGGTGGCCTGGGAGCCGGGCACCGCCACCGCCTACGCCATGTTCAACGCGCAGGAGCGCGGCCAGCTCTTCATTAACCCGGGGATCGAAGTCTACGAGGGGATGATCGTGGGCCGCTGCTCGCGCGACGAGGACATCTCGATCAACATCGCCAAGAAGAAGCACCTCACCAACCACCGGTCATCCAGCGGCGACGAGCTGGTGCACCTGGAGGCGCCGCTCCAGATGTCGCTGGACGACGCGCTGGAATACATCGCCGACGATGAGCTGGTCGAAGTGACGCCGAAGAACATCCGCCTGCGCAAACGCATCCTCGACACCGAGGAGCGGCGCAAGTCGAAAAAGACGCGCAGCGGCGACAATGGGGTCAGCAACGGATAGGGGCAATGGGCCGCTGGGGGGACGCTGCGCTCCCCCCAGACCCCTCACGCTCAAAGCGCCAGAGCGCCAGGGGCACCAGAGTCCAGAGGCCCCAGAGACCAGAGATTCAAAAGCCGGGGGACACCACCCGAAAACCGA
>JAPKMS010000018.1 GCA_026645775.1 Anaerolineae bacterium
CGCGGCCGCCTCACCGCCGGCCTTGGCCGCCCGCCGGGCCGCGGCTTCGGCCTTCATCCGCTCGATCTCTTCGGGGGTGCGCTTGCCAGGCGCCGCGGCATCGGCGGGGGCGGCGACAGCGGCCGGTGCTGCCGGTGCTGCCGGTTTGGCAGCAGGCTTCGCAGCCGGTTTCGCAGCCTTCTCAGCTTCCTTGGCCGCGCGGACCGCTTCTTCCGCGGCCCAATCGGTGGGATGGAGGCGGGCGTAATAGGTTGTGGGGACCCGGAGAGCTTCCAGATCGAACACCAGGTGCGGCATCCGCTGGTACGCGGTGACCTCGTAATCCTGGTTCATCTTGATCGAATCAAACGGGCAGAATTCCGCGCACAGCCCGCAGTTCATGCAGATGCTGGCATCAATATAGAACTCAGACGGCCGGGTAAGCGGTTTGCCCGCCTCGTCCTTGGCGCGCACGATCCAGATACACTGCGGCGGACACACCTTGGCGCAGATGCCGCACGCCGTGCAACGATCTTCGCCGGTCTCTGCATCGTAAATCAGCATTGGGATGTAGCGGAACCGCTCCTGCAACTTGCGGCGTTCTTCGGGGTACTGAATGGTGAACAACCCCTGCTGCGAGGAAACCTTGCTTTGATCGATCTCCTCACGCCCCCCGGAATAGCGGCTCGGGATCTGCTTGAGGTCATCCACGTAAGTGGCAACGAACTCTCGTAGGGTAATGCCCAGGCCTTTAAGGATGCCGGATCCGAACATGGTGCACTCCTTCGTGGGTACACTGGTACATCGCGGATTGGTAGCTTGGTGCTGAGCCGGACCGCAGCCTCAGTGACCGATCGCCCAATTTACCAGATACCAATCTACCGATCTACTTCCCCCAACACAATATCGATCGCCCCCAGGATCACGACCGAATCCGCGATCTTGTGGCCGATACACATCTTTTCCAGGCTGGTCAGGTTGATGAAGGTCGGGGCACGCACATGGTAGCGGTAGGGATTGGCCTTGCCATCGCTGACAACAAAGAAGCCAAGCTCACCTTTGGGCCCTTCAATCCGCGAATAGGCCTCGCCCGCCGGCACACGCATCTGGTACTGCTTTTTGCCGGCCAAAATCGGGCCTTCGGGGATGCCGTCCAGCGCCTGTTTCAGGATGCGGAGGCTCTGGTAAATTTCGTCCATGCGCACGCGAAAGCGCGCCCACACGTCCCCTTCAGGACGCGAGCACACATCAAAGTCGAAGCGGTCGTAAATGGAGTAAGGCGCGGCCTTGCGCAGATCATAGGGCACGCCGGACGCCCGCAACATCGGGCCGGCCATGCTGTAGGCCACAGCATCCTGTGCACTCAGATGCCCCACTCCCTTGGCGCGGGCCAGGAAGATTTCGTTGCCGGACAGCAGCGTCTCGAAATCCCCCAACACGCGCGGCAGCCGATCCCACACCGTTTCGCGCGCCCGCTTAATCCACCCCTCCGGCAGGTCGGCAGAAACCCCGCCGAAACGCATGTAGTTGCACATCATGCGTGAGCCGGAGGCGGCTTCGAACAGGTCCAGGATCAACTCGCGCTCGCGGACGCCGTAGAGTGCCGGGGTGAAGTAGGCGCCGAGATCGTTAAACAGGAAGCCCACCGCGATGAAGTGGCTCACGATCCGGGTGAACTCAGCCATAATAACACGAATATAGTCGGCACGCTCCGGGACTTGCAGGCCCATCAGCTTTTCCACCGCCAGCACATAGCCCAGGTTATTGGACATCGAGCTGATGTAGTCGAGCCGGTCGGTGAAAGGGATATTCATCAGATAGGTGTTGCGTTCGCCGATCTTTTCGTGACAGCGGTGCAGGTAGCCCATCTCCGGTTCCAGGCCGACCACGTTCTCGCCCTCGATGGCCAGAACCATGCGAAACACGCCGTGGGTGCTGGGATGCTGCGGCCCCATGTTCACCAGGACTCGCTCGGTGTTGAGGCTAGAGCCGTTGCCGCCCTGGTCAACCCCCATGATGCGACGGTACTGCACCTGCGGCGAGACCCAAAGGTCGGGATCAACGCCCACCGGGTAGGTCACATTATCCTTCCACGGCACGCGATCCTCGGCCCACAGGTGGCTGCCATCGGGATGGCGGCTCTTGAGGGGCTTGGTATCTTCCTCGTAGTACGATTCCCGATAATCCTTGCGCAGCGGCCAGCCTGCAAACCCCTCCCACAACAGGATGCGGCGGAGGTTGGGGTGCCCTTCGAAGCGAATGCCCATCATGTCGTAGACTTCGCGCTCCTGGAAGTCCGCGCCCGGCCAGATGTCGATCACCGACGGCACGACCGGGTTGGCTTTGTCCGACAGGCGCACCTTGAGAACAAGTCCCGGCTTGGGTTGGGCGACGCCGCATAGATAATAAACGACTTCCAAATACTGCGGCCAATCCACGCTGGTGACCATAGCGAGGTAATCATACCCCTGCTGATCGCGCAGATGGCGCGCCAACTCCGGTAACTTTTCGGCCGCCACAACCAGCCCGTTTGGGGTGGTCTCCAGCACTGCGCCCGGAATGGCATCGTTGAAGGGCAAAGCGCTCGTCATGGTGTCAGTCATGGTTTTTCAGCCTCCGCAATCTTCTTCAACGCCTCGCGATCCTGCGGGTTGTACAGATCGGGGCCAAGAACGGGCACCGGTATCGACTCGTTGAGCTGGTCTTTGCGATACCAAGGCGCGGTCTTCACCGACTGGCTGAAAACTTTCTCATGCACCTTCATCGCGCCATAAAGCAACGCCTCGGGGGTCGGCGGGCAGCCAGGCACATAGACGTCCACCGGGATATACTTATCAATACCGGAGACAACGTTGTAACCTTCTTTGAAGGGGCCGCCGGAGGTCGCACACGCGCCCATAGCCAACACGTATTTCGGCTCAGCCATCTGGTTGTACAGGCGCACGATGTTGGGCATCATCTTTTTTGTGACCGTGCCGGAGACAATCATCAGGTCAGCCTGGCGAGGCGAGGCACGCATGATCTCCATGCCGAACCGGCTGAGGTCGAAGCGCGCCGCCTGCACCGCGATCATCTCGATGGCGCAGCACGCCAGACCGAACATCATCGGCCACATCGACCGCGCCCGCCCCCAGTTATAGACGTTGTCGACGGTCGTGAGGAAGACGCTCTTGTTAAGCTCCTCCGGCAGAGCAGGTTCATCAGTTTTCATGGGCCCATCCTCATAAA
>JAPKMS010000223.1 GCA_026645775.1 Anaerolineae bacterium
CACCTGGACCCCGGCATCTTCGAGCATGAAGCGGATGCGCTCCGCGGGGTAGCTGGGGTCGAGGGGCAGGTAGGCGGCGCCGGCCTTCAGGATGCCCAACAGGCCGACCAGCATCTGCGGCGACTTCTCCACGGACAGCCCGACCAGGGTCCCCGGCTGCACACCCCGCGCACGCAGGGCGTGGGCGAGTTGGTTGGCGCGCGCGTCCAACTCGCGGTAGGTCAGGGCCGCGGTTGCGGCCACGCCGGACTCCGCATCGGATATTTCCCAGGTGATCGCCTCGGCTTCGGGCGTTCGGTCGACCTGCTCCTCAAACAATTGATGGATGCCGCGTTCGTGCGGGTAGGGTCTTGCGGTGGCGTTCCACGTGCGCAGCAACTGCTCGCGCTCCGCTTCGGTCAGCAGCGGCAGGTCACCCACGCGACGTGCGGGGTCGGCGGCAATGCCTTCCAGGAGCTGTCGTAAATGGCCCAGCATTCTGTCGATGACATCGGGCGTGTAGCGCCCGGAATCGAAGGAGATCTTCAACAGCAGCTCGCGGCCTGGGCCGGAGACGATCGTCAGCGGATAATGGGTCTGCTCCATCGAGCGGATGTCGCGAATCTTCAGGCTGCCCAGTTGTTCGCGCAGCGCTGCATCGACGGGATAGTTCTCGAACACCAGGATGCTCTCAAACAGCGGCTGATCGCGCGGCGTTTCGCTCCACCCCTGGATCTGCACCAGAGGCGTGTACTCGAACGAACGCAGCTCGGCCAGGCGTGCCTGAAGCTCCTGCAGCCAACTGATAGCTGGTCGATCGTCCATCACCTGCACGCGCACCGGCAAGGTGTTGATAAAGAGCCCGATCATGCCCTCTGCGCCGGGCAAATCCGCGGGGCGGCCGGCCACCGTGGCGCCGAATACCACGTCATCATCGCCGGAGTAGCGGCTGAGCAGCAACGCCCAGGCGCCCTGCACCACGGTGCTGAGCGTCAGACTGTTAGCGCGCGCAAGGCTTTGCAGGGCCGCCGTCGTTGCTTCCGAAAGGCGGACCTCTTGTTCGGCCGTGCCTGTCGCGTCGGTCTCGCCGTTGGCCCGGCCCACGGCCAGCGAGGTGGGGGCTGTGAAGCCGGCCAGTGTCTTGCGCCAGAACGCCTCGGCCGCGGCCACATCCTGCGTCTGGAGCCAGGCGATGTAGTCGCGGTAGGGCCGCGTCGGCGCTAGGGTCAGGTCACGGCCCAGGCGAAACGCTTCGTAAAAGGCAAAGACCTCTTGGAGCAGGCGCGGCATTGACCACCCATCGAGCAACAGATGGTGGTGGCTCCACACGAACCGGTAGGCATCGTCTGTGATGCGGAACAGCGTCAGTCGCAGCAGCGGCGCCTGCGTCAGCTCGAAGCCGCGCCGCCGGTCGTCCGCCAGGAACGCTTCAAGCCGGCCGGCCTGCTCGGCGGCCGACGCCCCGCGCCAGTCCTCCTGCGCCAGCGGCAGATTCACCTGCTTTTGGACCACCTGCACCATTTTTTCGAGGCGTTTCCAGGCGAAGGCGGTGCGCAGCACGGCGTTGCGTTCGATGACGCGCTGCCAGGCGCGCTCGAAGGCTGCTACATCCAGCTCGCCGTGCAGCGTACAGGTCAGTTGTTCGAAATAGACACCGGAGCCAGGCGCATACAGGTGGTGAAATAGCATCCCCTGCTGCATCGGGGAAAGCGGGTAGGCGGCCTCGATGTTTCTTTTGTTGCTCATGGGTTCCTATCCATTTAGCGTCTATGCGTCTTCATCAAGCTCGTCCATCAGCGCAGCGAGTTCCTGGCTGTCCAGGTCGAGATCGGGGAAGTCCGAGGGCGTGTAGCCGCCGGCCTCGGACGTCAGGCAGTGTGCGATCAGAGCTTGCAATGCAGTCATGAAGTCACGCGCCAGACTCTCGATGCTGGTGGTGCGGTGCGCGGTTTCGCTATAAGTCCACTCGACGCGGAGCTGGCCTTGCATGATGCTGGCGGTGACGTCCAGCAGAAATGGCCGCCGGGTTTCCGGCGCGCGATCCGGGCCGGTGGCCTCTTCGGCCGGGGCGAATGCTGCCAGATCATCGAATGCCTGTGTGAATTGCCCGAGGTAGTTGAAGCTGATCTGCGCATCACGCAGCCCCGCTATCTGCGCGGCAGTGGCCGGGTCCGTGCGCAGGTAGCGCAGCAGGCCATAACCGATGCCGCCTTCCGGCACCCGGCGCATTTGCTCTTTGATCGTCTTGAGCGCGTCACCGGGCTGAGCGCCCGGCCGCAGCGAAAGCCGCAGCGGGTAGATAGCGGTGAACCACCCGACAGTCCGTGAGATATCCACCCCGCCGAAGAGATCCTGTTGCCGCCCGTGCGCTTCGACCTGGACCCAGAGCGCATCGGAATCTGCCCACTTGTGCCAGGCCAACACCAGTGCGGTCATCAGCATTTCCTTGACATCGAGGCCGTAGGCCTGCGGTGCTTGCGTCAGTAAGCTCCGGGTCTCCTCTGCGCCCAGGACGACGCAGTGCGTGTGTGCGGTGGCCTCGGTGTTGGGGCGGTCCGGCTGCGGGTAATCGAGCGGCAGCGGCGTCGACCCCTGTGCGGCCTGGGACAACCAGAACGCGGCCTCGGTTTGTAACTGCGATGACTGCGCGTATTCGGCCAGGCGCCGGGCCCAGTCGCGGAACGCCGTCGTCTTGGCCGGCAGGCGGATGGGCTGGCCCCGCAGGCGCTGCTCGTAAGCGGCTGCTAGATCCTCCAGCAGGGTGCGCCAGGACACCCGGTCCACGACCAGATGGTGGATCACGATGAACAGCCGACCCGGGCTGCCGGCCCCCAGGTCAAAGTAAATGACCCGCAGCAGGGGGCCGTGGACGATATCCAGGCTGCGCTGCGCCGCCATGGCCTGGGTCTCGATGGCCGCTCGTTGCGCCGCTTCGGGCAGGGCCGCCAGGTCGAGCGTCTCGAATGGGACGTCGTCGCTGGCGCCGGCGTGTGTTTGTGTCCAGTTGGCGCTCGTTCGTTCGAAGCGCAGGCGCAGCGCGTCATGCTGCCGCGGCAGCGCCGCGACGGCCTCACGCAGCGCGGCGGGTTCAAGCCGGCCGCGCACCGCCACCAGCAGCGACTGGTTCCAATGGCTGGGCCGGGGCGGCTCCAGCTCAAAGAAGCGCCGCTGGATGGGTGTGAGCGGCGCAGAGCCTTCAATCAGGCCTTGCTCGGCCTGGATCGCTGCGGCCGGCGCGAGCGCGGCCAGCGCAGCCAGGCCGGCGACCGTCGGCGCTTGGAAGAGGTGCTTGGGCGTCAGGCGCAGCCCGGCCTGTGCGGCTCGGGCGATGACCTGGATGCTGAGGATTGAATCACCGCCCAGCTCGAAGAAGTTGTCGTTTCGACCGACGCGGGGCTGGCCAAGCACCTGGGCCCAGATTTCGGCCAGCGCGCGTTCGGTATCGGTGCCGGGCGGCTCATAGGCCCGCCCTTCCTCCAGGCGATCGGCGGCGTCGGGCGCAGGGAGGGCCTTGCGGTCGATTTTGCCGTTCGGCGTCTGCGGCATGGCCGCCAGGCTGACATAGGTCGCCGGCGCCATGTACTCTGGCAGCGTCTCCAGCAGGGAACTGCGCAGCTCGGCCGCGGCCGGCGCCGGGGTCCCGGCGTGCGACGTCAGGTAGGCGACCAGCCGTTTGACGCCGGGCGCATCCTCGCGGGCTACCACCACCGCGTCTTTGATGGCGGGGAAGCGGCGCAGTGCGGCCTCGATTTCGCCGAGCTCGATGCGGAACCCGCGTACTTTCACCTGGAAGTCCGTTCGCCCCAAGTACTCCAGGTTGCCGTCGGGCAGCCAACGGACGAGGTCGCCGGTGCGATAAAGACGCCTGGAAGATTGAAAATTTAAGATTGCAGATGGCGAGTCCTGCGGTGAATCTGCAATCTTCAATCTGCTATCTTCAATCCGTGCGAACGGATCTGGCACGAACTTCTCCGC
>JAPKMS010000224.1 GCA_026645775.1 Anaerolineae bacterium
ACTACTCCTCGATGAACGCGTACCGCCCACTGACGAACATCGCGGCGTACTCGGCGTCCAAGGCCGCGATCACCACACCGCCGGCCAGCACGCCGCCGCCGCCGGTCACTGCGAAGGTCTTGCCGGTAAAGTCGTACATCTTAATGAGATCATCACGGTTCATAAGAAGCTCTCCTTTAGGTTTTCTAATGTTTCACCCATGGCCGCCATGCCGCGACGCAGGGCTCTGTATTCGCGATGGTGTTGCTTGTAGAATTGGTGGCGCCTCAGGTCGGGGGTGTAGATTGGGCCCGATGCCACCGTAGCTGCCACGTGCAGTGGGTCGGCGCCGATCAGGCCCAGCGCATACATGCCCAGCAGCCCTGCGCCGGTCGCGGAGGTGTCGGCAACCTCCAGCGCCATCAGTGGCACTCCCAACATGTCGGCCAGGATCTGGGACCAGAGCGGCGTGCGGGTGATCCCGCCCGTCAGACGCACCACTTCGTTGCTGGTCTCCGAGCCGTACAAGGCATCCCACACGTCGGCCAGGCAGTTGGCCACGCCCTCCATGGCCGCGCGGGCAAAGTGCGCCCGGTTGTGCTGCATCCCCAGGCCATACAGCATGCCGCGATCCTTGGGCGCCCAGTGCGGGCTGCGCTCCCCGGCAAAATAGGGCAGCAGGAAGACCCCCTCCGCGCCGGGCGGGACGGACGCAGCATCGGCTGCCAACTGCTCGTAGCCGGCGGCCCCGACCAGGTCGGGATAGAGCTTCTCGCGCGTCCACTGCAACGTCAGCCCGCCGTTGTTGATCGCGCCGCCGATGAACCACAGGGGGGACGGGTTAGAGTGGGCACCCGTGTCACCGTTGCCAACTCTGTCGGTCAGCAGATAGCAGAAGGTGCGCTCACCAGGGTCGAACCAGGGTTCGGCAACGACCTTGCGCACCGCGCCGCTGGTGCCCACGGTGATCACCATCTGGCCGGGCGTCGCGATGCCGGTGCCCAGGCTGGCCATCGCACCGTCGCTGCCGCCCGCGATCACCGGCAGGCCGGCCGGCAGTCCGGTGGCAGCCGCGGCCTCAGCGGTCAACCCGCCCACCACGGCCGACGGTGAAACCAGCGGCGGCAATTGTTCGGGCTGCACGCCCGCCAGCCGCAGGACCCCCCGTATCCCACGTCAGCGACTGGAGGTTCAGCAGACCGGTGGTGGAAGCCAGGCTCAGGTCGCTCGCCCAGACGCCGGTCAGCGCGTGCAGGATCCAGTCTTTGAGCCCCACCCACAGGTGCGCCCGCTGCATCTGCTCAGGTTCCACCCGATCCCACCACCGGAGGCGTTGGAGATGGTAGGTCGAATGCACCGGGCAGCCCGTGCGCCGGTAGAGCGCATGGGTGTCGGTGTCAGCGATGAGGCTGCGATACACGGCGGTCGCCCGAGCATCGGCCCAGGTCATCGCATTCGCGAGGGGCGTGCCGGCTTCGTCGGCGACTGGGAAAAGGCTGTGCATCGCGCCGCTGAAGCAGATGCCTGAAGGTTGCCAGCTTTCCGAAAGTTGGCGACCTTGTTCCGCCACCGAGCGGAGTACCTTCTGGGCGGCTGCCCACACCTGCCTGACGTCCAACTCGGCTGCGCGCGGATGGGGGACCTGCAGCCTGTAGCCGTCGGAGGCTGTCGCCACGGCGCGGCCATCCGCATCCAGGAGCACGGCTTTGCAGTTCGTTGTCCCGAGGTCAAGCCCGATCATCGGACCTCCTAATTTACCACAGAGGCACAGAGCGCACGGAGATTGTTTTTTGTCCTCGGTGTTCTCTGTGTCTCCGTGGTAAGATTCGCTGCCTATCCGAGCTTAAAAGTGCGCCGGCAGAGGCCGTTGGCCATGTCGGGCGCCATCTCGGCGGCATCCGATTCATCGATCAGCCCACGCACGACCAGCCCGGCCAGCCAGTTGGCCGACGCCCGGCGCCAGACGTCGTGCCGCGCGGGGATTGAGACGAAGGCCCGCGTGTCGTCGATGAACCCGGTGGTGTTGTACAGCCCGGCGGTCTCCATCACCTGGTCGAAGTAGCGCGCCATACCGTTCAGGCTGTCCTGGAACCACCATGGCGGCCCCAGTTTGAGCGCGGGGTAGTGCCCGGCCAGCGGCGCCATCTCGCGCGAATAGCCGGTTTCGTCCATGGTAAACAGGATCATCGTGAAATTTGGGTTGTTTCCAAAAGCATCCGTGATCGGTTTGAGGTTCCGCACCCACTCGGTTTCGACTGGGATGTCGTGGCCCTTGTCCGCGCCGAACTTCGCGAACACCAGCGGGTTATGGTTGCGGTAGCAGCCCGAATGGAACTGCATGACCAGCCCGTCCTCGACGCTCATGCGAGCCATTTCGTAGGCCATATAGCCGGTGAAGCGCCGCGCATCCTCGGCCGTCGCCACCCCGGCCAGCGCACGGGCGAAGATCGCCTCGGCGTCGGCGGGGGACATCGCCTCGGTGTACGGGGTCTCCACGCCGCTGTCGGTGGAGGTGGCGCCCATCTGCTTGAAGAAGGCCCGCCGCTCCTCCAGCGCGGTGATGAGCGCCTTGGCCGTGGTGATTTCCCGGCCGACGACCGCGCTCAACGCATCAAGGTTGGCTTTCCAGGCCGGCAGCGCCAGGTTCGTGACCGCATCGGGCCGGAAGGTTGGGCGAACGACCCCACCCCATCCCGATTCCCGGATCTTCTTATGATATTCGAGGGAATCCGCGGCCCCATCGGTGGTGCACAGGACCTCGATCTTGAACCGCTCGAACAGCGCGCGGGGGCGGTATTCGGGGGTGGCCAGCTTGGCAGCCAGCTCGTCGTAGGTCGCCTGCGCGGTGGCGCCGTTCAGCTTCTGTTTGATGCCGAAGATTTCGTACAGCTCGTGCGCCAGCCAGGCGCCGCTGGGCGTGCCGCGGAAGAGGTAGAAGTGCTCGGCAAAGGTCTGCCAGATCTTCCGGTGATCCGTCTCGACCGGGCCCCCGTCTCGCCGTGGGATGCCCAACGCCTCCAGGGGGACGCCCTGCGAGTAGAGCATGCGAAACACGTAATGATCGGGGATGATGAACAGGTCGGCGGGCGTGCCGAAAGTCGCATCCTGGTCGGCCAACAGGGTCGGATCCACGTGTCCGTGCGGCGATACGATGGGCAACCCCGCGATGCCCTCGTAAAGCTCGCGCGCCACGCGGCGCTGTCCTGGGTCGGGCGAGAAGAAACGGTCCGGGGATAAGAGCTGTTCTGACATATGTGTCCTCCTTTTTCGGGAGTTGGTAAATTGGGTAGTCTCCCTCTTAGGCGTTGATAGCCCCTGGTTAGCCGGCCACGCCGCACAAGCGTTGGGCATACGGCAGGGCGCCGCCATCATCGCGCTGTTCTTCCAGCGCCAGCACCAGCCGTTCGAGGGCAGCGCCGTAGGTCCCATGCAATTGTTCGCGCAGGGGAAGGATCCAGTCGTCATAACAATCGGGCAACAGCTCGCCTGTATACGCGGCGACCGCGGCCGCCAACGCGCTCGCCGTTCCGGCAGGGTCAGCACCTTCGGCCTGCGCCACGGCGGCCTCGAACTCAGCCACGTCCAGGCGCAGAGGCGCATCCGCGCGCCAGTGGAGCATCCGGGCCGTGACTGAGATGCAGTCGTCGGCATCGGGCAACGCCTGGCGGAGCCGGGTGAGCAGCGTGCGGAGGTTTTTGAGGGCCTGTTGATCCGGGGTGTCGGGCCAGAAGGCGAAGGCCAGTTGCTGTCGCGAAATCGGTGCGCCGCGATGCAAGACCAGGTAGGCCAGCAGGTGTTGGAGGCGCGCCTGGTCGAAGCCGGCCACGAGCTGGTCGCCCTGGTGCAGGCGAAAAGGGCCAAGCAGGTGAAGGTCAAGGCGCGCTGCGGGCATCTGTCCCCATCCATTCATCCCCATTATCGCACGGACAACGAAGGCAGTCAAAGCACTTTGCGATGCGGGCTTGAGGATTTCGCGTTCGGAACAAAAAGGAGTACACTAGCCGGGCTTGCGGCGAATGGAACGAGTCCTGGAGAGGCGTCGCGCGAAATTTCTCTTGCGCAAAGGAATGTCACCTATGAGCGGGCTAAATAGCCTCGTGTGGATACTCTCTATCGTTTTAGCCATCGTATTCCTGGCCGCGGGCCTGGTCAAGGCCTACCGCTACGAGGCGGCCAAAAAACGCATGGCCTGGGTTGAGGACGCGTCGCCAGAACTGGTTCGGGTCATCGGCCTGGTGGAGGCCATTTGCGGTGTGGGCTTGATCTTGCCGGTCGCCACAGGCTTCAACCCCTGGCTCACGCCGGTGGCAGCCAGCATGCTCACGCTGATTCAGCTTTCGGCCATCGGATTCAACGCCAAGCGGAAGGACACCGACGAGACCGCTCTGAATGTGCTGCTCCTCATCCTCATACTGGTCGTCTTCTATGGCCGCTTGGGGCTGATCGCGTCCCTATAAGGGTAGATCGCGTTGAGTGGTGAAGCCAGGTTTCTCCGATAAATCCGGCTTCATGGACAGCGACATGCATCTGGCCCTTGGCGGCTCGCACGCGCAGGAGCAGGTGGCCCCTGTCGGCAGCGCCCTCAGGCCACAGTTGTTTTGACAGCCGTCGCTATCCGACTATACTCTCCTTGCTGCACGACAATTGGACTCTGTCGTATCCCAGTTGCCTCGCCACTGGACGATAGAATCACGTTCGATCGATACGAGGACTGTATCAGATGACACGGATTCTTCTCACCAACGCCCGGATTCACACCCTGGATCCCCGGCAGCCGGCCGCCGCGGCCCTCGCCATCGACGAGGGCCGCATTATTGCGGTGGGCGCCACCGATGCCCTCCGCGACGAGTTTGGCAGCCGTTTTGAAGTCGAAGATCTGCACGGCCGGGTGCTCCTGCCTGGCCTGACCGACGCGCACCTGCACCTGCAGCATTATGCCCTCGCCCTGGCGATGGTTGACTGCGATGCAGCCACGCGTGCCGAGTGTCTGGTGCGCATAGCCGAACGCGCAGGCGCCACTCCGCCCGGCGCATGGATCCGCGGGACCGGCTTCAACCAAAACGCCTGGGCCGATGGCCCGGGCACCGCCGCTGACCTCGACGCGGTTGCTCCGCACAACCCGGTCTATGTCACCCATAAATCTCTGCATTCCGGCTGGGCCAACCATGCTGCGCTTAAGCTGGCCGGGCTCACCTCAGCTACGGTTGACCCACCCGGCGGACGCTTGGGTCGCAGCCCGGATGGCAACCTGGACGGCATTCTTTATGAGAGTGCGATGGATCTTGTCGCGGCGATTATCCCCCGCCCGTCGCCGCAGCAGCTTGCTGAGATCTTGCGCGCGGCTTTACCCAAGCTGTGGCGCGTAGGGCTGACCGGCGTGCACGACTTCGACCGCCGCGACTGTTTCGTGGCCCTGCAGATGCTGCACGCGGCCGGGGATCTGAAGCTGCGGGTATTGAAGAGCATTCCGCTGGAAGACCTGCCGCTGGCGGTCGGATTGGGGCTGCGCACAGGTTTTGGGGATGACATGCTGCGCATCGGGGCGGTCAAGGCATTCATGGACGGCGCTCTCGGCCCGCAAACGGCTGCCATGCTCGAACCCTATGCCGGTTCGACCGACGATTACGGGATCTTGCTGCTGGATGCCAGGCAGCTTTTCGAGCAAGCGCGGCTCGCGGCGGAGAACGGTTTGAGCATGGCCGTCCATGCCATCGGTGACCGTGCCGTCCGTGCCGTGCTCGACGCTTATCAGCAGGTGCGCGCCTACGAGCATGAGCACCTGGCTGTGCTCCCGGGCGGGTTCCCGGCGGCCCGCTTGCGTCACCGCATCGAACACGTGCAGCTCATCCACCCCACAGACGCCGGCCGGCTGGCAGCGCTTGATATCATCGCCTCAATGCAACCGCTTCACGCGACCTCGGACATGCGGATGGCCGATCGGTATTGGGGGCCGCGCGCCGAGCTTTCGTACGCGCTGGCCGCCCAACTGCACGCCGGGGCGCACCTGGTGCTGGGTTCGGATGCGCCGGTGGAATCGCCCAATCCCTTCCTGGGTCTGCATGCCGCGGTGACTCGCCGGCGGGCAGACGGGTCGCCCGGGGTGCAGGGCTGGTATCCGGCGCAGCGGTTGAGCTTGCTGCAAGCACTGCAGGGCTTCACAACCGGCCCCGCCTACGCGGCCGGGATGGAAGATCGGCTGGGGAAATTGGCCCCGGGCTACCTGGCCGACTTGATTGTGCTTGAAACGGATCCGTTTAGATGTGATCCCCATGATTTGCAGCACATCCTGCCCCTGCGCACGATGGTAGGGGGGGAGTGGGTATTTTGTTCATAGGAGAAGAGGTAATGGAACGACCAATTCGTATCTGTCAGTGGGGCCTGGGCGAAATGGGCGGCGGCATGGCCCGCCTCATGCTCCAGAAACCGGGCCTGGAAATCGTCGCCGCGATCGGCCGGCCGCGCCAGGCCGGGATGGACCTCGGCGAAGTGCTCGGCCTCGGCAAGAAGCTGGGTGTCATCGTCACCGATGATCCTGACACCGTCCTTGATAAGGAGAAGGTGGATTGCGTCGGCCTGGCGACCACCTCGTGGACCGCGACGCAGATGCCGGATCTGTGCAAAATCCTCAGCGCGGGCATTAACTGCGTCACGATCACTGAAGAGATGGCTGACCCTGAGGCGCAGAACCCGGAGCTGGCCGCGGAGATCGATGCGCTGGCGAAGGCGAACGGCGTTTCGGTGTTGGGCACGGGGGTCAATCCCGGCTTTGTGCTGGACCTGTTGATCGTCACCCTGACCGCAGGCTGCCACACCGTCGAGCGCATCGAGGCCTCGCGCGTCAACGACCTCAGCCCGTACGGCCGCACGGTGATGAAATCCCAGGGCGTGGGCACAACCCCCGAAGCCTTCCGGGCCGGCCTGGCCGATGGCACCATCGTCGGGCATGTGGGCTTCCCCGAGTCCATCCACATGATCAGCGAGGCGCTTGGCCTGGGCGTGGATCGCATCGAGCAGACCCGCGACCCGATCATCAGCAAAGTGCGCCGTGAGACGCCGCACGTCGTGGTCGAACCGGGGATGGTGGCGGGCTGCACGCACACCGGCATCGGCTACCGCGGCGATACGGAGGTCATCCGCCTGGTGCATCCGCAGCAGATCCATCCGCACATGGAAGACCAGCCTACCGGAGACTACATCCACATCTACGGCAAGCCCGAAATCAATATGACCATCCAGCCCGAGATCGCGGGCGGCAAGGCCACCATCGGCATCGCGGTGAATTCGATCCCCCTGGTGGTGGCTGCCACGCCCGGCCTGAAGCGGATGATCGATCTGCCCGTGCCGGCCGCGCTGATGGGCGAGAGCGCGTACAGGCGGAATATCTAACGACTGAACAAACCAGGTTTCTCCGAGAAACCTGGTTTGTTCAGTCCTATCATGTAAGAGGACGCCATGAGTCAAATTCAACCCGGGACCTGGGTCGAGATCGAGCAGGTGGTGCTGACTCCGGCGCAGCGCGCGCCGACCCTGCCTGAAGACACCAAGGGCGTGCCGTACGTGATGCGCGTTTCCGGTTTCCTGGTCGAGCCTGCTGAGCTCGGCGGCCCGGCGCGGATCCGGACCATGATCGGCCGCGAGTTGGCCGGGACGCTTATGACGGTCAACCCCAGCTACAGCCACAGCTTCGGCGCCACCGTGCCCGAGCTGCTGACGATCGGGCTGCGCCCGAACGAGGAGGCCGGCCGATGACCAATTTACCGTTCTACCGTTCTACCGCCCGCGACACCTCCTACGCCGCCGTCATGGCGCGCAAGAACGAGATCATGAAGGCTTCGATGGGCATCGACTACGATGACTTCATCTGGAGCCCCATCGCCTTCGACTACGAGCGGATGATGGCCGAGACCGGTTACAGCTACGCCGACATCGTCCGCATCCAGCGGGAGACCAAAGTCGGAGATACGCCGCTGCACGAGCTGCGCAACCTGACCGAGGCCGTGCGCCGCATCGCCCCGCCGGGCAAGGGCGCCCGCATCCTGGTCAAGGATGAAGCGGCCAACGCGTCGGGCAGCTTCAAGGCCCGTCGCGCCTCGATCAGCGCCTACGAAGCCGCGAAGAAGGGCTATCGGGGGGTGATCGCGGCCACCAGCGGCAACTACGGCGCCGCGGTCGCTTCGCAGGCGGCTCAGCGCGGCCTGAAATGTATCATCGTCCAGGAAGTCTTCGACAGCCGCGGGGTCGGCCAGCCCGAAATCGTGGAGAAGAGCCGCGCCTGTGAGGCTTACGGCGCCGAAGTGCTCAGGCTGACCGTCGGGCCGGAGCTGTTCTACGTCCACTTGCGCACACTGGAGGAGACCGGCTTCTTCAACGCCAGCCTGTACACCCCCTTCGGCATCCGCGGGGTTGAGACGCTGGGCGTCGAGATCGCCGAGCAGGTGCGCGCTCGCTACGGGCAGGATCCCGACGCCGTGTGCATCACCCACGCCGGCGGCGGCAACCTGACCGGCACCGCGCGCGGGCTGCTGGCAGCCGGCTGCGACCGGACGCGCATCGTCGCGTGCTCGGTGGATCTGAGCGGGCTGCACATGGCCTCTGACCGCGACTTCAACCGAAAATCGTTCACCACCGGCCACACCGGCTTCGGCGTGCCCTTCGCCACCTGGCCCGACCGGGCGGACGTGCCGCGCAATGCCGCTCGGCCGCTGCGCTATATGGACGAGTACCAGCTTGTCACCCAGGGCGAGGTTTTCTACGTGACCGAGCTGTTGACCAAGCTGGAGGGCCTGGAGCGCGGCCCGGCCGGCAACACCAGCCTGACCGCGGCTGTGACCCTGGCGCGCCAGATGGATCGGGAGCAGATCGTGGTGGTGCAGGAGACCGAGTACACCGGCGCGGGCAAGCATCACAACAGTCAGCTCGCCTTCGCCCGCGAAAATGGCATCGAAGTGCGCCGCGGCGCCCCGGCGGACAACGTGCCCGGCAAGGCGATCGTCATCCCGGAGCGCCTCGACCAGGTGTGGGGCAAGGTGCAGGATATGGACCACTTGCGCTTATCGTACCTGAAAAATGCTGCCAAGGCCTATCCGGTGGAGCGTTGGAGCGAGAGCGACGTGGCCTTCCTGGCCGCCGATTTGAAGGTCGACCCGGATTGGGTCAGACAACACGCCGGATGATTTCACCACAAAGGCACAGAGAAGCGATGAGTGCCCTCCGTGTCCTCTGTGTCTCTGTGGTGAGTTAAGGGGAGAGCCACATGACCGATGATCGTTTCGTCCGCTTCGAGAAACGCCGGGCAGAACTGGAACAAATGACGGATGAGCAACTCAAGGCTCGTTTTTGGGAACTGTGCGGCCAGGTGGTAGACCCCATCGTGGATCTGGCCCGCACCCACACGTCGCCCTCCATCGAGCGTGCCGTGCTGCTGCGCATGGGCATCGATAGCCTGAGCTCGCACGGCGTGGTCGAGCGGATCTACCAGGCCGGGCTGCTGGGCAAGGGCGCGGGGCATGTCCTGCTCAAGCTGGCCGAGCGGCAGGGGGGGAGCCCTCCCTATGACGTCGTGGCCGCCGCGGCCGCCATCCTCGAAGATAAAGATGTCCTCCACGGCCTGTTCCCTGAGGCTGAGAAACCTGGTTTCTTGAGTGATGTAAAGGAGGTCGGGAAATGAACGATTCGAAGCCGCTCGATCCCCATCAGAAGCTCGACATCGAAGAGATCCTGACCGGCCTGGAAGCCTACCGCCCCACGCGCAAAGGCTGGACCTGGCGCAAGGTTCCCGTCTCCGGCGTCAAGATGGGCCCTTTCCGCTACCGCAACATGTCGGAGCCGCTCAAAAACAGCATCGGGCTGCCGGCCGCCAAGCACTTCGACTACATCGACCCCCA
>JAPKMS010000225.1 GCA_026645775.1 Anaerolineae bacterium
CACCTGGACCCCGGCATCTTCGAGCATGAAGCGGATGCGCTCCGCGGGGTAGCTGGGGTCGAGGGGCAGGTAGGCAGCGCCGGCTTTCAGGATGCCCAGCAGGCCGACCAGCATCTCCGGCGACTTCTCCACGTACAGCCCGACCAGGGTCCCCGGCTGCACGTCCCGCGCACGCAAGGCGTGGGCGAGTTGGTTGGCGCGCGCGTCCAACTCGCGGTAGGTCAGGGCCGCGGTTGCGGCCAAATCAGCCTCGCTGGGAAAGAGCGCCGCGAGCGCGTCAGGGGTGGCTGCAGCTTGCGCCTCGAACAGCTCATGGATGCCGCGTTCGCCGGCAGCGGGGAAGGATCGGGCGGTGGCGTTCCAGTCGACGAGGAGTTGCCGGCGCTCCGATTCGGAGAGCAGCGGCAGGTCACCCACGGGCCGATCAAGATGTGCGGGCATCGCCTCCAACAGGGTGCGCAGGTGTTCCAGCATCGATCCGATGGCTGCCTCCTCGAAGCGGCGGCAGTCAAACGATAGTTTCAGCAGCAGCTTCTGGCCCAGGCCCGACACGAGGGTCAGCGGAAAGTTGGTCTGCTCCAAGGAACGCACATTTTCCAGGGTCAGGCTGCCCCGGTGTTGGGCCAGCGCCTCACCGATCGGGTAGTTTTCGAACACCAGGATGCTGTCGAAGAGCGATTGGTCGCGGGGTGTTTCGCTCCAGCCATGGATATCGACCAACGCCGCATATTCGAACTGGCGCGCATCGGCCAGATGGCCTTGTAGGCCGCGCAGCCAGCGCAGCAGGGGCATGTCGGGGTCGACCTGCACCCGCACCGGGAGGCTGTTGATGAAGAGGCCGACCATGTTCTCGGCGCCTGGCAGGGTGGTGGGCCGCCCCGAGACAGTGGCGCCGAACACCACATCGTCCCGGCCGCTGTAGCGCGCCAGCAGAAGCCCCCAGGCGGCCGCGACCAGCGTATTGACGGTCAGTTGTTGCTGGCGGGCCATGGTTTGCAGTGCAGCGCTTGCGTCGGCGCTCAGCCAGGTCTCTTGCTCCGCGTAGCGTTCGGGGGCGGCGGGATTGGGGGCGTGATCGACACCGAGCGGTGTGGGTGCGGAAACCCCAGCCAGCGCCGCGCGCCAGTACGCCTCGGCTTGTCCGCTCGGTTGGCGTTTCAGCCAGGCGATATAATCACGATAGGGCCGGCTGGCGGGAACGACGGGCGTTTTGCCCTGGCTGAATGCCTCGTAGAATGCCAACATCTCGCGCAGGAGGATCGGCAGCGACCAACCGTCGAGCAGCGCGTGGTGATGGGTCCAGATGAACTCATGGCTGTCGTCAGCCGTGCGGATGAGCAGCAGCCGCATCAGGGGCGCTTCCGCCAGGGCGAAGCCGGCGGCCCGCTCATCGTTTCGCCGCGCCTCCAGCCGGGCTGCCAGTTGCTCCGGCGGCGCGTCCCGCCAGTCCAGGACCTCCAGCGGCGCCTTGATGCCGCGCTGCACCACCTGTACCGGCTCATCCACGTCCTCCCAGATGAAGGACGTGCGTAGGATCGGATGCCGATCTATCACGCGCTGCCAGGCTTGTGCGAACGCGACCGTGTCGAGCTTGCCGCGCAGCGTGCAGCTTGTCAGTTCAATGTAGGTCTCCGATTCCGGCGCGTACAGCGTGTGAAACAGCATCCCTTGCTGCATCGGCGAAAGCGGGTAGATATCTTCGATGTTTCGCTGGGTCATGTCACTACGGCTTCCTTAGGTTCTGCTCCGCGTTCGGTTCAGGATCTTGTTGAGCTTCTCTTGGTCCAATTGTGCCAGTGGGAAGTCGGATGGTGTGTAGCCACCGGCCTCCGGCGATTGCGCGTGTGCGATCAACGCCCGCAATGCCCCTGCGAAATCGGCGGCCACCTGTGCGATGGTCTCACGGCGGTGTGTCTGGCTGCTGTACGACCAGTTGACTGAAAGCTGTCCGCCTGCGATGCCGCCGGTCACGTCAAGCAGATGGCTGCGCGGGCCGGCTGGGTGCCGATCCGGGCCCGCGGTTTCGCGCGCCGGGCCCAGGGCTGAGTCGGGGGCCAGCACCTGGTCGAACTGGCCCAGGTAGTTGAACGACAGCTCCGGTTCCGGCAGCGCGGCCAGAGCGATGCGCACGTCCGGGTCGTCGCTGAGATAGCGCAGCAGGCCGAAGCCGATGCCCCGCCGCGGCGTCCTGCGCAGGTGCTCCTTCACTGCCATGAGCGCCTGGCCCGGCCCGGCGCCGAACGGCAGCTCCAGCCGCACCGGATACATGGCCGTGAACCAGCCCACCGTGCGCGATACATCCACGTCTGCGCCGATCTCCTCGCGGCCGTGCCCTTCCAGGTACACCGTCGCTGCCCCCGACCCGGTCCAGCGTTCCAGTGCCTGCACCAGGGCCGTGAGCAGGGCGTCGTTGATATCGGCGCCGTAGGTCGCAGGGATGTCCTGCAGCAGGGCCCGCGTTTCCTCAGTGGTGAGCGTCACCGTCACCTGCTCGGAGGATGCCTCAGTGCGCGCGTCCGGCGTCGCGTCGAAATCGACCGGCAGCGACGGTGCCCAGGCGCCCAGCTCGGCGAGCCAGTAATCCAGCTCCGACCGGGTCTCTTCCGAACGCGCCTGATCGACGAGGCGCATCGCCCACTCGCGGAAGGACGTGGTCTTCGGCGGCAGCCGAACCTGGCCGGTGCGACGGTGCTGTTCATAGGCCGCCTGGAGGTCTTCCAGCAAGATGCGCCACGAGACGCCGTCCATGACCAGGTGGTGCGCCGCGATCAAGAGCCGGCCCGGCCGCTCGCTGCCGAGGTCGAAGTATACCACGCGCATCAACGGGCCGTGAGTCAGCTCCAGGCTGCGCTGCACGTCGGCTGCCTGGGCCTCCACCTGGGCAGAGGCCAGCGGGTCCGGGAGCGCGGCGAGATCGACCGCCGTGAAGGGGACCGCATCGTCCGGGGCCGCGTTGCTTTGCTGCCACCCCGCTTCGCCTTCCGCAAACCGCAGCCGGAGCGCGTCATGGTGCGCCAGCAGTGCAGCCACAGCCGCCTGCAGATGCTGGGGCTCCAGGTGCATGCCGCGCACCGCAAGCAACACCGATTGGTTCCAGTGGCTGCGCAGGGGCAGCGCCTGGCCGAAGAACCAGTGTTGGATGGGTGTGAGGGGCGCCGGGCCGACAACGGGCCCCTGTTCGGCGCGCAGGACTGGCGTATCATCGACCTCGGCCAGGGCCGCCAGCCCGGCAACCGTGGGAGCCTGGAAGATCTGCTTCGGCGTGATTCGCAAGCCGGCGTGCGCGGCGCGGGCCACTAATTGGATGCTCAGGATCGAGTCGCCGCCCAGCTCGAAGAAGCTGTCGTCCGGGCCGACCAGCGCAACGCCCAACACTTGGGCGAAAATGCCGGCCAGCAGCGTTTCGGTTGGGCCGCGCGGTGCGCTGCCGGCTGCTTCTTTGGGCTCGCCGAATTCCGGCGCGGGCAGGGCGCGACGATCGACTTTGCCGGCCGGCGAGCGGGGCAGTGCATCCAGGATCACGAGGGCAGCCGGCAGCATGTATTCGGGCAGCCGCTCCTGGAGGTGTACGCGCAGCGCCGTGGCCCCGGGTTGGGCCATGCCATCGAATACGGCGGGTTGCAGACTGACGTAGGCGACCAGGCGTTTGTGCCCGCGCCCATCCTCCCGCGCCATGACAACGCACTCGCGCACGGCCGGATGCTGTTCGAGCACGGCCTCGATTTCGCCCGGCTCGACCCGGAATCCCCGCACCTTCACCTGGCTGTCGGCCCGCCCCAGGAACTCGATGTTGCCGTCGGGCAGCCAACGGACGAGGTCGCCGGTGCGATAAAGGCGCATGGAAGATTGAAAACTTAAGATTGCAGATGGCGTGTCCTGCGGTGAATCTGCAATCTTCAATCTGCTATCTTCAAGCCGTGCGAACGGATCCGGCACAAACTTCTCCGCGGTCAGCTCCGGCCGCCCCAGGTAGCCGCGGGCCACCGCCGCGCCGCCGATGTAGAGCTCGCCGGGCACGCCGACGGGCGCGAGGCGCTGGTGACGATCCAGGACGTAGAGCCTGGCGTTGTCGATCGGCCGACCGAGCGGGACGGCGCGCTCCGGCGGCCAGGGATCGGCGCCGGCGGGCACCTCGAAGGAGCTGACGATGATGCTGCCTTCTGTGGGGCCATAGGTGTTCAGCCAGCACACCCGGTCGCCGCCCAGCCGCTGCCAGGCAGCCAGCCGATCGCCGGAGGCCTTGTCGCCGCCCACCGCCACGAGGCGCACCGAAGGCGGCACAAGCTGCCCGAGGATCTCCAGCTCGTTCACCCACTCGTGCCAGTAGGCGGTGGGCAGATCCAACACGGTGATTCCCTCGGACGCGATAAGATCGCGCAACTCCTGGCCGGCGGTGAGCGCCTCGCCCGGCCGCAAAACCAGGGTCGCGCCGCTGTGCCAGGTTGGGAAGATCTCCTCAATCGCTGCATCGAAGTTGATGGTGGCGAATTGCAGCACCCGGTCCTCCGGCGTCAGCCGGAACAGCTTCGCCGCCGCGAGATTGTGGTTCACCACCGAGCGGTGGCTCACCATCACGCCCTTCGGCTTCCCGGTGGAGCCGGAGGTGTAGATGACGTAGGCCAGGGTGTCGGAGCTGTTGAATGTTGAATGTTGAATGTTGAATGTTGGATGTTGGGCGATTTCCGGCCAGTCGGTGTCGAGACAGATGATCGCTGATTGGAGATCAGAGATTGCTGATTCAAGATGCGGGACACGGAAATCTGTGTTCTGCAATCTGTCATCTGTCATCACCCGCGCTTGCGTCACCAGCACCCTGACGCCCGCGTCCTTAATCATATAGGCGATGCGGTCGGGCGGATAATTTGGGTCGAGGGGCAGGAACGCGCCGCCGGTTTTCAGGATGCCGAGGAGGCCAACCGCCAGGTCAAGCGAGCGTTCGACCATGAGGCCGACGAGGGTCTCGCGGCCGACGCCGAGCTGTCGCAGGTGATGCGCAAGCTGGTTGGCCCGTCGGTTGAGTTGATCGTACGTCAGCGTTTGGCGATTGGCGCCTCCCGGCATCACCACGGCCACCGCGCCCGGGGTGCGAGCCGCCTGGGCCTCGAATAACTGATGCATGCACAGGTCGGCGAGGTGGTCGGGGTCAGCCGTCACCGTGGCGTTCCACGTCCGCAGGATCTGTTGCTCTTCCGCCGGGGTCAGCAGCGGCAGCTCGCTCACGGACAGCTCCGGGTGGGCTAACGCCGCTTCCAGGATCAGCCGGTAGCGGTCAATCATTCGCTGGATGGTGGTGGCATCGAACAGATCAGCGTTATATTCGACCGCGCCGCTCAGCCCCGCAGCCACATCCGCGGGCGGCGCCAGCGTCAGGGTGATGTCGAACGGCGTGACCCCGGTCTCCACTTCGAGCGGGCTCAACGTCAGCCCGGGCAGGGTCAACGCGGCCTGACCGGGGCGCTGTGCAGCGCTTTGCAGCGTGAACATGATCTGGAAGAGCGGTGTGTGGCCCAGGTCGCGTTGCGGGCGCAGCGCATCCACCACCATCTCGAAGGGCAGGTCCTGATGGGCGTATGCGTCCAGGGCAGTCTCACGGACTCGGCGGAGCACCTCGTGGAAGTTCGGTTCCCCGCTGAAGTCTGCGCGCAGCACCAGCGTGTTGACGAAGAACCCGATCAGCCCCTCGATCTCGGCGCGGTTGCGGTTGGCGATCGGCGTGCCGACCCCGAAAAGCTGCTGACCGGCGAGGCGATGAAGCAGGGTCTGGAACGCGGCCAGCGTCGTCATGAACAGGGTGGTCTCCTGCTCGCGGCTGAGCCGGTTCAACGCATCTGTTAGCTCCTTTGACAGCGAGAAGGTCAGCAGCCCGCCCCGCGCGGTCTGCACCGCGGGGCGGGCCCGATCGGTGGGCAGCTCGAGCAGCGGCGGCAGGTCGCTCAGTTGCGTTTTCCAAAAATCCAGTTGTTCCTGCAGCGGTGAACGGCCTCCGTCCGGTCCGGTCTCTAGCCACGTACGCTGCCAGGCCGCAAAATCGGCGTATTGGATCGTCAATGGCGGCAGCGGCGACGGCCGACCCTCCGCAAAGGCTTGGTAGAGCGTGCCCAGCTCGCGCGTGAACACGCCGGCCGACCAGCCGTCGGAGATGATGTGGTGCATCGTCAGAAGGATGACGTGCTCATCCGGCGAGCCATCGCCAGATACAGCCAACCGCAACAGGCGGGCGCGCAGCAGGGGACCATATACCAGATCGAAAGGCCGGCGGGCTTCGGCCGCAGCCTCGGCGCGCACGGCAGCCGCGCGGTCGGTCTCTCCCAGGCCGCTGAAATCGATGACCGGCAGTGGCACGGCCAGCGCCGGTGCGATGGCCTGGTACGGTCGGCCATTCACCGTGGGAAAGGTCGTGCGGAGGCTTTCGTGGCGCTGCACGATCTCGTTGAGACACCGTTCCAGCACCGCCATGTCCAGGCTCCCCCGGATGCGGATCGCGTTCGGGATGTTGTACTCCGGGCTGTCGGGGTCCAACTGGTTGAGGAACCACAGACGCTGCTGCCCGAACGAGAGCGGCAACGGCTGCACGCGCGGCACGGGCTGGATGACAGGCGCCACATGTCCCCCTGCGCGGCGCCGCGCCCGGTCGATCTGGTCGGCCAGGCCCTCCACGGTGGGCGCCTCAAACAACGCCCGCAGCGGCAGCTCGACCCGGAACGCCTGGCGCACCCGCGACATGAGTTGGGTGGCGAGCAGCGAATGGCCGCCGAGGTCAAAGAAGTTGTCGTGGCTGCCGACACGTTCGACCCGCAGCAGCTCGGAAAAGATGCCGGCCAGCAACTCTTCGGTGGGACTGCGCGGCGCAATGTAGGCGACGCCTGAGTCGATTGCGCCGGCGTCAGGTGCAGGGAGCGCCCTGCGATCGATCTTGGCATTGGGCGTGAGCGGCAGCGCCGGCAGGGCGACAAAAGCAGCCGGAACCATGTACTCGGGCAGGTCGGCCAGCAGGTGGTGGCGCAGATCGGCGACGGCGGGGGCGGGCGGCGCTGCGGGGACGATGTAGGCGACCAGGCGCGTTTCGCCCGGTTGGTCCGCACGGGCCAGCACGACCGCGTCTGCGATGTTGGGATGGCGGCGCAGCGCGGCCTCGATCTCGCCGAGCTCGATGCGGAACCCGCGTACTTTCACCTGGAAATCGGTGCGCCCCAGGAACTCGAGTGTGCCATCGGCCAGCCAGCGCGCCAGGTCGCCGGTGCGATAAAGACGCCTGGAAGATTGAAAATTGAAGATTGCAGATGGCGTGTCCTGCGGTGAATCTGCAATCTTCAATCTGCTATCTTCAATCCGTGCGAACGGATCTGGCACGAACTTCTCCGC
>JAPKMS010000226.1 GCA_026645775.1 Anaerolineae bacterium
ACTCCGGCCGATTCGTTCCAGGGGACCTGGCGGCGGCAGACCAGCGGCACCACCTCCTGGTTGTGGCCGATCGACTTCGTGGACCAAAACTGGGGACGAGCGGCGGGTGACGAGGGCGCGGTGCTGGGCACCGCTGACGCAGGCCTGACCTGGAGCGTGATTGCCTCCGGCGGCGAGACGATCCAGGACATGCAGTTTGTGGATAAGCTGTTCGGCTGGCGCGTTGGTTGGGCCGGTGGCGTCGGGCGTCTGATGCGGACCACCGATGGCGGCAAAGCGTGGCAGCAGCAGAATTACGGGGCCGGCCACAACATCTTGGGTTTGTCTTTCCTGGATCGGGACCACGGTTGGTTGGTGGGCACTGAGTGGATCCGGCGCACCACCGACGGCGGCCAGACATGGCGTGGCGTCCAAATGCCCGCACCGCTGACCAATCTGCAGGATGTGTACTTCGTGGATGCGAACGTCGGTTGGGTCGTTGGCTGGAACGGCAACATTCTAAAGTCCACCGATGGCGGAACAACCTGGGCGCGGCAGACGAGCAACAGCACCCAAATCCTGGAGGGTCTGCACTTCACGGATGCAACCCGAGGTGTTGTCGTAGGGCATGGTGGCGTCATCTTGACGACCACAACGGGCGGCAGCACTTGGACGGCACGCACCAGCGGCAAGTCCGTTGACCTGTTCGGCGTCGACTTTGTTGACAATGATCGTGGCTGGGTCACCGGCGGCAGCGGCGCCATCCTCGCGACAACCGACGGGGGCAAGACGTGGAAATCCGAAGCCAGCGGCGTCACCGGCACCCTCCAGAAGATTTCGGCGTATGACATCGGGCACGTTTGGGCATCCGGCCAGGGCGGCGTGATCCTGCGCCGTATTCTGGACTTCAACGCCCAGGCTCGGCAGATGATCACGCGGCCGGTGTTGGATGGCAGCGTCAGCGAGTGGCAGGGGATGGCGGGCATCTTCCTGAACCAGACCCGCGCCGAAACCATCGAAAAGGAGATCCCATCCGCCGCCGACCTCAGCGCCAATCTGCGGGTGGGGTGGGACGCGGCCTACCTGTATTTCGCCGGAGAGATCACCGATGACGTGCTGATCGGGAACGACGGCGATCCCGCCAAGCCGTGGCGGGACGATGTGATCGAGATCGGCATCGAGGGCGCGGGGGCCTCGCATCAGTACACCCTCGCGGTCGACGGCCGACAGGCCGACAAGGGCGCCCTGATCAACGCGCTGACGTTTGTCACCCGGACAATGTCGGGCGGATGGCAGTTCGAGGCCGCCGTCCCCGCGGGTGCGTTCGGGCTGTCGGCCTTCCCACTCGGCCAGTCCTACACCTTCACCTTCGGCCTGTGGGACGACGATCTCGGCGGCGGGAGCGCCGGGCAGACGCACCTGATCCGCCGCGGCACCAGCACCTTTGCCGCGGCCAACAGCGTCACGGGCTGGGGCACGCTGGCATTGATCGCGGAACCTTACAGCTACTCCACGCCGACCCCCACGCCGACCGCGACCGCGACGGCTACTGCGACCGCGACGATCACACCAACGCCGACGGTCACAGCGACGCCGACAGCTACGCTGACGCCGACTGTTACGCCAACGCATACACTGACGCCCACGGCGACCGCTACCAGCACCCCGACGCCGACGGCAACGCCGTCCACGGGGGCGATCCATGGCCGGGTTTGGAACGACTTGAACGGCAACGGCCAGATCGACCCCGGTGAACCCGGCATAATCGGTGTGGCAGTGCGCATCTACATCGGCGGGGCGCTCATCGGCGAGGTGCACACCGGCAGCGATGGCTATTTTGAGATCGATCAACTCGCGCCGGCCACGTATCGCGTGATCGAGATCAACCTGGCTGGGCTGTACTCCTCCACCCCCGATGAGGTCGAGGTGGCGCTTGCGGCCGGCGCGCTGGCCGAGGTGCGTTTCGGTGACTGGGCCGGGCGGCACGGGTGGCTGCCGCTGATCGTTCAGTGATGGAGTGAGCAGATTGAGATGGGCATGATGCAAGATTCCAACGAAACGGACGCTCTCCGCTCGACCACCGGGCCCCGGGGCTGGCCGCAGCCCTTCTGCGCGGTGATCTGGCCGGGCGCCAGCCCGCACGTCGATCTGCGCCGCGATGGGCCTGAGCTGATCCTGGTGGCAGCCGCCATTGCGGTGTTCGTCGTGGTATCCGCCGGTGCGCGCGCCGGGCAAGCGGTTCTCGCGGCGGGCGCGGCGCAGTATGAGGCGGTGCTGGCAGCCGCGCTCAACCCGGTGTTCGGCCTCCCGGTGGCGCTGCTGGGCGCGACAACCGGCGTCAGGCTGGCGCTGCTGCTGAGCTGGCTGGCGGCCGGGCTGGGGATGTGGTGGCTGTGCCGGGTGCTGGGTCTGGGCCGGATTGGCCGGGTCTGGGCCGGGTTGGCCTACGCTTTCGCGGGCTACGGCGCGGCCGAGCTGGCCGCCGGCCGCCTGGGGCCAGCGCTCGCCTTCGCCTGGCTGCCGTGGGCGTTGGGCTATGCCCTGGCCGCGAGCCGCACGCGGCGGCCGGGGCACGTGGCGGGCGCGGCGGCCGCGCTCGCGCTGGCGCTTCTATCCGGCGGCCCTGGCCTGGCGGTCACCGCGGTGATCGTCGCCGTGTTGTTGCTCCTGATCGGCGCCTTGGGGTCAGGCAGACCGGTGACGCTCGCAAGCCGGGAGGGCCGGATGTGGCTGGTCGTGCTGGGTTTGCTGCTGGCATTCGGGCTGGCCGCGGTGCAATTGCTCTCGGCGCTGGCCGCCGGCCGGGCGGGTTTGCTGGCCGCAGGACCGACCGTCGTTTCGGTGCCCGGCGTTTTCCTGGACCGGGCCGTGCAATCGCAGATGGTCGGCTCGGCTCACGCTTATCTGGGCTGGCCGGTGTTGCTGTTCCTGGCCGGCCTGCCCCTCGCCGTCCTGGCGGGCCGGCGAGACCGCCGGGACCTGCTGTTCCTGGGCGTGCTGGCGCTGCTGGCGACCGCGTGGGCCGGCAGCGGCGTATGGCGCGATGCCGGGGCGCCGTCCTCGATGCTGGGGTGGGCGACTGCGGCCCTGGTGGCGCTGGCCGGCACGGGCCTGGATGCGTTGTGGACGTGGGCC
>JAPKMS010000227.1 GCA_026645775.1 Anaerolineae bacterium
GAACCCCCGCAGGTTTGCCATCTGCGGGGGTTCGATTCATAATAGCCCCCATGACTCAACGTTCATCGGCCCCACGCGCCCGTTGCGGGATCGACCCGCGGGGGCTGCTCCTGATCCTGTTGGCCCTTAGCGTGCTGTTCGCCATCGTCTATGTTGTCAGCCGGCCTGCGGCCGCGCCGGTGACGGACGCAACCGCCGAGCCCGTCAGTGTCGAGCTGGCAGCGACCGCGACGCCTGTGACAGCCGACAGCTTCGAGGCCGGCGTCGTTGCAGGCGCGGCCGCGTCTGACGAGGCGACTGCTGCGCCGAAGATCACGCCCAGCCGGACACCGGCGCGCCGGGCGGCCGCGACCGCGACGCCGGTCCGCAAGCCGACAGCGACCCGGAAACCGACGGCCACCCCCCCAGCGGTCTCTCGCAGCGGGCTGCCCACCATCGCCTATGATCGCCTGCCGGCGGAAGCACGCGAGACCATCCGGCTGATCCAGGCGGGCGGGCCGTTCCCCTATCGCCAGGATGGCGTAACATTCCAAAATCGTGAAGGGCTGCTGCCGGGCAAGCCGCGCGGCTACTACAGCGAGTATACGGTGGAAACGCCCGGCTCATCCGATCGCGGCGCGCGGCGGATCATTGCGGGCGAGGGGGGCGAGCTGTACTACACGGCCGACCACTACGACAGCTTTCGAGAGGTGGTGCTGCCATGATGATCAGGCGCGGTGAATCGGGCAAACTGGCGGCAATCTTTGACGGCACGCGGCCCCCGGCGATCTATCGCTGCAACCTGCGGACTCGCGCTGAGACGATCGCCCGGCAGGCTGAGGCGCACGGCTGGCGCTGCTTTTACCTGGCCGGCGGCCAGATCGCCGATAAGAGCGATTTCCTGCGGGTTTGGAGCGAGGTGGCGGCCTTCCCCGGCTATTTCGGCCGCAACTGGGATGCCCTGGATGAGAGCCTGCGCGACCTGGCATGGGCGCCGGCCCAGGGCTACCTGGTGCTGTACGACGATGTCGCGCACTTTGCCGGGTCTCGGCCCGACGAATTCGCCGTCGCCCTCGATATCCTGCAGACCGCCGTCGAGCACTGGGGCGCGACCGCGACACCGATGGCTGTGTTGTTGCGCGGGGTCGGGCGGGCCGTGCGCGCCCTGCCGAAGCTGTAGGGCCCCTGGGCGTTGATGCGCCCGGCGCGGGTCGAGACGATTTCAGCCGCCGGCGCCGGTTGGGACGACTCAAGCCGTTACCGCCGGAACAAGGCAGACTGCCAGGAGAGGACGTGGGTATGTGGGTCATGTTATTGCGAGGGCGGTTCCTCTGGCTGGTGCCCATGCTCCTGATCGCCGGGCTGCTGGCCGGCTGTGCTGCGCCCGGCGCCCATACGGTCCCCGCGCCCGCATCCACCCCAGCCCCTTCGATGACGCCGCAACCTTCCCCGGAGGCCACTTCCGGCGTCTCACCCATCCCGACGGCGCCGCTATCCGCGCCGGATGTCACCGCACCGCTGGTTTCGCTCTCGGCCGACGAGATCGAGATCCCGTGGCTGGGCCAGACGACCGTCTACGTCACCACAACCGATGCCGCCGCCGTCGTGAGCGTGACGGTGCTGCTTGGCGACGAGGTGCTGGCCAGGGCGGACAGCGGGGGCGAGCTATCCTTCAATCTGATTCCCGGCGCGCTGGGCGGGATTGAGCCGGGGACGGCGTACACCCTGACCGCGCGCGCGGTCGACGCCGCGGGCAACCTGGGCCAGGCCGCGCTGCCCATCCGCTTCGGGCCGGCTGCCTCACCGACGCCGCTGCCCTCAGCGACGCCCGCGCCTGCGGTCACCACCCCGCGGCCCACGGCTCCCCCCGCGCCGCCCAGCCCGACGCCTACCCGCCTCACGACGAGCTACCGGGTGACCGAAATCACGCTGCCCACCTATCCGTACCGCAGCTTCCTCAAGACTGTGACCGATCCCATCACCAACTACCCGGTGTCCGTGCTGGATCGCGCCGCCTACACGGCGTCCAATCCCCAGCCGGCCCCGGCCAAGCACCGGCTGCTGATCCTGGAGAACCAGTATCTGCGCCTCGGCATCCTGCCCGACCTGGGTGGCCGCATCTACGAGTGCACTTTCAAGCCGACCGGGAACAACGAGTTCTACAGCAATCCGGTCATCAAGCCGACGGCCTGGGGCCCGCCGAGCCCGCCCTATCCCCCGGATGCCAATTGGTGGCTGGCCGCGGGTGGGCTGGAGTGGGGGTTCCCGGTGGAGGAGCACGGCTACGAGTGGGGCGCCGCCTGGGGCTTCGACCATGTGACGCAAGCTAACGGCGGCGTCATGGTCACGGTCTTCACGCACGGCGGCCCGCAGTCTCCCTACGCCGTGGTCGATATCATCCTGCCGCCCGATACGGCCTATTTTGTGGTGCAGCCGCACATCATCAACCCGCTGGGCGCGCCGTTCCGCTTCAAATGGTGGGCCAACGCGATGTTGGCGCCCGGCGCGGCGAATAAGCCCGGCCCTGAGCTGCGCTTCATCCTGCCCGCCGGCCAGGTGACGGTGCACAGCACGGGCGACGCGTCGCTGCCCGGCCCAGGCCAGCCCATGCCATGGCCCGTCATCAACGGCCGAGATCTGAGCCGGCTGGGCAACTGGAACCAATATCTCGGTTTTTTCCAGCGCCCGGCCGCGGCCGGCAACACCATGGGGGTCTACGATCCCGCGGCCGATGAGGGCCTGTTGCGCATTTACCCCAGCAGCGTGGCGCGCGGGGCCAAGGTCTTTGCCGCCGGCTGGAACGCGCCGCTGGATGCCGGCCTATGGACCGACGACGGTTCGGGCTATGTGGAATTGC
>JAPKMS010000228.1 GCA_026645775.1 Anaerolineae bacterium
ACCGCGCACACCGGAACCCCACGCTGGGGCTGGCATAATCGGGCGGGGCGGCGTTGCGCGTCCAGATGCGCAGGTTGTAGCCGTAGACCGCCTTGCTGCCGCCTTTCAAGCCGCGATCGTGGATGCCTTCGGTGAGGTCGCTCACCCACTGCCAGACGTTGCCGGCCATGTCGTACAGGCCGTAGGGGCTGGCTGAGTCCAGTGTCTGGTAGCCGTTGTAGCTCCTGCCGTTGTAGAAGCCGACCGGTGTGGTGTCGCCCTGTTTGCCGGCGCTCGCCTCGAACGGGTCGCGACTGGCGTAGAAGTTGGCGTTGTTGAGCTGGATCTCGTCGCCCCACGGGAACGGCCGCTCGTCATCCCCGCGCGCGGCGCGCTCCCACTCGGCTTCGGACGGCAGCCGGCCGCCGTAAAACTCGCAGTACGCCACCGCGCCGAACCAGGTGACGACCGTCATCGGGTGGTTTTCGTAGCCCGGCTTCACGGCGAATGCCTTGCCGTCGAACGTCAGCCGCAAGCTCGGGTCGGCCAGCGGCACGTGCAGCCAGTCGCCCGCACCGATCTCCACCTCGTGCTTGTGGCCGTGGAACGTGTCGCCCGGATAATAGCCGACGACGGCATCCCCATCAATCTTCGCTGTGCCCGTCGCCAGCGCCTCGTTGAGGTAGGCCGCGTACTGCGCGTTGGTCACGTCTGTGACCATCATTTCGAGGGGCTGCGCAATCGTCACCATCTCGTCGTGCTGGCCGAAGTGGAATGTGCCCGCCGGAATCTGGGCCCATGCATCCGGGTTCACGCCGGTGTCCCAGGCGGAGATGGGCGCTTGGGGGGCGGGGGCTGGCGCGCAGCCGGCTAACAGAACCACCAGCGCCACGAACACGATTGCGGCTTTGACTGTCCATGCGGCTTTGAATGAACGGTTTCGTCGTTTGTCGTTCGTCGTTCGGCCGTTTCTCATCGCTCCACCTCCGCCTCCGCATCCTCGGCCAGTTCCGCCGCCCAGCGCCCGCGCCGCTTAAAGAGGTCAATCAGCCGCCACACCATCAACGCGGCCAGGACGACCAGCACCGTCGCCAGCCCCGCGTCGCTGAGGATCATGCTGATGTCCACGAGCGGCTGCTGGGCGGCCTCCGAGACATAAAGGCGCTTGGTTTCGAAGAGGGTGACGGCTGCGAACGCAACGTCCGCCGCGATGATGACAGTCCAGCCGAACCACTGCCGGGCCTTGCCCTTGAGCTTTGCCATGTCGGCATACAGCAGCAGGATGATCGTCGCGATGATCCCGGAGAGGATATGCCAGTGGCCGGTCAGGCTCACCTGTTCATCCCGCAGCGGCCAGGTGCGGATCGCTTCGTCGAGCCGGATCGCCATGAAGATGCCGACCGCGGTCACCACGAAGTTCATGTAGATCATCTGCCACAACATGCCGAACTTGAGCGGATCGTGCAGCAGTGCGCCCAGCTTCTGGGTGAAGCCGGCCCGCTGGATGCCGCGCTCGGCCAGCCGCGCGGCCGTGATCTTGCGCCAGCCGAACCAGACGAGCAGCCACGAGGCGATCAGCGTCGGAAACGCGCCGACGTTGATGATCACGTGCGCGATGCGCTCGAACGGCACCACGGCCCACACGCCGGCCGCGACGATCAGCGTGCCGATGATCATCAGCGGCATGGCCCACTGGTGCAGCTTGCCCCGGAAATCGAGCCAGCGGCCGACGATCAGGGTCAGCGCGACGGCGATCAGCTCCAACATGATGTGCAGGTGGCCGATCACCGCAAGTTGGAGCGAAGCCTTGACCGGCTGGCGCACGATGTCCTCGGCCAGGAACGTCTCGAAGCCGTTGCCGAAAAGCGAGCCCGCCACCGCGCCGAAGATCGCTGAGATCAGCGTGACGACTGCCATGGCGAAGAAGGCGACCCGCTCCAGATCAACGCCGCCGCGGGTGTGCGCGTAGGCCGGGTCTGTGACGTGATACTCCGCCCGCCACGGCCACAGCGCCGCGGCCAGTTGTAGCCCGGCGAAGAACACCAGTGTCTGCCCGGCGATGAAGAGGCCGTGGAAGATGAAGTTGTGGCCGAAGTAGCCGAACGCCAGGCCGAACACCAGCGAGGTGATGTAGCCGACGGTGATCGTGGCGTTGATGCTCGTCTGCTGGCTTGGCTTCATGCGCACCAGTGCGGTGATCAGGTAAGTCTCGATGGCGACGACGGCCATGGCGATGGTGTGGTAGAGCAGGATGATGCGGCCTTCTCGCTCGGCCTCCACCAGTTTCATGCCGTAAAGCCGAATCGCCACGGCGCTGATGCCCCACTCTTTGAGCGGGCCGGAGAGCATGCCCCAGGCCGCCGTGACGATGGAAATCAGCGCGATGGCGACCAGGATGAGGCCCTTGGTGGAGCGGAAGAGATAGTTGAAACGATTGCGGATCGCTTGCATGGACCCTCCCCTGTTTACGCCAGGATTATCCGAACATCGACCGCCAGAACGCCTTGGCCCACCGGCAGCACCAGCAGCGGGTTGATGTCCAGTTCGGTGATCTCCTCGTGATCGGCGGCAAGCCGGCCGACGCGCACGATGGCCTCCACCAGCGCGGCCCGATCGGCCGGAGGCGCGCCGCGCAGGCCCGCCAACAGCTTCGCCGAGCGCACTTCGTCGATCATCTCCTCGGCGTCGGCCGACGTCAGGGGCGCGAGCCGGAAGCTGACGTCGGCCAACGCCTCCACGTAGACGCCGCCCAGCCCGAACATGACCAGCGGCCCGAAGGTGGGGTCGCGCTTGACGCCGACGATGACCTCCTGCCCGCCGGATACCATCTGCTGCACCTGCACCCCGCGCACGTGCGCGCCCGGATGCGCGGCCTGTGCGCGGGCGATGATCGTGTCGAAGCCCGCGCTTGCGGCCGCCTCGTCCGTCACGTTCAGGATCACGCCGCCGATGTCACTTTTGTGCAGGATCTCGGGGCTGATCAGCTTCAGGGCCACCGGGAAGCCGATGCGCGCCGCAAAGGCCGCGGCCTCATGCGGGCTGGTCGCCAGGAACTCGGCCGGCGTGGGCACCCCATAGGCTTCGAGGAGCGGGCGGCTCTCGGCTGCGTCGAGCGCTTTGCGGCCCGCGGCACGCGCCAATAGGATCGCCTGCTGCGTCTCGCGCCTTGCCTTCGCACGGGCCAGCGTATGGTCAGCCAGCGCCTCCGCGTCCCCGTGTCCCCGCGTCTCCGTGTCTCCGTGTCTCGCCTGCATCCGCCGCGCCCGCTGCCACAACGCCCCGAACGCCGCCACGGCATCCTCAGGGAAGGTGTACGCCGGGATGTGCGCCGCGTGCGCCGCCGCGAAGGCTGCGTCGAGGCTGGCCTCGCCCATCAGACAGGCCAGCACCGGTTTTTGCGACCCGGTTTGCGCCGCGGCCGCCGCACCGAACGCCTCGACCACGGCCACCGCATTGACCAGCGCCTGCGGCACCAGCACGGCCAGCACGCCATCGCACGCCGGATCGGCCAGCACGGCCGCCAGCGCCTTGCCGTACCCGTGCTCATCCGCACCGCCCAACAGATCCACCGGGCCGGCCACCTGCGCATCGGGGATCAGAAAGCTGCGGAGTGTGGCCTGGGCCTCGGCGCCGGTGCGCGCCAGGCGCAGCCCGGCCGGCTCCAGCGCGTCCGCAGCCAGGGCCGCCGGCCCGCCGGCGTTGGTGACGATGGCGATGCGGTTGCCGCCCGGCAGCGGTTGATAGGCCAGCGCCAGTGCGCCGTTGAACAGCGCCTGCACGCTTTCCACCTCGATGACGCCGGTCTGCTTGCAGGCCGCGCGGAACGCCGCGTGGACCCCGGCCAGCGCGCCGGTGTGTGAGGCGGTGGCCGCCTGTCCCCCCGCGGTGCGCCCGGTTTTGATCGCCAACACGGGCTTGACCGCTGCCGCCGCGCGGAGCGCGTCCACAAACGCCGGCCCGCCTTTCACGTCTTCCAGATACAGTGTGATGACCTTGCTGGACTCATCGGCGGCCAGGAACGGGATCACGTCGGTCTCGTTAACATCCGCCTCGTTGCCCACGCTGAGGAACCGGCTGAACCCGATGCCACGGCCGATCGTCCAGTCGATGATACCGCCGCACAGCGCGCCGGATTGTGACAGGAACGCGATGTTGCCCTGCGGTGGCATGCCCTTGACGAACGTCGTGTTCAGCGGCGTGTGGGTGTCGATCACGCCGATGCCGTTTGGTCCCATGATGCGCATACCGTAACGCTCGGCGATGGCGACCATCTCGCGCTCACGTGCCGCGCCCGCCGCGCCGACCTCGCGAAAGCCGCCCGAAATGACGATCGCCGCCTTGATCCCGCGCTGGCCGCACGCCTCCACCGCGCCGGCCACCGCCGACGCCGGGATGATCAGCACCGCCAGCTCCACCGGATCGGGCGCCGCGGCGATGTCGGGGTAGCATTTCAGGCCCAGGATCTCATCGGCTTTGGGGTTGATCGGGTAGATCGGGCCGGGATAGCCGCGCTCCGGGTCCACCAGGTTGCGGACGACGCCGTAGCTCAGTTTGCTGGGATCGCGGCTCGCGCCGATGATGGCAACACCGTTCGGCGCAAAAAAGGGGGCCAGGGAAGCGGAACGGAAGGGCAAAGGTGACATGGGCAACTCCATCGTTGAACTGTCCTGAGAATTTTGGGGCATTATGCTGAGCGGGTCAACGGCTCAAGGTCAGTCACAGTGAGTGACCCGCGCCGCAGCACGCCTCGCTAAACCAATGCACGCGCGCGGTCCGGCACGTCTGTGATGATCGCATCGACGCCGAGCGCGACCATCCGCTGCATATCCGGCTCTTCATCCACGGTCCAGACGCGTACCGGCATGCCCAGCTTGCGGGCGCGGGCCAGGTAGGCTCGGTCCACCATGGTGAAATCCGGGTGCAGCCCATCCGCGCGGCTGTGACGGCGGGTCACGTCCATGCGCATCCAGCCGGGCAGATCATGCGCCAGCAGCAGGGCGCACTCAATCTCAAGGCCGGCTTGTTTCGCCCGGCGCAGCGCAAACGGATTGAACGAGCTGATCACGACCTGGTCAGCCATGCCATGCTCTCGCACCGTCTTGACGACATCGACGCCCAGATTCGAGAAGGTGGCATCCAGGGCTTTCAGCTCGATGTTGATCAGCAGCTTGTCCCGCAGCAGATCGAGCACCTCATCCAGGGTAGGAATGCGGGTGCCAGCGAACGCCGGGCTGAACCAACTGCCGGCGTCCAACTCACGCAGTTCGGCCAGCGTGTGCGCCGTGACCCGGCCGGCGCCGGTGCTGGTCTTTTCCAGGGTCGAATTGTGGAATATGACCAGCTCGCCATCGGAAGTGTATTGCACATCCAATTCGACGCCGTCGGCGCCCAGCCGGATCGCCGCCTCGAACGCGGGAAGCGTGTTCTCGGGCGCCGCCTGTGAGGCCCCGCGGTGCGCGAAGATCAGCGGCCGCCCGACATCAGTTCGTTTCATGTTTCCCCCTAGCGATGCTGTTTGGCCAGTTCGGCCAGCTTTTGGCCATCCCACAGCTCGATCTGCTTGCCCGTGGCCCATTCCCGCGCCTGGCGCGAGACGCCGCCGGTGGTTGCCAACCAGGCAAAATCGGCTCTTTCATGGGTCATTGTGCCGAACAGATCGCGCACCGTGGGCTCCCCCACCGTGCCGCGGTACCGTTTGCACTGCACCAGTCCATACCGCACCTGCGGCGACGAGACTTCCAGGTCGATGCCGTGATCGGCCACATATTGCGTGTTTTTTACCCGGTAGCCGCTGAGCTGGAACAACATGCCCACCCAGGTCTCGAACTCGCTGGGCTCCAGCGCCAGCATCTCTGCCACCGTGCGCACCTGCCCGAACCGCCACTTCAACGTCTCCTGGCTGCCGTCGCGCCGGGCGAACAGCACCGGGCCGGCCAGTGCCAGCGCGTGCAGCACGGCGAGCAGCACCGGCAGCCACCAGGGCAGCCAGGTCGCCAGCCAGCCCTGCCCGATGCGCAAAGCAATCACCGCCGGCCAAACCACAATCCACAACACCCCGGCGAGCAGCCAGGGCCAGGGTGCTTCCCCCTGCTGCACCAGCTCCTTGCTGGCCGCGCCGCGCACGAACCCTTGCACGACGCCCCGGCGCTCCAGCGCCACGCGCGCGCGGGTGACCGCGTCAGGGCTGGGCATCCAATCGGGCTCACCGTAGGCCTGGGTCTCTTCCGCGGTCGCAAACAAGGTCGCGAATCCGATCATGCTGTCTCATCCTCAGTGTTGCTGCGGACATCCGACCCGGCGGGTGTTTTGCAGCGCCCATTGCGGAACCAGTAGCGCGCCGTCAGCAGATCCACCGCGGTGGCCTGCCCTGCGAGTGGCGGCAGGTGCTCGGCTAATGGCCGCACGCGCGTCTCGATCAGGGCCAACTTGGCCGCGCCGTCGGCGACAAATGCCGTGGCCGCGGCCAGCCCGGCCCAGGCTGCATCCGCGGCTTCGCCGGGCCCGCCGCCGAAATCGACGAGCCACAGCAGCGCCAACTGGGTCTCGTCAGCCGAGAGCGCCAGGGGCAGGCCGGTTGCGATATGCGTCGCGTCAGACATCTTGCGCCTCCCAGGGGCCGGGGGTGATCATGGTTCCAGCTTATAACGCGTAACCGTCACGCGCGCAAACTCGGCGTGGTGCGTGATGTCGCCGTGCGCGGCCAACCATGCTTCGGTCAGCCCGCGGCGATCCCACATCGACGCTTCCGAGGCGATCAGCCAGGCCGCGGCCGCCTTGGATGTGCCCTGCGCCATCTCGGCGGCCACATCGGCTTCGGTGGTGGTGTCGTTGGTGTAGGGGCCATCCAGCCAGGGCAGCGTGGCGTCGTTCGGATCGGCGCGGCCGCTGCTGTAATACGTAAAAGTGAACCGGATATAGGGGATCTGGTAAATCAACAGGTCGCCCGGTTGGCGGTTCGCCAGGACGTAGCTCGCCGCGGACCGGAAATCGGACTTGACCGGCAGGCTGAACTGCCTGGCCGCGCCCACGAGGTTCAGCGCCAGGATCACGGCCAACGTCGCCAGGCCCAGCGGCCGCCAGGCATGGGCCAGTGCCACCACCCCCAGGGCGATCAACCCCACGAAAGCCGGCAGCGCCCAGATCAAGTAGCGGTCGGCGAAGATCGGCATGCCCAGCGAGATGCCGTAGACGCCCAGCGGCGGTAGCAGGAGCCAGACCCCCAGCAGCGCCGCTGGCCGCCATCCGCCCAGACCCTCCCGGTCGGCGTGTTCGGCACGCGCCGGCGCCTGTTTACGCATGGTCGCCCAGATCCCGGCGCTGATCAGCCCGAAGATAAACGGCCCCAGGGTCCAGGCTTTGCCGACGGGCAGGACGCCCCGACTGAACGCGGCCAGCAGCACGGTCAGGATATCGCCCAACGGCACGAACGGATGCCCGGTCTCGAAGGTCGGTGACAGCCACAGCTTGGCCTGCCACCAGACCAGGGGCAGATACGGCAGCAGGAGCGCGGCCAGGTAGCCGGTAATGGCCCCCAGCCTGCGCCAGGCCGCCCGGCGGCCGGTCGGGAGCGGCAGGATCAACAGCCACAAGGCCTGCACCGGCACGATCAACGCGGCCAGCACGTGCGTGTAGAAGCACAGGCTGGTCACTCCGTACAGCAGCACCCACCGCCACCACCGGCCGCGCTGCGCGGCGTCCACCGTTAACAGCAGCGCCAGGGGCGCCAGGGCGGTGAGGAGCGCGTACATCTTGGCTTCCTGCCCGTACCAGATCAGGTAGGGCGCGGTCGCCATCAAGAGTGTGGCCACGGTCGCAGGCCTGCGTCCGCCCAGCCGGCGCATCAGGATGTAGACGATGGGCGCCGCCAGCGCACCCGCCAGCGCAGAAGGAAACCGCAGCGAAAACTCGCTGTGGCCCGCGGCGGCCAGCCAGGGTCGCAGCGCGAGGAAGAAGAGCGGCCCATTTTCGCCGGGCCGGCGGAACATCTGCAGGAGTTGTGCCAGCGGCCGCGTGGCAAACAACAGCGCGTCGACCTCATCACGCCAGAGGCTTTGGCGGGTGAGGCCGATGAGGCGCAAGGCGAAAGCCAGCCAGGTGAGAAGGAGGGGCGCGCCGGCCCTTGTCAGCCAGGCGAATCTGTCTTGCCGCAGCCGTTCGGCCATGGCCGGCTCAACGGGCCCGGCTGCGCCGCGCCAGCCACATCACGACCAGCGCCGCGACCGCCAGGACGATGACCCCGCAGCACATCCAGAGATAGCTGAGGGCCACGACCCCGCTGTCGATGAGCTGGGCCGGGCCGGGCGCGGGCGCCTCCGGGGTAACGCCGGCCGCCGCGGCCGCCGGTTGGGCCGGCTGAGCGGCGGGGCCGACCAACGGAGACTGCGTCGCACGGCCCGGCAAAAACGCATCCGGGTTGGTCAACGTTGGCGGGGGCAAGAAGCCGGGCGCCAACGGGGCCGCGGCCGGCGTCTGGAGAATCGGCGTAGGCTCCGGCAAAATCGGTGAAGGTGTCGGGGTCTCAGCGCCACGCGGCGTCATCGAGGGCGTCTGGGCCGGCGTGAGCGTGTTGAAGACTGTGGCGACCGGCGTAAACGTGTTGAAAAGCGTCGCCATTGGCGTCGGGGTGGCGGTGGCCGCCCGCGTCGACACAGTGGGCTGCTGGGTTGGGGTGGCGGTGGCAGGTGCCGGCGTCGGAATGGAGCTAACCGGGTCCGACTGAAAGGTCGACCGCGCAGACACGCCGTCCGACACGGCCCAGGTGAGAACCAGGGCCAGGATGGCGATGAGGATCAGGGACGGAATATTCTGTGGTCGTTGGCGCAAGGTTGAGTATCGCCCTTCGATGCGAAATCGCTGGTTTCGCCGCCCCACGCGGCTTGGCGTGGCCCGGGACGGCTTGCGGCCGAGATTATAGCATGTCTGCCGATGAAGCCCAAGCGGCCACATGTCTTCGGCTACGCTGCGGGGCGCAGTGCGGTCACATCGCCGCTCCAGATGACGTGCTCCCGCCCATGCGCGTCGCGCACCCGCAACGCACCCTCGGACGTGACGCCGATAGCCTGCCCGTGCAGCGTACCGGTCGCGGTGCTGACCGTGACCGGGCGGCCCAGGGTGTCCAGCCGGGCGGCCCACGCTTCGTGTGGCGATTCGCCCGCCAGCATCCGATCGAGCCAGGCCTCGGTGCGGGCCAGGATGGCCGTCAACAGGGCCAGCCGGTCGACGGGCCGGCCCTGGGCCATTTGCAGGCTGGTCGCCAGGTTATCCAGATCAGACGGTGGACGAACGACGAAGGACGAATTGTTTTCGTGCTCTGTCGTTTGTCCCCCATCGGCATCGTCTCCGTCGGCATTGAAAATGACGTTGACGTTGATCCCCAGCCCCAGCACTGCATAGTCCAACCGGTCGCCTTCCGTGCGCAGTTCGGCCAACATGCCGCCGAGCTTGCGGCCCTCCAGCACGAGATCGTTGGGCCACTTGAGCCCGGCGCGCACCCCGGTCACATCGACGATGCCCTCGGCCGCGCCCAGGCCCAGGCACATGGTCAACTGGCCGGCGCGGCAGAGCGGGATGTCTGGCCGCAGCAGCAGCGACATCAGGAGACACGCGCCCGGCGGCGCCCACCAGCGGCGATCCAGCCGGCCGCGGCCGGCGGTCTGCTCGTCCGCGATCACCAGCAGTCCATCGGCCGCGCCGGCGCGTGCCTCGGCGTGCGCCACATCGTTGGTGGAGCCGATGGCTGGGAAGTAGCGCACTGGCCGGCCAAGCCGGTGCGTGGTCAGCGTGCGAGCAATGAGTTCGGCGAAGAGGTCGGACATGGGTTGGTTGGTTAGTTGGTTGGTTAGTTGGTTGGCTTGACTGAGTCTACACTAACGGGTGTTGCCCGGTCAAACTTGCCAACCACCCACCCAACCGTCTTTGACGCATCGCCGCGCAGATGCTAAACTGACGGCGTAACCGAACCCATCCTACGCACGATGGAGCGCGCGCGATGCAACAGATGTGGACCCCCTGGCGGATGGCCTATATCCGCCGTGAGAAGCGGCCCGGCTGCATCTTTTGCGAGATGCTCGAGGCTGAGGACGATCGCACGCAATTGATCCTGCACCGAGGCGAGTTCTCCTTCCTGGTGCTCAACAAGTATCCCTACAACAACGGTCACCTGATGTCAGTGCCCTATCGCCATGTGGACACGCTGGAGGCCCTCGGCGCTGCGGAGTCGGCTGAAGTGCTGGCGCTGGCGGCCCTTGGCGTGCGCGCGTTGCGGCGCAGCGCCAATCCGCACGGTTTCAATCTCGGCATCAACATCGGCAAGGTGGCGGGCGCCGGTGTGCTGGATCACCTCCACCTGCACGTCGTCCCCCGGTGGGAAGGCGACTCCAACTTTATGCCCGTGCTCGCCGATGTTCGGCTGATCCCGCAGGGTTTGGCCGAGACGTATGACGAGTTGAAAGTCGCGCTGGCGGGAGTGTTGACCGAGGAGCGGGAAGCGGGGACGGGGGACTAGCTCTCGGTCTTCAGTCGCAGTCCCCAATCACTTAACCCCGCGGTGAGCGAAATCTATGCCGACCTTGACCGTTGACGGCGAAGTCCTTCACTACCAACTGCACCATGGCGCGGCGCGACCCGACGGCGCGGCGTTGGTCTTGATCCACGGTGCAGGCGGGAACCTGATGCATTGGCCGGGCGAGCTGCGCAGGCTGCCGGGCCGCATGGTCTATGCGCTCGATCTGCCGGGGCATGGCACATCAGGTGGCGCGGGGCGGACCGACATCGGCGCGTACGCAGAGGCCGTGTTGGGCTTCACCGATGCCTTGGGGTTGCAGGGGGCGCTGCCGTTCGTGTTGGTCGGGCACTCGATGGGGGGTGCGATCGCCCAAGAGTTTGCGCTGCGCTATCCGGGCCGGCTGGCGGGGCTGGTGTTGGTCGGCACCGGTGCCAGGTTGCGCGTGGCGCCGCAAGTTCTCACCGGGATCCTGAGCGATTATGCGGGGACGACGGCGCTGCTGGCGCAGTGGACGCACGGGGAGCACGTGGACCCGAATCTGCTGCGCCTCTACACGCGGCGGCTGCGCGAGGTCCCGGCCCAGGTCATCCACGGTGACTTTATCGCATGCGACGCGTTTGACCGGCGCGCGGATGTCGGCCGGATCGCACTCCCCACCCTCATTGTCTGCGGCGCGGCCGACCGCATGACACCCCCCAAGTTCAGCCAATACCTGCACGAGCAGCTCCCCGGCTCGCGGCTCGTGGTCCTGCCGGACGCGGGCCACATGGTCATGCTGGAACAGCCGGCCGCGGTGTCAGACGCTGTGGCTCGGTTCCTGGAGACCCTGCCGCTTTAGAGGAGTGCCTTGCGTTTGCCCGCCGCTCCGGCTTCCACCAGCAGCCGCGGCGCCCCGCCGATGATACACGGGTTGCCGTTGGTGCACGTCGCACCGGGCAGATCGATCGTGTAGACGCCGCCCACTGCCCGGATGCGCCGCACGTTGCCGCGTTCATCCACCAGATCGGCCTCGCGGGCAATCGCGCGCACGGTCACGCGCGCCGACCGGCGGCCGCTCGTCCACAGGGCGGTGGTGGTGGCGCTCCCGCGGTCGAAGGTGATCGCGGTCGTCGCGCCGGAGCGTTCCTGGACGGCGGTGCGGAAATCGCGCAGATAGGTGGTCGCCACGCGGTACGCGGTCAACGCGGGGCGCGGGGAATCATCCCCGCGCAGCAGACCGTACGGCTCGATCGATTCAGGGTGGTCAGCGGTGTTGCGCAGCTTGTAAAACTCCACCCGGTCGGCGCCGGCCGCAAACGCCACCGCAAACTCCTGGATCACGAACGCGGCCTGCTCCTCCTGGGTAATCTTGAACCGCGGCGTCGACCACGGCAACTCTTTGGGGTCATTCGAGGGCGGTGCGTTGGTCTCGTTGATCCAGAGCGCTTTGTCGGTCATCCCATGCTTTTTCAGCGCTGCCCGCGCCTCGGCCAGCACCGCGACCGTCTGGCTCGGGTTGAAGTAGAGATGGTAGATGGCCGCGTCGAAGTAGTAGCCGTGGCTGGGGGCCTCCGGGTCAGCGGTGATGACATCCAGCAGGCGATCCAGGTAGCGCCGCCGGCCGTGTGACCAGTCCCAGAAATAGGTCAACCCCGCGATGTGTACCTGTTGGTTCGGATCAACCTCTTTGATCGCCAGATAGGCCGTCTTCAGCAGACGGGCGTAGTCCTCCACGCTGCCGGCCCACGTCTGGCCCGGATGGCCCGCCTGCCACACGTCCGGCTCGTTCCAGATGATCCAGTGCGCGATGCGGCCCCGGTAATGCTGGGCCATGCGCCGGGTGAACGCAGCCCAGGCATCCATATCCGGCACCGCGCGGGCGCCATCGGCGGGGTTGGCTGCGGCCCAGCCGGGCGTGCCGATCAGCACCGCGACCACCTGCCGTCCCGCGGCCAGCTCGCCGGCGATGAACGGGTCGGGCAGGTTGGCGGGCTTCCAGTCATCGCGGCTGCCGGGCTGGATCACGTCCCAGCGCAAAACAATGCGTGTGTAACCCGCGCCGGCCTCGGTTGCCGCGCCCGGGTTGACATAGGTCTCCACGATCCCGAAGCGCGGGTCGGGCGGCGCAGCTCCAGTCTGCGTGACGTGATCGGTTGTTGCATTAATCATGACCGAATAGTTGAAAAATAGTGCAAGAACCGTCATGAATCCCACCGCCGTTCTGCGGCGCAAGGCAGAACGCCTTCTATTTGAGAAATGCGGTGGGATAGTTTGGCGAAATGCGTTCTCTGGTGTCATCGTTGATCCACGTCATTTCATAGAGGGGGGTGAAGGACGTTTTTTTACCGCGTGGTCTGCCCGCCCTGGGCTTGCCAGGCCGCGATCCCGCCGCGCAGGCTCCGCGCCCGGTAGCCGTTTTCCAGCAGGTAGCCGGCCACGCCGTAAGATCGATTGCCGTGCGCACAGTAGACCACGATGTCGGCCTCACGTGCCAGCTCGCCCAGGCGCGCCGGAATCTCGCGCATGACGATGTGCGTGCTGTTGGGGATGTAGCTCTGGCGGCGCTCGTATGGCTCGCGGCAATCCAGCAGCAGCGGCGCGTTCCCGTTCTTGGCGTGCAGTTCGGCCATCAACTCGGCCGCCGCCACTTCGGGCACTTTGATCTCGGCCGGCTCGGGCCGGATTGGGCGCGCGGCCGGTCTTTCGGCGGCCGCCGGTTTGCTGAAAGCTCGTTTCACGGAATCCAGGATGCCCATCGCAGTAAACTCCTCCCTCAGACTGATTTCTGGCAGCCACGATACCCCATCGGCGGCCCAAAGGCAAGAAGCTGGCTTCCCGTTTCGCCCCGGCGTCTCGCACGCTGATCCCCCAATCTGCATTTGACAGCCATCGTCGTTGCTGCTACAGTCGCGCCGTTGGCCCACCTGGGCCGCGCATCTGTCCGGTTAACCCATTCAGGATACGCTTGCCGATGAGACGCCCGGTTTGGCCGAGCCCCTCGATCCGTGCATTCACCCGCGAAGCCCGGCGTAAACCTGGTTTCTCGCTGGTCGATTGGCTGCATGGCTACGTCTACGCCCGTTGGCTTTATCTGTATATCGGCATCGGCATCGGCGAGTATCCCCTGGCGCGCAAAATCAAGCCGCTGATCGGGCGGATTGCGCGGGTCGTTCGCGGCCGGGAAAATCCCGTTCCCCTGCCCACCGTCCCTGCTGCGGGAGGGGGCACTGCCGCGGCCGGGGGCAAGATCGGCTTCGCCGACACTTACCACGGCAAGGTGATCACGCTGGATGCCGCGAAACAGTGGGTGAGCGTGGACCGGGATGTGACGTTGGGCGATTTGGAGCACGTCATCCCCTATGCGCTGGCGCGCGAGATTGTGTTGCAGCATCCCGATCATATCGTTGCGTTGGAATGCCCGTGCCGTTCGGCCCGCGCGCACCCGTGCCTGCCCCTGGACGTGTGCCTCGTCGTCGGTGAGCCGTTCGCCAGCCTGGTCACCGAGCACCAGGGCCGCCGGTCGCGCTGGATCACCTCCGAGGAGGCAATCCAGATTTTGACTGCGGAGCACGCTCGCGGTCATGTGCACCATGCGTTTTTCAAGGATGCCATGCTCGGCCGGTTCTACGCGATCTGCAACTGCTGTTCGTGCTGCTGTGGTGCGATGCAGGCCCAACGCAATGGGATTCCCATGTTGGCTGCCTCGGGGTATGTCAGCCGGCAGGATGCCGATTTATGCGTTGGCTGCGGCGCCTGTGCGGCGTCTTGCCAGTTCGATGCCATCGCGATGCGCGATGGCGCGCCGGTCATCGATGCGGATCGGTGCATGGGTTGTGGTGTGTGCGTGGATGCCTGCGATCTGGGCGCACTGGCGCTGGTGCGTGATGCGTCGAAGGGTATCCCGCTGGAAATCAACGCGCTGATGCAAACCGCGTTGGCTGTGGGGGAGGCCGAAGGTGCCTGATATCGTTTTGCCGCCGTGTCGGGTCGATCCGGCTACCTGGCCACCGCCGATCCGCACCTCCGAGGTCGGCTCGTTCGCGTATCACACGCTCCGCGACCGCCTGCCGGCGATCCTGCGCGAGACCAGCGCCCTCAACGACTTCCCGCCGGACATTCGCGCTGAGCTGGACAGCCTGCACGCCGAACTGACCGGCGGCGTGATCCGCGATCTGCGGGAGAGCACGCCCGATGCGGCGCTCTGGCGGGCTGTGTCCGCGCCGCACGTTGGGCATTCCTGGCTGGATGTGCCCTGGTACTGGGCCGAGGCGTATTTCTATCGCCGCATCCTGGAGGCCACGCACTATTTCCAGCCGGGGCCGTGGCAGGGCGTGGATCCGTTTGCGGCCAAGAAGCGCCAGGAGTGGGCGCCCGATGCCGCGCCGCGCACCGCCCTCCAACTGATGCAGAGCCTGCCCGAAGATCCCGCGGCCCGGTTCAACCGTTTGCTGCACGCCAGCCTGTGGGGCAACCGCACCGATCTCAGCTACACGGTGGCCGCGCACCTGGGCGCGACCGCGCAGCCGGCCGACGAGCGCGAGAATCTGCTGGCGGATGATAGCGCGGCGCTGTGGCGCTTCTTGCAGGCGCGCGCCGGTGGCAGTGTAGCGCTCCTGGCCGATAACGCCGGCACTGAGCTGCTGATCGATTTGCTGCTGATCGACTTCTTGCTGTGCAGCGGGCTGGCGGACCAGGTGTACCTCCACCTCAAGCCGCAGCCGTTATTCGTCTCCGATGCCCTGTTGCCTGACCTGGTCGCCGGGCTGGATGCGCTGGCCGCGCTGGGCGGCGACGGGCAGAAGCTCGCCTATCGCCTCGACGGTCACGTGGTCGCAGGCGATCTGGTGTTAAAGTCGCACTGGTTCAATACCTCCAGCCTGTTCTATACCCAGATGCCCGAAGACCTGGTTGTCGATCTGGCGCGGATGTGCCTGGTGCTGGTGAAGGGAGATGCGAACTACCGGCGGCTGCTGGGCGATGCGCACTGGACGTCCACTACACCGTTTACCGAGGTGCTCGGCTACTTCCCCGCGCCGGTCGCCGCGCTGCGCACGCTCAAAGCGGAGATCATCGTGGGGCTGGCGCCCGGCCAGGCCGAGCGGCTGGCGGCGGAGGATCCCGCCTGGCTGGTCAACGGCCGGCGCGGCGTCATCCAGGCGCGGCTTGAGTGAGGAGGGACTGCCATGAACCTGAATTGGTCCGGTCGGCGCACGTTGGGGCTGGTGCTGGTGCTGAGCGGGGTCGGTTTTTTGCTGGGGATGCTGGCACTCCTGGTCTTATGGGGCGGCTTGCGCTTCCTCGGTTTTTCGACCGATTTTTGGGCGATGACGGAGGCGCTGGCGACCGCGGTCGCAGCCGCGACGGTGCTCGGCGGCGCTATCCTGGCCTATCGCGAGTTATCGGAGGCCAGCAGCAGCCGCCATCTCGCGGTGGCCGATCGCTTGTTCGAGGAGCTGAACGCGGCGGAGAATGTGCAGGCCCGGCGTTGGGTCTTTCAGAATCTGCCGGATGACCCGGCTGTGGGCGTGCCCGCGCTGAGTGCGGAGGGCCGCGACCATGTCAAACGGGTGCTCAACTCGCTGGATCGCGTGGCGTTTCTGACCCAGGCGGGCTGGATCCCCGATGAGATGATCATGCCGTGGATGAACCCGATGATCGTGAAGACGTGGGCGAAGCTGGGGCCGTATGTCGACTACGAGAGCAGCCGCCGTACGGAGCCTGATTATTATCGCCAGGTGCGCGATCTGGCGGCCCGCTGTCAGACGTGGCGCGCCAGCCACCACGCCGACAGCGAGATCAAATGGCTGCCTGACGCGCTGTAGCCTAAAGCCGTCAGGACAGCCCGCCCAGCAAAAAACGCAGCGCGTCCGGCAGGCGGCGGGCCCACGCCGACTCGTGGTGGACGCCGTCCTCCTCTTCGATGTATCGCAGGCTCTCGCCCGGCCGATAGCCCTTGCGGCGCAGCAGCTCGTCCATCCGCCGTACGTGCCGCAGATACTGAAACGCAAACGAACGCTGGCCGCGCCGCGTCTCCGTCAGGCCGACCCCTTCAGCGGTCCCAACGTCCATGTAAATCTTGCCCGATGAAAACTCTGCTTGCTTCACGAACGGGAAGATGTCGCGTTTGCCCCAACGCAGCGCCGGGCTGAAGACGCCCGCCAGCCCGAACACCTCTGGCCGGCGGAAATAGGCGTAGAGGCTGATCAGCCCACCCAGCGAGGAGCCGGCGATGCCCGTGGCCTCCCGTTCGGGCCGGGTGCGGAAATCCCGGTCAATGATCGGCTTCACCGTATCGGCGATAAATGACACATATTCATCGCCCTGAACTTCTGCTAACTCGGGCGAGGGGAAGGGGATATACTCGTGGAACCGGCGCTCACCGATGTTCGGGATGCCGACGATGATCGCTTCAAGGCCCTGGCGAGCCAGCGCCTCCATCGTCTCGTCGACATGCCATTCGCCCGCGTAACTGGTGGCCGCGTCGAAGAGATTCTGCCCGTCGTGCATGTAGAGCACCGGGTAGCGTCGGTCGCTCTCGGCATAGGAGGGGGGCAGATAGACCAGAAGATCACGGCGATTACCGAGCTGCGGGCTCGCTAGGCTGCGCAGGATGCGGATCGCGCCGGAGACTGTGTGCTGGCCGCGCGGGTACACATCCCCGTAATCGAGCCATGCGGCCGCCGGGAGCCCGGTCAGCGGCGCGCGCTCCCGGCCCACTTCCGGCTCCGCCTCCGTTGTCATCTCATCCATCCAGCGCAGATAAGCCGGCAGCGCATCGCTCACCGGCAGCGCCAGGATCTCTGGCACTGCATCCTTGTGCAGCTCGACGATGCGGCTCCGCAGCGCGGGCCAGACCGTCGTGCGCGTTTTGATGATCAACTGCGCCATCGGATCGCTGTGGATTTGCTCTTGCCACTGGTAGATCGCCGTGCCGCCGGGGAGCACCTGCACGCACGCGGCCAGGCGTTCTTCGACGAGCCTCCGGCCCAACGCGGCGCCGGCCTTGGCATCGGCTACGGTCACCAGGATAACGAGATAATCTGTGTCCATCAACGCCTCTCAGTTTAGGATTGGATCAGGGTCTGCCGCGGCGGGTCTTCCGGCAAACTGGATAATCAGGTAGACTCCGGCCAGGAGCAGCAGGACCACCCCGTAAGCCGGCCGGATGCCGACCGCGTCGGCAAGCCGCCCCAACACCAGCGGGAGCACCAGGATCGCGACGCCTGAGGCCAGGGTCGCGCGTGCGCCGGCCTGGATCGTCGCCTCGCCGGCAGCTTCGATGGCCAGCGACAGGATCAGCGGGTAGAAGAACGCGACCCCCAGCCCGGTGAAGAACAGGCCGGTCAAGCCAAGCAGGATGCTGTTGGCGCCCCAATAAAGCAGGAAACCGGCGCTGGCGATCAAGAATGACGCGATCACAAGCCGCCGCGCGGCAAAGCGGAGCACCAGCCGGCTGGCAAGCAGGCGGCCGACGATCATAGCGCCCAGAAATACGCTCACCGCCTGGGCCGCGCTCGCCTTCGACGCCCCCAATGCAATCTCAACGTAGTTGGCGCTCCAGAAGATCATGCAGAATTCCACGGCTACCCCCAACACGAGCGCCACCCAGTAAATCCAATACAGTCGGGGCAGGGGGTGCTTAGCCGCGGTCGAAGCCGGCTGGCTGGCCGCCGAGGCCGGGGGGGCGGCTCCCCGGAAGCCGAGGTACATCAGAAGCGCTGTAGAGGCGCCCAGCACCAACGCCAATCGCCAGTTGCCAAGAAATCTAGCGCACCAGCCCACTAGCAGGGGCGCCATTGTCGATACCGCGGAGGCGAGCACGTTCGCTTCGGAGAGCGCCACTGCCCGCAACTCCCCATGGTGATCGGCGAGGGCGGCCGGGATGATCGCCAGGATCAGCGAACCGATCACCCCCATCAGGAATGCCGCGCCGATGGTGATCAGGGGCGTCTTGCCCATCACCAGGAGCAGCGCCCCCAGGCTCGTCCCAAACGCGCCGAGCCACAGGCACCACCAACGCCCGATGCGCCGGATCAGCAGGTGGCCGCCCAGGCCCACCACCAGGATGCCGACCGCAAACGCTGTGAAGTGCAGGCTGCTAACGGTATAGGACAAACCGAGATCATCCATCAAGAAGGGGGTGATGGGGCCGAAAGCGTTGAGAAAATAGCCGTAGAAGGCCAGAAAGAGATAGGCCAGCCAGGTGAAACGATCCCGCGTATAGGTGCGACTCATCAATCATTGATCCTCTCCGGTAACAAAAATGCAGTCCAACCGGCCTCGCGGCTGATGGTGGGACTGCATCCTTCTGCACCCTAGGGCCTTGTTTTGCCTCTTTCAGCCTCGGCAGATTATACGTCCTGCCATTTGCCCCGTCAAACGCCGCAACCGTTTTCCCATGCTGCGGCGGGTCTTTTGACAGAACCGGCTGACGTGGGGTAACATAGCGCCCTATCACAGCCACCGGAGTAGACAAAAATCATGGGTGCAATGATCCACGTGACCGACAAAACCTTCGAAAGTGAAGTGCTGCATTCGTCGGTGCTTACCGTGACCGACTTTTGGGCAGAGTGGTGTATGCCGTGCAAGCGCATCGCACCCATCCTGGATGAGATCGCCACCGAGTACGCGGGCAAAATTAAGATCGCAAAGATGGACGTGGATGTCAATCCCGTGACGCCGGAGCGATTCGGCATCACCGGGATCCCCACCCTCTTGGTGTTCAAGGCGGGCCAGTTGGTGGAAACCCTGGTCGGTTTTCTGCCGAAAGACCGGCTGGTCGAGAAGCTTTTGCCGCACATGAATTGAGTGGGCAGGCCAGCGGCGTGCGGCGTTTGCGCAGTTTGACAGCGCCGTGCGGCTGTGCTATAGTCCCGCCACAATCGAATAGACGTTCAATAAAGGCTGTGAACCGGACTAGTAAGCGCCGAAGCGGGGCTTCAGAGAGCTGACCGATCTGCTGAGAGGTCAGCGCCAGCGCAAGCGCCGAATGGACCGGGGAGCCGCAGGCTGAAAAGAAGGGTAGTTTTATCTGACTCAGTAAGCCGCGCCGGAGCCGCCACCGTTATCATGGCTGAGGGGATCGGAGCCTGTCGTGGGTTATGACAGCCGACGTGCAAAGTTCCTGTCCCTGCAATGAGTGAGGTCGGTGTGGCTGACGCCTGCTGACCTAACTGGGGTGGCACCACGGGTGGTCAGCGAACCCTCGTCCCCTTTCGGGGCGAGGGTATTGTATTTAATACGGCGGGCGTCACCCTCTCCCTCCGGCGCTGTGCCCGCCATATCCGGGCCTTCGGGTCCAAGCTTTTTGGGAGGGAAAAATGTTCACCGGAAACTTGCCTACCACCTCGAGCGAAAATTATCGCATCGTCTTGCCGCAGTCTCGTATCCCTACAGCCTGGTACAACATCCTGGCTGATATGCCAACGGCAATGCCCCTGGCGCTAAATCCGGGCACGGGGCAACCCCTCCAGCCGGCGGACTGGGCGCCGCTTTTCCCGATGGGGCTGATCGAACAAGAATACAGCAAGGAACGCTACATTCAGATCCCGGACGAAGTGCGCGATATCTACCGGCTGTGGAGGCCCACGCCCCTGATCCGCGCCGTGCGGCTGGAGCGGGCCCTGGACACCCCGGCGCACATCTACTACAAAAACGAGAGTGTCAGCCCCGCGGGCAGCCATAAGCTCAACACGGCGGTCGCGCAGGCCTACTACAACAAGAAGGAAGGCATTCAGAGCATTTCGACCGAGACCGGCGCGGGTCAGTGGGGCTGTGCGCTGGCCATCGCGGGCGACATGTTTAAGATGGCCGTGGATGTCTACATGGTCAAGGTCAGCTATCAGCAGAAGCCGTACCGGCGCTCGATCATGCAAGCCTACGGCGCAACGGTCACGCCCAGTCCGTCGGACCGCACCGCGTCGGGCCGCGCGATCCTGGCACGCGATCCCGAGACTTCCGGCAGTCTCGGCATGGCCATCTCTGAGGCGGTGGAAGTTGCCGCAACGAGCGGCGGCAAGACAAAGTACTCCCTCGGTTCCGTGTTGAACCATGTCATGCTGCACCAGACCGTGATCGGCCAGGAGGCGCTGGACGCCATGGCCGAGGTGGGTGAATACCCGGACGTGGTGATCGGCTGCGTGGGCGGCGGCTCGAACTTCGCCGGGATCGCCCTGCCGTTCCTGCACCGGACGCTGACTGAAGGGGTGAAGACCCGGCTCGTGGCGGTTGAGCCGAGTTCCTGCCCCACCTTGACCAAAGGCCCGTACTTGTACGACTTCGGCGACACGGCGGGGCTCACCCCCTTGATCAAGATGTATACCCTGGGCCACGACTTCGTGCCGGCGTCGATCCATGCCGGCGGCCTGCGGTATCACGGCATGTCCCCGATCATCTCGGCGCTGGTGAACAGCGGGCACATCGAGCCGCGCGCCTACGGCCAGAACCAGTGCTTTGAGGCGGCGATCCTGTTCGCCCGTAACGAGGGCATCATCCCGGCGCCCGAATCCAGCCACGCGATCCGCGCGGCGATCGACGAAGCATTGGCTGCCAAGGAGACGGGCGAGAAGAAGGTCATCCTGTTCAACCTGTCGGGGCACGGCCATTTCGACATGGCCGCGTACGATGCTTACCTGGCCGGCAAGCTGACCGACAACGGCTTCTCTCCGGAAGAGATGGTGAAGTCGCTCGCGACCGTGCCGCAGATTTAAGCGCGGGTAAATGGGGAGACTGGTAAATGGGTGATTTGGTAGAAAGGTTTCTAATTCCCGACTCTTACTACTCCATTCACCCATTTACCAGTTGACCCATCCACCCAGCCAGTTTGACATTCTACGCGTTTCGCGGATAATGAAGCCGCTATCGTTTTCGGCGCCGCGCGGCGCCGATTGCTTTGAAAGAGGTGGAGAATGGCTCAAGCAACTAAAATGGGTGCGGATACCGCAACGTTGGAGCGGCGTCGCAAGACCTTGACTGGACATAAGTGTACGAAGTGCAACTTGGACGTTACTTTCGGTGATCTGTTGATGGTCAAAATCATCGAGATGGAAGCGGGTCGCCCGCGTTCGCATCAGGTGGTTTACCATCGCAAGTGCTACACCATCTGAGCGTCGCCTCAGGCATGGCACCAAAGCAAAGGGCCGGCGAATTCGCCGGCCCTTTGCTTTGGATGAGCGGTTTATGATTTGGGCCGCTGCATGCCAATGATGAAGACTTCGGCGATCCACAGCACCGCAGCCACCATCAGGTTTACGGCGATGGTGAACGCAAAGCCCAATGTCATGATCTGCAATGCCCCGCTCACCTGCTCGCGCAGTGCCTGCGCCAGGAGCGGCAACCCCCCCAGCAGGTAGGTGATTCCCAAGGCCAGGCCGATGTAGATGCCCGCTGTGAGCCAGGGCTGGCGATCGGCCGGGCTGGGCGTCATCGCATTGCTGACAACAAAGATCACGTACGCCCACATCCAGAAATCCGGGACTTGCCAGAAATCCTGCATCGCGGCCAGGATGCCCTGCCACCCGGCGGCCGTCCAGGCCTGGCCCAGCGCAGCGACATCGAACACCAGAAAGCTGATCAGCAGCAGCACGGTCGTCCCGCCGATGAAAGGCGCCAGACCCACCAGACTGTCTCGCACCGAGCCGCCGCTGTTGATCGTGACCGAGCCCAGCTCGATGGCGTTGCGACGTTTCCGGGGCCCCAGGGCAAACTTGCCGACCCGCAGCCCCAGCAGCAGCGCCATCAGGAAATGGCTCACCTCGTGCAGGACGATGCCGGGGAACATCAGCAGGTAATAGGCCATGATCGCCGCATTGCTGCTGCCGGTGACGCGCAGGCCGATGATCTGGACCTGCCGGTTGATCCACCGGCTGAGGACCATCAGGCAGGTCAGGGTAAAGGCGAAGGCAAGGAGCTGGGGAAGTAGGGACATGGTGGATCGACAAATTGGTAGAAGGTAAATTGGTAAATTGGTAGATTGGTAGATGGGTAGATGGGTAGATGGGTGAGCTGGTAAGCCGCCTCATCGATCTATCCGCTTACCAACCGACCAACCTCCCGATTTACCAACCTACCAATCTACCCACCTACAACTGCTCGGCGGTGGCCCGCACCATCTCGACGAAGCTCTCCACCTTCAGGCTGGCGCCGCCGATCAGCGCGCCGTCGATGTCGGGCATGGCCATGAGCTCAGCAATGTTCTTTTCGTTGGCGCTGCCGCCGTACTGGATCCGGATCTGCTGAGCGACTTCCTCGCCGTAAATCTCAGCCACGGTGCCGCGCACGACCAACCCGCAGATGCGATTCGCGACCTCGGATGTGGCCGTCTTGCCGGTGCCGATGGCCCAGATGGGCTCATAGGCGATCACGACCCCGCAGGCTTGCTCGGCGGTAATGTCGGCAAACGCTGCGCGCACCTGGGCGCTGACCCAGGATTCGGTGAGCCCGGCCTCATTCTGCGCCAGATCCTCGCCCACGCAGAGGATCGGCACCAGGCCACTCGCCAACGCGGCCTTGATCTTCTTGTTGACGCCTTCATCGGTCTCGCCAAAGTACTGGCGGCGCTCGGAGTGGCCGATAATCACGTAATCCGCCAGCCCCTTCAGCATGGCCGCCGATACTTCGCCGGTGTACGCGCCGCTTGCGGCCCAGTGCATGTTTTGCGCGCCCACGCCGACTTTGACCCCGGCCAGGGCGTCTGCTACCGCGGGCAGGCTCACGAATGGCACACACACCACCGTCTCAACCTGCGGATACTTGGCGATCAGCGGCCGGATGGCCCGGACGAATTCGACAGCTTCAGCCGGTGTCTTGTTCATTTTCCAGTTGCCAGCCAGGATAGGTTTTCGCATGGTAGACCCCTTGTTGAATAGACTTGGTGCGCAGGATCGGTGAATTACCCGTGCCCCGCCATGGACAATCAGCGATCGACGGATTCACTTGTTCCTGTCTGTTTGTCGCTGCTCTCCCGTTTCAATGCCTCGTATGCCTCGATCGTGATGATCTCCCCGCCGACCGCCTCCTGCGCCAGGACTTTTTGTTTCTTGGCGTCGAATTTCAGGGTGACTTCAACGGTTTGAAAACATAACTTGGCGCCGCTTCCGCTCAATCCCTTGCGGACGACCCAACTGACGCCATCATCGTCCCGGCTGGGATCGTTCATCAGATTAATGCGCGCACGCAGCGGTTCGCCGCAACGCCCGCACTTGGCATAAACCCAATAGGACGTATCGTTGCCGCTGAAGCTGCTGCGCCCGCCGCCGCTGCCGCGGGCGCCGGTGTGGCCGCGCAATCGGGCCCGAATGCTATCGAGAAATCCCATGAATGCTTTCCCTCCCGCACGCTGCAGCGCCTGGGGCGTCACAGCTCACTCTGGCATCTTCACCGCCCATGTCTGTCTGTTCTCCGGCGCCCCGGCCCGGATGAGGATGCATCAACGATACGCCAGCCAGACCGATATGCCCGCTCACGCATCAAGGAAAACAAGTAGACAAGGGCGGGACAGGTTCGGTCTTTCCAGACACAAGGTTTGTCCCGCCCTTCTCGCCCCTTGGCTGTGTCGCTCTACTTGTCGTTCAGCGCCGCCACACCGGGCAGGACCTTGCCTTCCAGGAACTCCAGGCTGGCACCGCCGCCGGTGGAGACGTGAGTCATCTTCTTGGCCACGCCCGCCTTCTTCACTGCGCTGGCACTGTCGCCGCCGCCGATGACGGTGGTCGCATCGATCTCGGCCAGCAGCTTGGCGATGGCGAACGTGCCCTCAGCGAACTTCGGGAACTCGAAGACGCCCATCGGGCCGTTCCAGACGACCAGCTTGGCGGCCTTCAGCACTTCACCGAACGCCGCGATGCTCTTCGGGCCGATGTCTAGCATCCGCCAGCCTGCCGGCACCTTGTCCACATCCACGACCTGCGTGTTGGCCTCGGCATCGAACTTATCGGCCACCACCGCGTCCACGGGCAGCAGGAGCCGGCCACCGGCTTTCGCCAGGATCGCCTTTGCGGTCTCGATCGAGCTGGCCTCCACCAGGCTGTCCTGCATATTGCAGCCCTCAGCCGCCAGGAAAGTGTTCGCCATGCCGCCGCCGATGATCAGCGTGTCGCATTTAGCGAGCATATTCTCGACGACCAGGATTTTGTCGCTGATTTTGGCGCCGCCCAGGATGGCAACGTACGGATGCGCCGGGTTATCGGTGGCGCGGCCCAGGTATTCCAGCTCTTGTTCCATCAGGAAGCCGGAGACCGCGGGCAGGAAGCGGGCGACGCCCTCGGTGGAGGAGTGGGCGCGATGGGCCGAGCCGAATGCGTCGTTGACGTACACTTCGCCCAGGGCCGCCAGCTTTTTGGCCAGGTCGAGGTCGTTCTTCTCTTCAGCCTTGTAGAAGCGCGTGTTTTCCAGCATCAGCACATCGCCGGGCTTCAGGGCAGACGCCATCGCTTCGACCTCGGGGCCGATGCAGTCTGGCGCCATCTGCACGGGCTTGCCCAGCAGCTTGGCCAATGCCTCGGACGCGGGCTTCAGGCTGAACTCAGGATCGAAGCCGGTGCCCTTGGGCCGGCCCAGATGGCTCATCAAGATCAACGATGCACCCTGCTCCAGCACGTACTGGATGGTGGGCAGCGCAGCCTTGATGCGCTTGTCATCGGTCACCGCGCCGGCGGCCATCGGTACATTGAAGTCTACGCGCATGAGCACGCGCTTGCTCTTGAGATCGATATCGCGGACGGTTTTCTTGTTCATGGTGTTGCCTCCGTGGATTGGTAAAATGGTAGATTGGTAACTTGGTAACTTGGTAACTTGGTAACTTAGTCCAACCAGTTCACCAAGTTACCAACTTACCAGTTTACTAGTCTACAGCTTACTCGCGAGCATCGCGGCCAGGTCGGCCGTGCGGACGCTGTAGCCCCACTCGTTGTCGTACCAGGTGACGACTTTGATGAAGTCGTTCTTTTCCTTGCCGAGCACCATGGTGAACGGCAGGTCTACGGAGGAACTGTGGGGGTCGCCCTTGAAGTCGATCGACACCAGCGGTTCGTCCACTGCGGCCAGGATGCCCTTCATGGGGCCGGCGGCTGCGTCGCGGAACGCCTGCCGTAATTCTTCAGTGGTGGTCGGCGTTTCGATCTGGGCGGTGAAGTCCACCACCGAGACGGTGCTGGTGGGCACGCGCAGCGCATAGCCGTCGAACTTGCCCTTCAGGTCAGGAATCACCAACGCGACGGCCTTGGCGGCGCCGGTGGTGGTCGGAATGATGCTCATGGCCGCCGCGCGCGCGCGGCGCAGGTCGCTGTGCGGCATGTCCAGGATCTTCTGGTCATTGGTGTAGGAGTGCACCGTGGTCATCAGGCCGCGCAGGATCTTAAACTTGTCGTTGACGACCTTGGCCGC
>JAPKMS010000229.1 GCA_026645775.1 Anaerolineae bacterium
CTGGTCCAGGCACATCGCGATGTGCTGAGCGATGTACTGGCCGATGGCCTGTTGGGCGCCGATCAAAGCAGCGAGAAGGGCATCGCCGAGCAGCGTGAGCGGGTTGCGGCGCTGAAGGCGAAGCTCGCCGGCGTGACCGAACCGTGGGCTGTCCAGCTCAACAGCATCGCCGACATGCTGGTCAAGCGCAGCGTGTGGATCATGGGTGGCGACGGCTGGGCTTACGATATCGGTTACGGCGGCCTGGATCACGTCCTGGCTTCCGGGCTGGACATCAATGTCCTGGTGCTCGATACCCAGGTCTACTCCAACACTGGCGGCCAGGCTTCGAAGGCGACCCCGCGCGCAGCGGTGGCCCGTTTCGCGGCCGGTGGCAAGCCGATTGCCAAGAAGGATCTGGGCGCGATCGCCGTGAGTCAGGGCACGATCTATGTGGCCCAGGTGGCCATGGGCGCGAGCGACAATCAGACGATCAAGGCGTTCCTGGAGGCCGAGGCGTACCCGGGCCCCAGCCTGATCATCGCCTACAGCCACTGTATCGCACATGGCATCAACATGACCCTGGGCATGGGCGAGCAAAAGCTGGCTGTGGACAGCGGCGCCTGGCCGCTTTACCGCTACAACCCCGCTAACGCTGTCGAGGGGAAGAACCCGCTCTTGCTAGACTCCAAGGCGCCGAAGATCCCGCTGAAGGACTACATCTACAACGAGACCCGCTACAGCTCGCTGGCCAAGCGCGATGAAGAACGGGCTGAGATGCTGCTCAAGCTGGCTCAAGAGGATGTCCTGGCGCGCTGGCGGCAGCTCGAACAGATGGCGGCGATGAGTTTCGCGAAGTAGACGAGCAGAAAGGAGTCAAGGAAACAAGGGCGCAAACGAGTCGCCTTGTTTCCTTGATTCCTTGTTTCCTGGCTTCCGTTGAAAGGAATATACTATGACCGACCTCACCACCACCTACATGGGTCTCACCCTGAAGAACCCCATCGTGCCGGCAGCTTCTCCGTTGTCAAGGCGGCTCAGCGGCATCCGGGCGATGGAAGATGCCGGCGCGGCCGCGGTCACGCTGTACTCGCTTTTTGAAGAGCAGATCGATATCGAGGCCCTGGCCCTTTACAACTTTGTCGAACAAACCACTTTCATGTCTTCCGAGGCCACGACATACTTCCCCAAGGCAGGTGATTACTATAGCGGCCCGGATGGCTACCTGGAGCTGATTCGCGCGGCCAAAGCCGCGGTTAACATCCCGATCATCGGCAGCCTGAACGGCGTTACACCGGGCGGCTGGACCCGCTACGCCAAGTTGATCGAACAGGCCGGCGCCGACGCGCTGGAACTGAACATCTACTTGATTCCAACCCGCGCGGAAACGACGCCTGAGAGTGTGGAGCAGGTTTACCTGGATGTGCTGCGTGAGGTCAAGGCGCAGGTCAATATTCCGGTGGCCATGAAGCTGAACCCGTTCTTCAGCGCCATCCCGCACATGGCCAAGCGCCTGGATGCTGCCGGCGCCGATGCGCTGGTGCTCTTCAACCGCTTCTACCAGCCCGACTTCGATCTGGATGAACTGCGGGTTGTTCCGGATCTGGTGCTCAGCCGGTCAGCGGAGATGTTGCTCCCGCTGCGATGGATCGCAATTCTCTTCGGGCACGTCAAGGCCTCTATGGCACTGACTACTGGGGTTCACACGGCCGAGGATGTCGTGAAAGCCGTGATGGCCGGCGCCGATGTCGCCAATGTTGTCTCAGTGCTGTTGGAGCAAGGGCTGGGTTCGATCGGCAAGCTCCTGGACGGGGTAACTCAGTGGATGGCCGACAACGAATACGAGTCCCTGGCCCAGATGAAGGGTGCGTTGAGCCAGCGCAACGTCGCAGATCCGGCCGCATTTGAGCGGGCGAATTACATGAAAGTCCTGGGAAGCTGGAAGTAAAGCCCCGGGGATGAGCGTATAGAAGTTCCCGGTCTCAGGCCACCCACAGCCGCACCGCCGAAGCCTCCTGCCAGCAGGCTTCGGCGGTGCTACTTTTTTTCGGGGGCTATGCCGACTTCTTTGCGAGGGTCGGGTTCTTATCCGGGATGAAGAACCGGACGGCGTTGGATACCGTGCTGGGCAAGTCGGTCCAGAAGCTCTTCTTGGAGACTTTCTGCCAGACGCGCTTCGGGCGGTAGAGGTAGAAGCGCCGGTAAGCCTCTTTCCACTTCTTCACAACCAGTTCCGGGTCATAATCCGGCATGGTGAAACGTGCTTTGTCGGACTGGATGGCATAGTCTTCCCATTCGTTGGCGAAGATGTTGCCGTACTTGTTGATCACGTCGTACATTTCAGTTCCGGGGTAGGGCGTGGCCAGCATGAAGTTCGCTAGGTCGGGATCCAGCTCGAGCGCAAACTGGATGGTTTTCTCCATGGTCTCTTCGGTTTCTTGCGGCATACCGAAGATGAAGAAGCCCATGGTTTGCAGCCCTGCCTCGCGCGCCCACTTGAACGCGTTGCGCACCTGATCCAGCGATTGGCTTTTCTTGATCACGTTACGCAGAATCGTCGGATCGCCGCTCTCCACGCCGAAGCCGACCCGCTTGCAGCCGGCCTGCTTCATTAACTGGAACAACTCGGCGTCGGTGTGGTTGACTTTCATCCCGTGCACCGTCACCCACGGCACTGTGTTCAGCCCCTCAGCGATGATTCGGCGACACAACTCCTTGGCGCGGTCAAGCTTGAGGTTCCAGATGTCGTCGGTCATGCCGATTTCGGTCGCCTTCAGGTCTTGCACCAGCCAGCGCCACTCACCGATCACATTATCCACTGAGCGCGGCCGCCAGGTAGAGCCGGTGATCGGCTTGGAGCAGTAGGTGCACTTGTACGGGCACCCGCGGCTGGTCATGATGGTGTAGGCGCGGGCCTTGGTGTCCAGCCCATCAGTCAGCGGTTGGAGGTTGGTGTACCGGGTGATTTTGAACAGATCGTGAGCCGGGTAAGGGATGTCATCCAGGTTGGGCACCAGCCGTGCCGGCGCGTTGACGGTGATCTCGTCACCGTTGCGCCAATGGAGGCCGTGCACCAGCTCCATCGGATAGCGGCCCTCCAGGGCGTTCACGAACTCGATAATGCTTTCCTCGGCTTCACCTTGGATGACATAATCGACTTCGGGATGCTCGGCGCTGAGCGATTCCTCAGGCATCAACGTCAGATGCGGGCCGCCCAAAACTGTGGTCAGCCCAAGCGCCTTCGCTTTCCGGGCCATATTCCACGCGTCGACAATGAGCGGGGTAACAGCCGTGATCCCGATCAGCTCATAGCTGCCGCGGCGGATGATGGTCTCGACGGTCTCGTCCTCGATGGCCGCGTCGTAGATGCCCACCTGGTGCCCGTTTTCGCGCAGCACCGAGGCCAGGTAGCCCAGCCCCAGGGGAATATGCTTTCGAGAAGTCCAGACCTCGGATTCGGGACTTGCGAGTAGTACGCGCATAGCGTGTCCTTTCGGAAAACTGGGGGAACAGGTAAACAAGGAAACAAGTAGATAAGGCGCGTCCTCCTTGTTACCTTGTCTACCTGTCTATTCCCCCTCCAACTTCGTTGCGTTATAGTTCCCGTGCGATTTGAACGGCGTCGGCTTCCACCAGGCCCATTCGGTGCATGTGTTGCACGGTGTCACGTTTTCCAGATCATTCTGCACGTGCAGCCGGCGCAACTCTTGCATCTTTGGCCCATTCCAGTTTTCCAGCACCCGGACGATGCCATCGGCGCTGCGGATGTTCCCCAGATCATAGGCCAGGTTGAAATCACGATCGCACATGGCGATACGCCCGTCCCAGTAGATGTGGGTGTGATACCACAAGTTAGGGCACGCGTAGCGCTTCGCCGGGATCGGGTCTTCTTGGCCTTCCAGGGCGTTGATGTCGCTGATCTGGCCGGCCCAGGAATCGAACGGTTTGACGTTGATGCGGTCGACGCCGGGCAGCTTCCATGCTGCAACGAACTCATCGATCTCGCCCACGGTTTTCTCCATCTCGATGATCTGGAGATTGACGAAGGGATCGCGATAGCCGCCGGATTGCTTCAGATCGATGAAACGCCGGATGTTGGCGTTGGTTTGTTCGTAGTCGGCGTTCACCCGGATCTGCTCGTAGGTCTCAGGGCGCATGCCATCCAGGCACAAGTAGATCGCACCGAGCCCCGCATCCAGGATCTTCCGCGAGCGTTCCTCGTTCAACAGGGTGGCGTTGGTGCTGATCTCGCTGCGCAGACCGCGCTGGTGGGCGTAAGCGATCATGTCGAACATGCGCGGATGCAGCATCGGCTCGCCCCAGATGTGCAACGTGGTCGCCTGCACCCAGGGCGCCATTTGATCCACGATGCTCTTGAAGAGCTCGAAATCCATGTAACCCTTTTTGCGGAGCTGCTCTTTGCGCCCCGTGGGGCACATGATACAGCTCAGGTTGCAGATATTGGTGGACTCGATATACAACCGGTCCGGCGGCGGCACCAGGCGCGTCCGCCCGGTCTCATAGGCCAGCCATTTCGCCGGGCGCAACAGACGGTTGCGCCGCCAACGCGTGGCCAATTCGACCCGCTCCATAAAGGTTGGCGGGGCGGTCACGGAGGTGTCTCCGTTGCCGTTTATTCCCATGCTTGTCTCTCCCGTTTGGGCTGCAACTGCCGAAACCGTGGGAACAGGCCCAGGTTCAACGCTTTGCGGCCCACCGTGCGTATCGGCGCGAGCTGGGCGATCCGGTACAGCCGGTTCCCCAACCTGGGACCAAAATAGCGGACATATTTGCGCGTCTCTTTGCTTTCCAAAAAACGTTTGCGAGCGTGGATCGCCATCTTGCTCAATCTATCGTCGCTCACATCGGAGACGTTCATGAACGGCGCGATTTCGCTGGTGTAGGAGTTGTAGTAGTAACTCTTGGTGAAATCAGCGTTGTAGGCGGTCTCCGGGTTCCTGTGCACCAACTCTTCCCACAACTCGGTGCCGGGCATGGGTGTTGCGATGGAGAACATCGCCTCGCTGAGCCGCAAGCTGGCCGCGAATTCGATGGTCTCGTGCATGGTCTGTTCGTTGTCACCCGGCAGACCCAGGATGAAGTAGCCCTTGCTCATGATGCCGGCATCTTCAGTCCACTCGATGGCCTGGCGCACCTGGTCCAGGTTGATGTGCTTGGCGGTCTTCTTTAGGATTTCTTCGTTGCCCGACTCGATGCCGAAGTGAATCTGACGGCAGCCGGCCTGATACATCTTTTTGAGCAACTCCGGGTTCACGCGGTCCACGCGGGCCAGACAGCGCCAGCGCACGCCCAGATTTTGCTCGATGAAGTAATCCAAGATGACTTCCAGGCGCTTGACATTGATTGTGAACAGGTCATCCATAAAGTAGAAGTTGCGCACGCCGTACCGCTCGATCAGCTCGCGCAGCTCGGCGACGATGTTCTCCGGCGTGCGTTGGCGATAGGTGCGGCCGACAATGCCCTTGAAGCAGAAGGAGCATTTGTAGGGGCACCCACGGCTGGTGAGCACTGTTAACATCTGCTCGCCGGTGGGCGCGTATAACGGATACGCCTTAAGCTGGAACAGGTGGCGCGCCGGGAAGGGCAGTTCGTCCAGGTCGGGGATCAGCTCGCGCTCGCCGCCATTCACCACGTTGCCGTCGGTGTCCTTGTACCAGAGCCCGACATTCTTGTCCCACTGCGTGTCACCCGATGCGATCTGGCGCAGCCAATCGCGGAAGACGTACTCGCCTTCGCCGTACACAAGGAAGTCGATGTGCGGGTTTTGCAGGGTGAGCTCAGGCAGTGTGGTGGCATGCGGGCCGCCGATGATGATCGGGGTCTGGGCGCCCAACGCCTCTTTGAGCAGGGCCACCGATTCCTCGACGCTCTGGTACGAAGTTGTCATGGACGTGAACGCGATGACGTCCGGCCGCCAGGCGACGATTTCTTTGATTTCGTCCAGGATCGATTTGTTGGGCTGCAAGCCCATGTCAAAGATCGCGGCCTCATGCCCCTCTTGCTCGGCGATGGCGGCCAGGTAGGCCAGGCCCAGGGACGGATAGGAATTGACCATCTCGTGCCACTTCGGGCCGACGAGAGCAACTTTCACAGTACCTCCCACAAACCTACTGCACCGACTCTTCCATGGCGCGGCGCAGCTCGGTTTTTTCTTTGCGCGGCATGACGGTGCGCCAGGCCAGGCGCGCGTTGCGCCCGAATTTCAGCCAGAAATCTTTACGCCCCATCGCCCGCAGCACGTATTTGGGGCGCCAGTAGAATTGCCGGTACGCGTTCCGATACATCTCTTCCATCAGCCCGGCGGTCAGATCGCCCATCTCGTAGCGCGCCTTCTGATCAAAGAAGACGTAGTCTTCCCAATCGGTCACCAGGAAACGGCCGTTGCGCTTGACCTGTTCGTAGACGATGGTGCCCGGGTAGGGCGTCATCATGCTGAAGTTGGCGATCATCGGGTCGAGCTCGATGGCGAAGCGGATGGTCTTCTGCATCGTCTCGCGGGTGTCACCAGGCAGGCCGATGATGAAGAAGCCGATCGTTTCGATGCCGGCGGCCTTGGCGTTCTTGAATGCCTGGCGGATGGTGTCATGGTCGACGTGCTTGTCGATCTTGACGATCATTTCCTCGTCGCCGGTTTCCACGCCGAACGCGGTGCGCTTGAGGCCGGCTTGCTTGAGCTTGGTTAGCAGTTCCAGGTCGGCCAGATTGGCGCGAATGCCGTTGACGAAGATCCAGGGCACGTGATTGAGTTTGTTGGCGATCAGGTCATCACTCAACTGGATGAGGCGGTTCCGGCGAATATTGGCGCTGTCATCCAGCACACCGATTTCCAGCGCGCCGAGGTCTTCCACCAGATGGCGCCATTCCGCAATCACGTTTTCGGGCGAGCGGGCCCGCCATTTGATGGGCATGATGCTCTGCGAGCAGAACGTACACCGATAGGGGCAGCCGCGGCTGGTCATAATGGAGAAGCTGCGCTCGCCGGGAATGGCATCGGTGGCGGGCTGCAAATTGGTGTAGCGATCCATTTTGAACAGGTGGTACGCGGGCCAGGGCAGGCTATCCAGATCTGCAATCACGGGGCCGTCGACGTTGCGATGAAGCTGGCCGTCGCTGGTCTTGTAGCTGATGCTCTTGAGCTCGCGGAACAGGTCCTGCGCGGGGCTCATCAGGCCCGTCACGGTGAATTCGGGCTGGTCGCGCAGATAAGAATCGACGATTTCGCTGATCTCAATCCACGGGCCCTCGCCCTCGCCGCGCACGACCAGGTCAACCGGTGGCTGCCGCAGCGACTCGAAGTCAAGCTCTTCCGACACCACGCTGACGTGGGGGCCACCCAAAACAACGGGGATGTCCAGCTCTTGCTTGATCACGGCCGCGGTGCGCCAGGCCTGCTTAACCTGCGGGGTGTTCGTGGTGATGCCAACCAGGTGCGGGCGAAACTCGCGCAGAAAATCCGTCAGCGGCTGCTCTTCGACGTCCGCGTCGTAAACGCGCACCTCATCCCCGCGGCGCTCAGAGACCGCGCCCAGATAGGCCAGCGCGAGGTGCGGTGAGGTGCGGGTGTCGATCGGAAGACGGAACTTCGGGTTAATTAATGCGACTCGCAAGTGAAACCTCCATGAGATCAGCGAATCACGAATCAGAGGCACCTATTCGCCATTCGCTGATGTGTTCTATCCTTTGATCACTGCCAACGGCTCGAGCCGGGCAACCAGCCGCGCGATGCCAGCGGCTTCAACGACGCGCACCACCTGATCTACATCTTTGTATGCCTGCGGAGCCTCTTCGGCGAGGCCGGCCAGGCTGCCGGCCCGCACCACAATGCCATCATGCTCCAATTCGCCTCGCAGGATGTCGCCGCGCACCTGGCGTTTGGCTTCGGCGCGGCTCATCACGCGGCCGGCGCCGTGGCAGCAAGAGCCAAACGTGTGCCGGCCGGCTTGTGCCGTACCAACCAGCACGTAAGAAGCGGTTCCCATGCTGCCGGGCACCAGCACCGGCTGGCCGACGCTGCGATAATCCCCGGGAACATCCGGATGGCCCGGCCCGAAAGCGCGCGTGGCGCCCTTGCGATGTACGCACAACTGCGCCTCGCCGCCGCCCACGGGGTGCGTTTCGATCTTCGCCATGTTGTGCGCTACATCGTATACCAACGTGAGGCCCCAATCCGGGATTTTTCCGCCGAGTACACTCTCGAAAGCCTCGCGGATCCGGTAGGTGAGCACCTGGCGATTGACCCAGGCGTAGTTCGCGGCACAGTTCATGGCCGCGAGATAGGCCTGGCCTTCGGGTGAGTCCAGCGGCGCACACACCAGTTGCTGGTCGGGCAGGTCGTAGCCGAGACGCCGGCTGGCGGCTTGGAAGGTCTGGATGTAATCGGTGGCGACTTGATGGCCCAGGCCGCGACTGCCGCAGTGGATCTGCACCACGACCTGCCCCCGGCGCAAGCCAAAGGCGTCGGCTGCCTCCGGGTGATGAATCTGGGTGACCACATCGATCTCGGCAAAATGGTTGCCCGAGCCCAGCGTGCCCACCTGGTCCAGGCCGCGTTTTTTAGCCTCGTTGCTCACCTTGGCCGGATCGGCGCCCGGCATGCGGCCGCCTTGTTCAGTGTGGTCGACATCGTGGCGGGTGGCATAGCCCTCGCGCAGCGCCCACTGACTGCCTTCGGCGAGGATGTGATCGAGTTCTGCCCGGTTGGTGTGGAGATTGCCTTTGACGCCGACACCGCTGGGCACGTACCGATAGAGCGCATCGGCAAGCTGAGCGATGTACGGGCGCAGATCTTCCGCATCGATCGACGAGGCCAGCAGGCGCACGCCACAGTTTATATCATACCCCACCCCGCCGGGCGAAATAACGCCGGTGGGCGCACGGGTGGCGACGACGCCCCCTATTGGAAAGCCGTAACCCTGATGGATATCCGGCATCGCCAGGGCGTGGCTCACAACCCCGGGCAAGGTCGCCGTGTTGACTAATTGCTCCAGCGAGCGGTCGGCCAGCGCTTTTTCCAAGATGTCAACGTCGGCGTAGAAGTGCGCCGGGACGCGCATGTCCTGTCGGAATGACTCCGGTACTTCGTACAGGTAGTCACCGATTTTTTTCAGGTCATGGCGCGTCACCGGTTTCATGTTTTCTCGGCTGCCCCTTAGTGGCAGCTACTGCATCCGCCGCTGCAATTCGACACGGCGTTCGGGTTTTCGATGTGGAATCCGCCACCGGTGGGGCCTTCGACGTAATCGATGCTGGCGCCTTCCATATATTGCAGGCTCTGGGGATCGACGATCACGCGCAACCCCTGCTGCTCGAATACCACATCGACAGGGCGCGGGTTGCTGTCGAAGGTCATGCCGTACTGCAGGCCGCTGCAGCCGCTGCCGCTGACGAACACGCGCAGGCCATGCGTCTCGCGCACGCCCTTCTCATCCATGATTGCGGCCAGCTTCTCCGCCGCGGTTTCGGTCAGGGTGATGGTCGCGGTCTCTTCTAGGGTTGTAACAGACATGAGATTTCTCCCGGAATGGTATTGGCTCGGCCACTGGGACCGAGTGCGATCGATTTGCGTATCTACCCGCCGATCTGGCTCATTTCGCGCGAACGGGCGATATCGTCTTCTTCCAGCCGGTGCCCCCACGGTTTGTGGTAGGCGCCTTCGGCCATGATGTGTTGCAGCGAGGCAAAGTCAGCCCCGGCGCGCAGCGGGGTCAGCAGGTCGACCTCGGCGTCGCGCAGCAAACACAGGCGCAGCCTGCCGTCGGCCGTCAGGCGCAGGCGGTTGCAGCCTGCGCAAAACGGTTGGGTGACGCTGCTGATGAAACCCAACTGGCCGGCCGCCCCCGCCAATTGATAGGGCTGTGCGGGGTCGTGGCCGTTGTGGCCGGCCACGGGCAGCAGCGGGCCCAAGGCCGCCGCGATGCGGGCCTGGGTGACGCGGGACGGAACGACCTGGTCCTGTTGAAAATCAGCCACGCTGCCCAACGGCATCAACTCAATAAAACGAACCTGCCATGGATTGGTCAGGGTCAGCCGCGCGAGCTCGACGACTTCGTCATCATTAAATCCGCGTGTGACGACGCAGTTGAGTTTGATGGGTGTCAGCCCGGCAGCTTCCGCGGCCGCGATCCCGCGCCAAACATGGTCCAGATCCCCCCGGCGCGTGATGCTCCGAAACTTGACCGGGTCCAGGGAGTCGATGCTGATGTTGACTTGATCCAGGCCTGCTGCGGCCAGGGGTCGCGCCAGGCTCGCCAGTTTGATGCCATTGGTGGTCATCACGACCCGCTGGATGCCCGGAACTGCCCGGATCGCGCGCACTAACTCGACCAATCCACGGCGCATCGTCGGCTCGCCGCCGGTCAGGCGAATCTTGTCAACGCCCAGGCTGGCCGCGACCCGGATCAGCATCAGGATTTCCTCGTCCTGCAGCAGCGATGCGGCCGGCTGAAAAGTGATGTCTTCCGGCATGCAGTAAACACAGCGCAGGTTACAGGCGTCGGTCAACGACACGCGCAGGTAATGCAGATGTCGACCAAAGGTATCGTGCATCGTGCTCGGTGTGTCGATGGTGGTGTGCTTTTCCATGAGCTTAACGACTTTGCCCCGGGCTTATTCGAGGACGATCGGAGTCGAATCGATGAGATACGTGCAATGCGTTTTGTTATCCATTGCGCGCGTCTGCAAGCGGACGGCGTCGGGGAGCAGCCGCCGCATCATGGTTTCATCCATCATGCATAGCTCGGGGTGATCGTCGGCGACACCCGCGTAAGGACAGTTGCATGTGTGCAGCTCGTAGTACCCACCGTGTTTTTCCCAGCGAGCGTTGTAGCCCTTCTCGGTGAGAAATTCTGTCACCTGTTCCAGCCGATCTTCAATCGGCTGAGCCGGCATTTCGGGCGGTGCTTCTCCGGCAGTTTTCTCTGCCACACGCTGCAAGACGCCGCGCACTGCGTCGCCGGGCAATGTGGCTTTCAGCTCGGCAAGGATATGGCTGGCGAGCGCGTCGTAGCGCTGCGGGAACAACTTGGCGGCGTTGGGGGTGAGCGCATAGACTTGACTTGGGCGGCCGGCGCCATTGTGGCGGAGCACGCCTGTCAGCTCGATCAGATCTTCACCCACCAGGATGTCCAGGTGGTGACGCACCGACACCTGGGCCATCCCAAGCTGTTCTGCCAGTTGGGCTACGGTCGCGGTCCCTTGTTCCTTCAGGATCTCCGCGATGCGACGTCGAACCGGTTGCACTGCCACGCTCCTTGCGTATTGCCATTCACGGACAAAGAACCGGTGGCGTTTTATAGCCAACCGGTAAATCTGATCATAGCATAGGTGACTGGCCTTGTCAATTACTATTATTTTACTGATAGATATTTTACGCAGGAGACCTTGTATCGCGCACCGACGGCGGGAGGTTTCAATATTGAAACCTCCCGCCGTCGGCGCATTGAGTGCTGGGTTATGGGCGGTTATTTGGTTGAGGTTGTGGATAACCTGGGCCCAATCCGTGGATAACTGTGTGCAAGCTTTATCGGGAGATCCCGTATCGCAATCCGAGCTAAGAAATCATTCGGCGCTCGCGAACTTGACCAGCCCTCTCAGGAATTGCCCGTCATCCGTTCGATTTCAAGCTCGCTCACGCTCGGTTCGAGTTTCAGGAACAAGGCGGCGGGCTGGCGGAGCGCCTGGCCCGCGGGCAGCGCGCTGGGGGCCCAACGGCCGGTGGCTGTAGCGCCATCGTAGCGCAGCACCAGATGGCTGCGCTGGCTTTCTGCGACTTCTGTTGTGTAAAGCTGCCCGAAAAGATCGCCCTCGTACCCCAGGTACGCGTGCAACTGCTGGCAGGTAAACGGCAGGAACGGCGCGAACAGGGTCTTCAGCGTATCGATCACCCGCAGCGCCACGTAGATCGAGGTCGCCGCGCCCGCTGGATCGGTTTTGATCTGCTGCCACGGTTCCTTCAGGTTCAGGTAGCGGTTGGCCTCGTGCGCGAGCGACATCGTCTCAGTCAGTGCCGGCTTTAGTTTGACGGCGTCCAACAGGGCGGTTACCTGGTTGAAGGTGGGTTCGATCCGGTCCAGCAGCGCCTGGTCGGCGGCGTCGAACGCACCGGGCTGCGGAACCCTGCCATCAAAGCGTTTGTAGGCAAACCCCAGCACGCGATTGGCCAGGTTGCCCCACGTCGCCACCAGTTCCTCGTTGTTGCGGCGCACAAACTCGTCCCACGTGAAGTTGACGTCCTGCGCTTCGGGGAAGCTGGCTGCGAGGGCATAGCGCCAGGGGTCTGGATCATAGCGATCCAGCGCATCGCCCATGCCGATACTCCACCGCCGGCTTTTGCTTAACTTTCGGCCTTCGACATTGAGGTATTCGTTGGCGGGCACGTCGTAGGGCAGGTTCAGGTCGCGGTCATAGGCGATCAGCATCGCGGGCCAGATGACCGAATGGAACTCGATATTGTCTTTGCCGATGAAGTAGTAGCTGGGCGTGTCGGCGCCATGCCACCACGCCTGCCACGCATCGGGTCGGCCGACCACCTGCGCCCATTCCTTGCTGGCCGCAAAGTAGCCGATGACCGCATCGTACCAGACGTAAATACGCTTATCTTCGTAACCGGGCACCGGGATCGTGATCCCCCATGCGATATCGCGCGTGATGGGACGTCCGCGCAGCTCCCGGCTTTCCAACCGGGCGCGAGTGGCGTTCATAACGTTCGAGCGCCAGTGGGTCTTGCGTCCGTCATCGAGCCATGCGAGGAGCGGATCGTTCAGCTTGCCCAAATCCAGGAAGAAGTGCTCAGTCTCACGGATTTCGATATTGCTGCCGCCGCAGTATTTGCAGCGCGGCTTGAGCAAGGCGGTCGCCTCGTATGTTCGTCCGCAGTTGTCACACTGGTCGCCGCGCGCGCCATCATAGCCGCAAAAAGGGCAGACACCTTCAACGAAGCGATCGGCCAGCCATTTGTTGCTGTCAGTGCAGTACAACTGAGCTGTGCGGTCGCGGTAGAGATACCCGTTCGCCAGGTGCGTCTTGAAGAAATCTTGCGTCACCGCCCAGTGGTTTTCGGTATCGGTCTCTGTGAACAGATCGAAGCTGATGCCCAGGCGGCGCAGCGTCTCGGTGTTGCGCGGATGGTAGCGGTCCACCACCGCACGCGGGGTGATGCCTTCATCCTCAGCGGTGACTGTGATCGGCGTGCCGTGGGTGTCGGAGCCCGAGACCATCAGCACATCGTTGCCCTGCATGCGTTGATAGCGCGCAAAGATATCCGCGGGCAGATAGGCGCCGGCGCAGTGACCGATGTGCATGTCGCCGTTGCAATAGGGCCAGGCGACACAGACTAAAATTTTGCGGCTCATAAGACACCTCAAGTGTGCGGGATGCGCGAAACGCAGGATCGGGCGCGTTTCACGTGGGGCGAATTCTACCACAGGAGCGCGGAGCGGCTAAATAGGCCGCGAATGGGGTGGTGTTGTAGGCGGGTCCTCGCGACGGGGACCCGGCCATCGCAGCGGTGCGGCACACAGGTCGCGCCGCACCGCTGCGATGGGTTCCGTTAGCTTGCGCTGGTCGGGTCATCCGGAGGGGTCGTTGGGCCTTCCGACTCCAGGGGGACCACAATCATCAGGATGACGTAGATCAACAGACCGGTGCCCACGCCGAACAACACGAGCAGGGCGAAGATCAAACGGATCAACGTCGGGTCGACATTCAGATACTTGCCCAATCCACCACACACACCGGCGATCATTTTGTCGGTGCTGCTGCGATACAGCTTCTTTGACTCCATAGGACCTCCTCGTACGACTGCCTGAGCGATGTCTCAGGATGTTGAAGCGCCTTTGTTGCGCGCTCTCGTTTCTGACTTACACTTCTTATTACGCAAGGTCTCCGATTTGGTTGCACGCCAGGCTCAGGCTTCGGGCCGTGTGCGCCGGCTGACGTAGACGATATCGTGCCGGCGGAAGCCCAACGCATCGAACAGGGCCAGCGATTCGTCGTTCTCGCTCTCGATCAGCGCGGCCCAAATCTCCAGCCCCAGGTCGTGGGTGAACCAGCGCTCGGCCTCGGCGATCAGCAGGCGCGCGAGCCCGCGACGTCGGTGGTTCGAATCGACGGCCAGGCGGTTGATCCATCCCTTCCGCCCATCGTGAGTCAGCACGGCCACACCGATCAGCCGGCCATCCGCACGCAGGCCAATGGCCCGCTGCTGCCCGGAGGCTATCTGGCGCGCAAACGCGTCCGGTGCATCGCGGCCCGCGGGACGAACGGGCAAGCCGGCGCGCGTCCATAGCGCCAGCATTTCAGCATAGTCGGTCGGACCCAACTCGCAGACTTCGGTGGGTGGGAGATCAGCAGGGTTCATACTCGCTCCTATGAACGGGATGCGTAGGGTGAACGTATGGCAGCCGTCCAAACAGTGTAGCATTAACATGGGGCGCGCGTCGAGCATTTCGGGCCGCCCCATGTTACACTTACGCCGAGAGATGCAGAAGAAACAGAGTTCTCTCCTTCTCCTCCTTTTTGAGCGCCGGGGTAAGGGCAGCCCCGGCGCTCAGCGCGTTAACGCCCCGGCCGCTGTGATTGCCTCCAGTATAGGGCTGCCCGGCCGCGGTGGCAAGTCTTCGCTCATTTCCGGTGAATCGGTTATAATCTGCTCTTGTCGCATCTTTCATATCTGCCGCACCGTGTCTTGTCCAGGAGGCGTCTTGTGAACCAGCGCAGCATTTGTACGGTATCGTTTCTAGTCATCATCGGTCTGACCTTCGGGGGACTTTTTCCGGCGGTGGTCTTTTCGGCGCAAGAGACGCCGCCGACACCAACCCCGACTGCCGTCCCGGCGCGTCCCACCGCGGTCATTTCGGAGGCGAAATCGACACTGCTGGCAATGGGCGATCTGCAAGGGGTATTGGAGCAGGTTTACGAGAAGGTCAATCCCTCGGTTGTGACGGTGTGGGGCGCGGTCGAGTATCCGCTGGAAGACTCAGCGACTGTTGAGGATCAAAAAACGGGCGGCCGCCGCACGGCAAACCATGAGTCCGACGTTAAGCCGCTCGCATTTGACCTGCCGGCGCCTGAGTATCCGCTGGGCTCCGGGTTTGTTTGGGACAAGGCCGGTCACATCATCACGAATAATCACGTCGTAGAGGGCGGGAGCGCGTTCTCGATCGCGTTTGCCGATGGCCTACGTCTGCCGGTGGAATTGGTCGCGCAGGAGTCAGAGAGCGATCTAGCGGTGCTCAAAGTCGATTCGGACGGCCTGGATCTGCGCCCCATCACGCTGGGAGATTCGACCAAAGTGCGGGTGGGACAGCCGGTGATCGTGATCGGAACCCCGCTGGGGTATTACGAGGGCTCCCTAACGTTTGGCGTGGTCAGCGCACTGGGCCGGAGCCTTGCGCCGGAGTTCACCCTGGAGATGCTTTTTAAGCCCTCTTATCAAATTCCTGATATTATTCAGACCGACGCCGCGCTCAACCCCGGCAACTCGGGCGGTGTGATGGTGGACCTGGAAGGGCGGTTGCTTGGCGTGCCGGCGGCGGGTGTGGATGAGGCCGAGGGCCTGGGGTTTGTGATCCCATCGGTGATTGTGAAACGTGTTGTGCCCGCATTGATCGAGAAGGGCGCCTATGAGTACCCGTGGCTCGGCCTCTTCAGCACCGCCTTGACACCGGATCTGGTGAAGGCAATGAAGTGGCCGAAGGCGCAGCGGGGCGCGCTGGTGATGGCCGTCGCCGCTGACGGCCCGGCCGATGTCGCTGATGTGCGCGGCAGCAGCAAACTGGTGGTCACTGAAAATGACACGCTGTCGGTGGGCGGCGATCTGATCACGGCCATCGACGGTCAGCCGGTACGCCGACCCGAAGACCTGGACATCTACCTGATCCGCAATGCCGACGTGGGTGAGGATGTGACGTTGAGTTTCGTGCGGGGTACGGCAACGATGACCGCGACGCTCACAGTGGCGGCGCGGCCGGAAGAGGATCAGGATCAATCGGCCGATGAGCCGCACTCTGACATCGCGGGCGCACCGGTCTGGCTGGGCATTGATCCTTTCACGCTCACGCCCGAAGTCGCTGAGGCGATGGCGCTGGCGCGGGATCGCACCGGGGTGCTGATCCAGACGTTGGTGAGCGGCAGCCCCGCGGATAAGGCCAGGCTGCGCGGCGGCTATAAAACGATCACCTTGGAACGCGGCAATACAGTGACCCTGGGCGGTGACGTGATCATCGCGGCTGACGATCGGCCCGTGAAGGATATCGACGGGCTAGTGGCGGCGCTGGGGGAAAAGACGCCCGGTGACACGGTGACGTTGACCATCCTGCGCGATGGCGAACAGTTGGATATGCCCGTGATCCTCGGCGTTCCGCCGAGCGGCACGATGTGAGGTCAGTCGGCGCTGACACTTTGACATCCCGGCGGGGTCGTGGTATCCTCGGCCCCACGTGTAAACCGCATACATTGAAAAGCTGTGATGGAGAGAGTACGGGAAGTGTACGCAGCTCAGAGAACGGCCGTCTGCTGTGAGTGCCGTCTGCGTTTCCCCGGAAAGACACTCCGGAGCTGCGGGGCCCAGATCGATTGAGGGCGTTATGCTCGGCAAGCGCCTAGTGAATCGGGGGTAGGCCCAGGCCGGCGCCCGCCGTTATCGGGCCAGGTCAGCGACGACCATTGAGGTCGGGTCCGTGAGGGTCCGGCAAACCAGGGTGGCACCGCGAGCGCGCTCCTCTCGTCCTTGGACGAGAGAGCGCGTATTTATTTCTCGAGGGGGTGCCAAAATGCAACGGATTTATACAACTGAAACGGGTGCGCATGTGGGTGAGCGCGTGCGACTGAGCGGTTGGCTGCATGCGCTGCGCCGGATGGGCGGCATCAACTTCCTGGTGTTGCGCGATGTGCGCGGCACCATGCAGGTGGTGGTGGACACAGCCCAGGCACTGGCAGGGTTGGAGGGGCTGCTGCCCGAAACGGTGTTGGCTGTTGAAGGCCTGGTCGCCGCCGAGCCGCAGGCGCCGGGCGGGATCGAGATCCATGCGCCGGTCTTCGAAGTGTTGTCGCCGGTCAGCGATGCGCTGCCGTTTCCGCTTAACAAGCCGGAGGTGAAGGCCGGCTTGCCCGTCTTCCTGGATCACGCGACCATCGGTTTGCGCCATCCGGCGAAGCGAGCACTGTTCCGCCTGTCGGCCGGGGTGATGGCGGGCTTTCGCGCCACGTTGAACGGGTTCGGGTTCACCGAAATCCAGACGCCTAAGCTGGTCGCCTCGGCCACCGAAAGCGGCGCCAATGTGTTCGGCGTGGATTACTTTGGGCAGCGCGCCTACCTGGCCCAGAGCCCGCAGTTCTACAAACAGATCATGGTGGGCGTGTTTGAGCGGGTGTTCGAGGTGGGGCCGGTCTTCCGCGCCGAGCCTCACGACACCATCCGCCACATCAACGAGTACGTCAGCCTGGATTTCGAAATGGGCTTCATCCGGGATCACCGCGATGTGATGGCCATGTTGACCGCGGTCATTCGGGGCATCCTGGGCCATCTCGAATCGGCCTATGCGCCGGAGCTGGGTTTGTTACGCGTGACACTGCCCAGCGCACCGCCTGAGTTTCCGATGATCTACTTCCCGGATGCGCAGCAGTTGATCCTGGACCGTTGGGGCGAGGACTGCCGCGGGGAGCCTGATCTGGCGCCGCAGCACGAGCGCTGGCTGGGCGCTTGGGCCAAGGAGCAGTACGGGAGCGATTTCCTATTTGTCGTGGGCTATCCCATGCCCAAGCGGCCCTTCTATACGCATCCGAACCCGGCCGACCCGCGCTACTCCAACTCGTTCGACCTGCTTTTTCGCGGCACCGAGCTTGTGACGGGCGGACAACGGCTGCATCTATATCAGGACTATCTGGATGCGGCGGCCGCGCGCGGCTACACCGACCTGACACCGTTTGCCACCTATTTCGAGGCGTTCCAGCATGGCATGCCGCCCCATGGCGGCTGTGCCATCGGTCTGGAGCGCTTCATGATGCAGTTGCTGGGGTTGGACAACATCCGCCTGGCCACACTTTTCCCGCGGGACCTGAACCGGCTCGCGCCGTGACGAAGGGTCCCGGCAAATCGGCGAACCGGTAGATTGGTAGATTGGGATACGGGTGGACACTCCACCAGTCTACCAACCAACCAACTAACCAACTAACTAACCAACCAACCAACTAACCAACCAGCCAACCATGCACATCCCGATTCTGTACCAGGACCCCGATCTCCTTGTCATCGACAAGCCCGCCGGCATCCCGACCCACGCGTCGGACCCGGCCGATCCGTATCCCAGCGACGCGTTGCGCATTGTCCAGGCGCAGGCGGGGCTGGGATACCTGGGCATGCATCAACGGCTGGATGCCGACACGTCGGGCGTGCTGGCCTTTGCGGCCCGGCGCGAGGCGAACCGAGGTTTGGCCGCGGCCTTTGAAGCGCATGCGGCCCGCAAGGTTTACGTCGCGCTGGTGCACGGCACACCGCGCCAGGCCGAGGGGTTGATCGACGCGGCCATCGTCCGCGATCGGGGCGAGCGGTATCGGGTGACCTCACCGAACGACCCACACGGGCTGGCCGCGCAGACGCGCTATCGGGTGCTCTCTACCGTGCGCAGCGAGGGTTTTGGCCGGGCGGAAGCCGGGGCGCCCCGGGTCGCGGCCGCAAGGACCATGCCAAGCGCCACCTACAGCCTGCTGGAGATCAGCCCGGAAACCGGCCGCAGCCATCAGATCCGGCTGCATCTGGCGCACATCGGCTGCCCGGTGGTGGGCGATCCGCTCTATGGCCCCGCTGATCGGCCGGCGCCCCGTCTCTGTCTGCACGCACAGCGGCTCACGCTGCCACACCCAACCACCCATGAGCCGATCACCTTCACTGCGCCGACCCCGGCCTTGTTCGAGCGGCTGACGACCGGCCTGCCCGAGCTGGCGTTGGCCGCATCGGGCGTCCATGTGCGGGGGCTGATGCGGTTCCCCGATGCGCTGCGGGCCCTGCTGCGCCTGGCCGTCGAGCGTCGCACCCCGCTGCGGGCCGATCCGGGCACGTCGATCTATCGGTTGGTGAATGGTGCGGCCGATGGCTTGTTGGGGCTCACCGTCGATCGCTTCGGTGAGGCGCTGGTCGTCAGCCTGTACGACGATGATGGCCGCCTGCCGCCCCAGCCGATCCCGCCCGCGTTGGTGGCGGCCCTGGCCGAGGTCACCGGTGCGCAGCGCATCTATGTGAAGTACCGTCCCAAACAAGCTAGCCGTCTCTCCGACGATCAGATGGCGCTGCTCACCCCGCCCCAGCCGGTTTACGGCCCGGATCAGGGGGAGTTTGTCGCGCACGAGGGTGGGCTGACGTATCTGATTCGCCCCGGCGATGGGCTGAGCAGCGGCCTCTTCAGCGATATGCGGGAGAGCCGGGGCCGGGTGCGGGCCTGGGCCGAGGGCCGGCGCGTGCTGAACTGTTTCGCGTACACGTGCGGCTTTGGGGTGGCTGCCATGGCGGGAGGCGCGCAGCGCGTGCTGAACCTCGATCTCGCCAAGGTGGCGCTGGCGTGGGGCCAGGATAATTACCGGGCGAATGGATTCGAGCCGGATGCGCACGACTTTGTCTTCGGCGACGTGTTCGATTGGCTGGTGCGCCTGGCCCGGCGGGATGACCGTTTCGATCTGGTGATCCTCGATCCGCCCGGCTTCTCCCGCACCAAGAGCCGCAAATTCGCCGCCGCGCAGGATTACGGCGAGTTAGCCGTCCTGGCTGCGCGCTGCGTCGCACCGGGTGGCCGGCTGCTGGCCTGCTGCAACGTGGCCGAGTTGCCGTGGCGCAGCTTCCGCGATCGGCTGCTGTCCAGTCTCGCTGATGCGGGCCGGCCGGCGAAGGTCGGTGGTGTTTACCACGAGCCAGCCATCGATTTTCCGGCGCCGCCAGCCCAGGAGCCGTATTTGAAGATGGTGCTGCTAGATCTTGCCTGACCTGACGTCGCCTCTGCGCGGGGACTCCAGGCTGTCACCATGGTTTCGACTTACAACCTCTATCAAAGGGAGTGTTATGGCTATTCATATCGTGACCGATTCCAGTCATTATCTTGATCCCAGCGTCATTGAGCAGTTGAGGCTTCACGTTTTGCCGTTGAGCCTGATCCTGGATGGCAGCGCCTATCGAGAACGGATTGAGATGACTACCCCCTCCTTGTTTGAGAAGCTGACCGACCGGCGGGCCGGTTGGCCTTCGACCGCGGCTGTGGCCCCCAGCGCGCTGCAGGCCGCCTTCGACCAGTTGACCGCCAACGGCGACGAGGTCGTCGGGGTCTTTATGTCGCGGGGCACCAGCGTTACGGTGGAGAACGCGCAAAACGTCGCAGCCGCACACCCGCGCCGCGACCGCATCCACGTGGTCGATTCTCAGGTGGTTTCCGGTGCGTTGGCTCTGATTTTGCTCACCGTCGGCCGGCTGGCGCAGACCGATGCACCCGCGGCCCACATCGCCGCAGTGGCGCAGCGCATGGGTGAGGCCATGCGGGTGATGTTCACCGTGGATACGCTGGACTATCTGCACCGCGGCGGCCGCATGAAGGGCAGCCAGGCGTTGATGGGCAGCTTGCTGGGCATCAAACCGGTGCTGTGGCTGGATCGGGGCCACATCATGTTGTGGAGCAAGGCCCGCGGCAAAAAGAAGGCGCTGGATGTGATGCTGGATGAGTGCGTCAAGGCCATGCCGGCCGGTGAGCCGGTGGTCGCCTTGATCTTCGACGCGGCCGCGCCCGAAGAGAATGCCGAACTGGGCGCCGCGCTCCGTCAACGCTTGCCCATCGAACAGCTTTACTCCGCGCAGATCGGCCCGGTGGTCGCCGCGCATGTGGGCCCAGGCTGTCTGGCGATGGCTGTGTGCCCGGCGAGCGCGACGCTGTGAAGCCGGGAACTCCTGGCCTTCTTGTGTCCAGGTCTGCTCAATTTCCAGTTGCCGGCTCCACCTGGGAGTCGTCCTATCTCCGGCTTCACCGCTCGGGTGAGCTGGCCGCGCGGGCGCGGGCGGCGCAGGCTGCGCTGCAGAGCTGCGATGTTTGCCCGCACGCGTGCGGTGTCGACCGCACTGCCGGCCGCCAGGGGGTCTGTCGCGTTGGCGCCGAGCCGGTGATCGCGTCGTGGAACATCCACATGTGGGAGGAACCGCCCATCACCGGGGCGCGCGGCTCGGGCACGATCTTCTTCTCCGGATGCACCGGCAGGTGCCGTTTCTGTCAGAACTACCCCATCAGCCAGCTCGGCTACGGCAACACCGTCTCCATTGACCGGTTCGCCGAGATGATGCTGGAACTCCAGGGTCGCGGGGCGCACAACATCAACTTCGTCACCCCCACCCACTTCGTACCGCAGATCCTGGCCGCGGTGGACCGGGCCGCTGGGCAAGGGCTTCACGTGCCGCTCGTTTACAATACCAGCGGCTATGATACCGTTGAGACGCTGCGCCTGCTTGAGGGTGTGATAGACATCTGGCTGCCGGATGCCAAATACGCCGACGACGCGGTGGCTCGCCGCATCTCTGGCTTCCCGCGCTATGTGGCGCACAACCGGGCCGCGCTGCGCGAGATTTACCGCCAGGTCGGCGCCGAGCTGGTGTTGGACGAGCAGGGGATCGCCCGCCGCGGGATGATCATCCGCCACCTGGTGCTGCCCGGTGGCCTGGCCGGCACCGCGGACGTCATGCGCTGGATCGCGGCCGAACTCTCGCCGCTGGTACACGTCAGCATAATGGATCAATATTTTCCCGCGTATAAGGTTCTGGATGATCCGATCCTGGGTCGCAAAATCACATCTGAGGAATACGAGGCCGCGCTTGAAGCGTTCGATGTGGCTGGCCTGGAGAACGGGTGGCTGCAAGAACACGAGGAATGCGATGACTGAAACGCGGCCGGTTTAGACATAAGTTTACTCAGCGTGCCGTTTGAACTTTAGGATAGAAGATGGTATACTGCCGTCCGCATCCCGGTTTTTGGTCTGCTGATCCCTTGATTTCTTATCTACTCATCTTCTGGAGGTTGCATCATGCGCCTATCCGTCCTGCAGGAAAATCTTGCTAAGGGCTTGTCCATCGTGGGGCGTGCCGTCTCTTCCCGCAGCACGCTGCCTGTCCTGGGTAACATCTTGCTCAGCACCGATGAAAATCGGCTGAAGCTGGCGGCGACCAACCTGGAAGTGGGCGTGAGTTGCTGGCTGGGGGCGCAGGTCGAAGATGATGGCGCCATCACCCTGCCGGCGCGCCTGCTCACCGATTGGGTCAACTCGATGCAACCCGATAAGATCGAGATGGAGCTGGTCGTCCGGCAGATGAGCATGAACCTCAAATGCGGACGTTCTGAATCCAACATCAAAGGCATCGACGCCAGTGAATTTCCGCTGATCCCCACGGCCGACGGCGAAAATGCGCTGGGCCTGGCGCCCGCGACCTTGCGGCGGATCATCGATCAGGTCGTCTTTGCTGCGGCCGATGCCAAAGACACCAGCCGGCCCATGCTCACCGGCGTGCTGGCGAAGTTCGAGGGCGACCGCCTGACCCTGGCGGCCACCGATGGGTATCGTCTCTCGGTGCGCCGCACCGTGTTGCCTGTCCCGGTGCCGCACGATCTCAGTGTCATCGTGCCGGCCCGGTCGCTGGCCGAGGTCAGCCGGATCAGCGGTGAAGCTGACCCGGAGCGGCCGGTTGAACTTTCGGTGGCAACAGCCCGCAACCAGATCCTTTTCCGGCTTTTCGGCAAAGGCGAAGCGGACAAGGGCGCGTTCTACCAGGTGGACCTGGTGTCGCAGTTGATCGACGCCAAGTTCCCGGATTTCACTGCGATCATGCCCAAGGGCTACACGACCCGCAGCGTGCTCGATACCGGCGCCTTCCTGCGCGCGCTGAAGGTTGCCTCGCTCTTTGCGCGGGATGCCTCGGATCGCGTCGTGTTCCAGATCACCCCCGGCACCGATTCGCAGCCTGGCCAGATCATGCTGCGCGCCACCTCGGCCGAGGCCGGCGATAATGTCAGCGAACTGGATGCGCTGGTGGAAGGCAACCCCTTGGAGATCGCCTTCAATGTGCGTTACATGATCGAGGTGCTCTCGGTAATTGATACGCCCCAGGTGGTGCTGGAAACCACGCGGACCGATCGTCCCGGCGTGTTCCGCCCCGTCGGCGCCGGCCCCGAAGAGTTCACACACGTCATTATGCCCATGCAGTTGCAGCGGTAGGTGGTAGATTGGTAAATTGGTAAACCGGTATATGGGGGGCGTCAGAGGCGATCTGTCGATCTATAAACTTCCCAATCTACCATCTACCAATTTACCGATTTACCAGGTTACCAAACACCATGCGGCTTAACCATCTTTCCCTCACCAACTTCCGCAACTACGCCCGGCTTGAGCTTGGGTTATCTGATCGGCTGACCGTATTTCAGGGCGCCAATGCCCAGGGCAAGACCAACCTGCTGGAGGCCATCCATCTGCTGGCCACCGGGCGATCGCCGCGCGTCGGGGCCGAGCGTGAGCTGATCAACTGGCTGGCGCTGGAGAGCTCGTTGCCCTACGCCCGGTTGGTGGCCGAGATCGGCGCGGCGGGCGATGCCCCCACGGAGCGGTTGGAAGTGGTGCTGGAGCTGGCGCGTACGCCAGCGCCGGGTGGGGGCGGCGGTAACGGGCCAGTGGTGCGCAAGCAGGTGCGGATCAACGGCGTGCCGAAACGTGGCTTGGATCTGATTGGGCGGTTGCGGGTCGTGTTGTTCCTGCCCGAGGATGTGAGCCTGGTGGCCGGCGCGCCGACGGAGCGCCGGCGCTACCTGGATATCGCGCTATGCCAGATTTCGGCCAGCTACTGCCGCGCCTTGGGAGAATACAACAAGGTGCTCTCCCAGCGTAACGCGCTATTGCGGCGCTTGCGCGACGAGGGCGGCGATTCGGGGCAGCTTGCTTTCTGGGATGATCAGGCAGCCGAGCATGGCAGCGTGCTGTTGCAGCGCCGGGCGCACGCGGTCTCAGAACTCAATCGCCTGGCAGCCGAGCGCCAGCGCGACCTGACCGGGGGTGCGGAACGGTTACAGTTGGGGTATCTGCCCAGTCCAGACCCGGCGAAAGTTATCGCGAGCCGGTCGGCCACGGGCGGCGACCGGTTTGCCTTTGAGACGGCCGCGCGGGAGCAGACTGCTGGGTGGCTGTTGGCGCATCTGCGGGCCACGCGGGGCCGCGATGTGGCCGCGGGCAGCTCGCTGAGCGGGCCGCACCGGGATGACATGGCGTTCACGGTCGAGGGCCATGATCTGCGCACCTTTGGCTCGCGCGGGCAACAACGCACGGCTGCGCTGGCCTTGAAGCTTGCCGAAGTTCAGATGATGCGGGAGGCGACGGGGGACATGCCGCTGCTGCTGTTGGATGACGTCATGTCCGAGTTGGACGCCATCCGGCGCCGCACGCTGCTGGACGCATTGGCCCAGGTGGATCAGGCGTTGGTCACGACGACGGATTGGGATGATTTCACACCGGAGTTATTGGCGCAGGCCCGGCGCTGGCAGGTGGCGCAGGGGGCGCTGGAACGGGTGACGGCGTGAACCGGTGACACGGTGACGGGGTGCGGATCAGCCGTCCAGGTCATCGGGGCCGTGTGGTTTTTCTTTGCACCCCAGGGGTTGTTTCTTCGGCAGGCCACGCCCGCGCGGATAGCCGTCGGGCGTTTGGGCCACTTTATCGATCACCACGAGGACGCGCGTCTCGGCCAGGCCAGGCACTTCCACTGGGATCAGCTTGGTGATCTGGCCGCCCAGCATCCGAATGGCCGGCTCGGCTGCCAATGCCTCTTCGTGCGCGGCCGAGCCTTTGTAGGCCACCACCCGCCCCCCGCGTTTTGTCAACGGCAACAGGTACTCCACCAGGGTCGGCAGCGCGGCGACGGCGCGCGCCAGCACCAGATCATACGTGGCACGATGCGCCTCTTTCAAGGCCAGCTCCTCAGCTCGTCCGTGGAAGAATTGGAGGTCGGTCAGGTTGAGGCGGGCCGCGACGTGCTCCATGAAACGGACCTTTTTGACGGTGGACTCGATGAGCGAAAGGCGCAGCCGCGGCCAGACGATCCGCAACGCCATGCCCGGCAACCCCGCGCCCGCGCCCACATCCACGGCCCGCACCGATCGGCCCAGCAGCGTCGCCAGCGGGACGCCCTCCAACGCGGCCAGGGCCGGCAGGAGTGCCAGTGAGTCCAGATAGTGGCGAATCTCCACCTGCTCGCGATCGATGATGGCGGTCAGGTTGAACTGCGCGTTCCAATCCAGCAGCTCATCGGTGTAGGTCTCGAAGGCTGTGACTTGGGCCGGGCTCAAGTTGATCCCGATCTGGGTTGCGCCGGTGGTGAGTCGTTGCATGGGGAGAATTATACCATATCCTTCAGTCTTCGAGTTGGACGTGATCGGCATCGGCGTCGACCGCCACGCTACAGCCCTGAGCGGCCTGTGCGACAGATGTCGGCGCCCCGATGACCGCCGGGATCCCCAAGGCGCGGGCCGCGATCAGGCCCGGCGACCAGGCATCGGCCGCGGCCGTGGTCAGCGCGCCCGCGCTGAGCCAGAAGGGCGCGCACCCCGCATCAGCGATCTCGCCCAGCCAGATGGCGCCCTGGGGCGGGAGCTGGTCGCCTGGCGCGGCCAGATAGGCCGGGCCCTGAGCCTGTCCCGGGCTGCCGGAGCGGGGGGCAGCGCCTGAGTCGGGGAGCGTGCGCGTGGCTGCTTGGGCCTGGCGGCGGGCCACCACAGCCTCCCGCACTTCATCGCCCCGTCCGGGGTGCCATTCGCCCGTTGCAACCTGCTTCAACTCCTCCAGCTCCAGGTAGAGCACATCAGCGGACTGGGCGATCAGCGTCGCTGCGACAGCCTCTGACGCGATCGCCTGGACCCAACACTGTGCGGCCGCGATGACCATCACGAATGCATCCCAGGCGCGGTCGGCGGCCCGGCACAGGTCGCGGGCGTGAGCCAACAACGGTTCGATCTGCCGGCTCTTGCCGCTATCCAGTTGGCCGAAGATCCATGCCTCGGCAGCCTGGCACTGCACACGCGCACTGTCGGGGTTGCGCAGGGGGCGGCGATCGGCCAGTCCTGCCAGCAGGGCCGGTGAGTCCAGCCAGCGCAGCGCATCCGGGCGCATCTCGTTGGGGCCGCGATGCCCGAAGCGCGCCAACGTATCCATCTGAGTGGCGCTGTCGCGGGCGGCAATGGCGACGGCGTAGGCGGCCTCAACGCTGGGCAGGCCCTCCAACCCGGCGTAGAGCGTCCAGATTACGCTGGTCGGATAGGGAGACAGCCAATCTGCCAGTCGGCCGGCGACCTGGGCGTGTGCCGCTGCCACCCCCGCCCGCAAGGTGAAGTAGGCTTGCAGGGTGTTCTGCGCCTGTGGCTCCAGCTCCTCCATCACCTGCAGGAGATCGGCCTGGGCCCACCGCAGCCCGCGCACCCAAGCCAGCCATTTGGCGGTGCGGGTTTGCAGCCCCGCGACACCTTCCTGCGTGGCCGCGATACGGGCCTGCGCGCGCCGGATCACGCCCCCGGCCTGCCAGCGCGCCATCAGCCCCTGCGACAGCTCGGCAGGCGGGGCGATGAGCCAGGCTGCGCCGTGCAATGCCCGCGCGGCCGAGGTCAGCGCGGCTGCGTCGACGTAGACGCGGCCATCATCCGCACGGCGCCACAGCGGCGCGTCTGCCGGCGCGGGCGCGCCCAGGTCTGCCCATGTGCGGCGCAGGGCGGTTTCTGCCGGGGCGCGCAGGGCGGTCCAAGCGAAGGGGGTGGTTGTGCCGGGGAACAGATCGGCGGCCAGCTCTCTGCTCCAGGCGCCGGTGTCAGTTTGGCTGGTCAAGAGGCATCTCCTTGTTCGCGGGCCGCGATACCCATCATCAGCAAATCCACGATACCCGTCAAGCGTTCGGCCAGCGGGTAATCCGCAGCGGATTCACACCAATAAACAAGCTGTTGCAGATAGAGCGCGTCCAACATCGCCGTCAAGACGTCGGGATCGAGCCGCGGGTCGATTTCGGCCAGGTGTTGTGCCCGGCGGATCAAGAGCGACACGGTTGGGCGGATGCTGAATCCGCCCGCATCCCCGGTCAGTAGCTCGGGCACGGTCAGGCCTTTACTGAAAATCAAGCCGACCAGCGCGCGGTCGCGCTCCATGCTGGCCGCAAGCGCGGCCATGAAGCGCTTGAGGTTGCCGACGGCCGCGGCGCTGCTGCCGGCCAGGCTGGCAGCCCCCAGCCGCCCGATCTCGCGTGCGCCCATGAAGCGCAGGACCGAGTCTTTGGTGGGGAAGTAGTTGAAGAACGTGCCTTTGGCCAGCCCTGCGCGCCGGGTGATCTGGTCCACCGTTGTGCGCTCATAGCCCTGTTCGCGGAACAGGCTGAGCGCCGCTTCGTAAAGGCGATCCCGCCGTTCGAGCTTGCCCGTTTCCCGCCGGCCGCCGGCTGGTTGCATCATGGTTAGCTTCCTTCACCGTCAGAATGACCCAAGTCAACTTCTCTATTGTACACGTAGGCACGGAGGGGGCCAAATGACCGGGAGCGCGCCCGCGCGCGGCGCAAAAAAGAGGATCGGGGCCTGCCCCCCGATCCTCTTGAGAATGCTGATGTCTGCCCGCTGGGCTTAGCCGAGTGCAGCGGTGAAGTTCTTAGCCACGGCGGCCCAGTTGACGACGTGGAAGAAGTTGGCCACGTAGTCAGCCCGGCGGTTCTGATACTTCAGATAGTACGCATGCTCCCAGACATCCAGGCCCAAGATCGGCTTATCACCGGCGGTCAGCGGGCTGTCCTGATTGGCTGTGCTGTAGACATCCAGGCGGCCATCGGGTTTCACAACGAGCCAGGCCCAGCCGCTGCCGAAGCGGCCCATGCCCGCGGCGCTCAGCTTTTCCTTGAAGGCGTCGAAGCTGCCGAAGGCCGCATCGATGGCCGCCGCCAACTTGCCGCTCGGCGCGCCCCCGGCATTGGGGCCCAGAACGGCCCAGAACAGGTTGTGATTAACGTAGCCGCCGCCGTTGTTCCGCACTGCGGTGCGGATACTTTCCGGCAGATGGTCCAGTTGGGTCAGCAGCTCCTCAGCCGGTAGATTCTCGAAATCAGTGCCCGCAACCGCCTTATTCAAGTTGGTGGTGTAAGCGGCGTGATGTTTGTCGTGGTGGATCTGCATCGTTTGGGTATCGATGTAGGGTTCCAGAGCGCTATAGTCATAGGGCAGGGGCGCCAGTTCGTAAGCCATGATTTCCTCCGCTACAGTGTGGTTTATCAGCTCACTACATGTAAGTGATTTGTATGAAGAGTGTACCACACTGAGCGCCCCTGTCGGTAAGTAAACACCCAAGTTTATTGATTGGCAATCCCATTGGTTGCGGGCCGTGCAAACAAGGCAGCCAGGTCATCGACGGCATCCGGGCCCGCGATCGCCAGCACTTCGTCATCCGCCTCGAACACGGTGACGCCGCGTGGGACGATGACGGCGCCGTTGCGGATGATCGCCGCGATAACGCACTGCTCGGGCAGATTCAGGTCCTTGATGGCCAGGCCGATGGCTTTGGCGCCCCGGGGAATCTTCTCTTCGACGAGCGAATACTGGCCCCGGCGCAACTTGAGCAGGGTCATCATGTCGCCCAGCGAAATTTCTTCTTCGATCAGGCCAGACATGATGGAGGCCTGGTTGACCGAGACATCCACGTGGAACTTCTGGTCGAACAGCCATGCGGTGCGCGGGTTATTGACCCGAGCGACGGTGCGCGAAACGTTGTAGTGGGCGCGGGCCAGAAAACACAACGCCAGATTATCGGCGTCGCTGGTCGTGACGGCGGCCAGGGCATGGGCCTCGCGGATGCCGGCTTGTTCCAGCACGGCGGGATCGGTCGCGTTGCCTTCATAAATGGATTCTGTCGGCAGCTCGTGGTGAAGGCGCGCCAGGAGCTCGCGCCGGTGCTCGATCACGTGAATCTGGTGGTTTTGGGCCAACAAGGTAGCCGCCAGTTGGGTGCCGGTGCGACCGCCGCCCGCGATGATGACAAACATGATCATGCCTCCTTGGCTTGGCCGAGTTTATGGCGCAGCGTTTCGATGCCCTCGAAGGTCGCGCTGAAGTTCAGGACGTCACAGGCTTCGAGGATCGTATCCCCGGCGGGCAACGTGGCTTTGCCCGCGCGCGTCAGGGCGATCGGCAGGCAGCCGCCATGCGCCACCATCTCCGACAGGCGGCGTCCTTGCCACGCCGCGGGGATCTGAATTTCGTAGATTTCCACTTCGCCGTTGCCGGCCGAAAAGACGGTGCGCAGCGTCGTGTCGGCCAACAGCTCTTCGATGCGCTGGGCGCCCCAACTGCTGGGCGCCACCGCCTGGATGCCGAAGGCGTCGTAGAGCGACATCCGGCGGGGCTCATAATTGCGGGCCACCACATTTTTGACGTGATAGACAGTCAGGGCAACATGAGCGATCACCACGTTGAGCGTGTCCGAGCTGGTGACCGCGGCCAGGCCATCCGTCGTCTCGATGCCGGCGCGGCGCAACATGTCCTGGGCTAACACATCGCCTTCCAGGATGCGGCCTCGGAAGCTGGGTTCGAGGTTGTCGAAGGCCGAGGCCACGATATCGATCACCGTGACCTGGTGGCCCTGTTGGAACAGCCGGTTGGCTAACTCTGCGCCGACCCGACCACACCCCACAACAAGAGTCTTCATGCTTATCTCCGCTATTTCACTTGATAGGGCACATTGGTGATCATGATGCCCGGTTTGAAGAGCAGCGCCAGCCGCAGCCAGGTGGCCGTCTGGGCGTGTAACAGGTTATGCCACCAGTATTTCGGTACGAATTGGGGCACGACGATGGTGATAACCTCGTTGGGCTGGCGCTGGGCGATGATTTGCTCGATGTAGCTGAGCAACGGCTCCAGCAGCAGCCGATAGGGCGAATCCAGCACTTGCAGCCGCACACCGCCGCCCCACATATCCCATTTCCGTTGGACCTTTTCGGTCTCCTCCGGGTCCAGCGAGATGTAGACCGCCGTCACATCAGCCGAGAGGACTTGGGCATAGGCCAGCGCGGCCAGCGAGCCGCGATGTACGCCGCTGATCGGCAAGATCACGCGGTGGCGGAGCTTGCGCGGTGGTTCGCCGAACTGTTCCAACGATAGGTTGAGCGCCAGGTTTTTGTAGTGCCGACGAATACCGCTGAGGCCCAGGACAATCAGCGGAACCAGGATCAGAACAATCCAAGCGCCATCCCGGAATTTGGTGGTGGCGAAGACGAGCGCGATCACGGCCGTCAAGATGGCGCCAAAGCCGTTGATGAGCATCTTGAACTGCCAGCTGGACTCGAAGCGTAAGGTTGAGCCGCGCTCTTTGACCTCTTGGCCGGGTTCCAGGTGGCCGATTTTCCACCAGCGTCGGGCCATGCCAGACTGCGAAAGCGTGAAAGAGAGGAACACGCCGATGGCATACAGCGGGATCAACGCGGTCACGCTGGCCTTGAAGACGATGACGAGCAGCGAGGCGATGAGCGCCAACGCGGCGATGCCTCGGGAGAAGACGAGCCGGCTGCCGCGATAGGCGAGCTGGCGCGGCAAGAAGCCGTCATTGGCCAGCAGCGCGCTGAGGCGCGGGAAGTCGGCGAACGAGGTATTTGCGGCCATGATCAGGATCAGCGTGGTCGCCGAGATCACGGCCAGGTAGAGCACGTTGCGGCCATCGTAGAGGGTGCGCGCCAACTGCGAGATCACCGTCTCCGCCTCAGAGGGGACTGCGCCGATCTTGACCGCCAGGAAAGTGATGCCCAGCAGCAGGCTGCCCAGGATGCTGGACATCCAAATCAGCGTGATGCCGGCATTGCGGCTGCGAGGCACGCGAAAAGCCGGGATGCCGTTGGAGATGGCCTCAACGCCGGTGAGTGCGGTCGTGCCACTGGAGAATGCGCGCAGGATCAGGAACAGCGAGAGGGCCTGCGCACCATGCAACATCTCCATGGGAGGCGGATCAGACACCAGCCCCAGGCTGCCGGATAAATAACGTACCAGGCCCACGATCACGGTGATGAACATCATGGCGATGAAGAAGTAGGTCGGAATGGCGAAGATCATGCCCGACTCTTTGACGCCACGCAGGTTGATCAGCATGACGAACGCAACCAGGACTACGGCGATCTCCACCCGCCAAGGGAAGAGCGCGGGAAATGCGGACGTGATTTGTGCGACGCCGGAGGAGATGGAGACGGCGACCGTCAGAATGTAATCGGTGAGCAGGGCCGCGCCTGCAGTTTGTGCAGGCAACTCGCCCAGGTTATCGCGCGCGACGATGTAGGCGCCACCCCCGCTCGGATAGGCATGGATGGTTTGCTCGTAGGAGATTGTCAGGATCACCAGCAGGATAGCGATGGCGAACGCCAGGGGCAGGGCGTTCACGAATGCGGCTGCGCCGGCGGCGGCCAGCACAACCAGCATTTCTTGGGTGGCGTACGCCACGGAAGACATCGCATCCGACGAGAAGACCGCCAGGCCGATGGCCTTGCCGATGGCCTGGTGGGGCGCATCTGCAGTGGCCAGGGGGCGGCCGATGAGCCAGGTGCGCAGCGAGCGGCCGGGCTGATAATCAGCGGTGCGGTGCAAGACGTCAGCGCCCTGTTTGAGTTCAGGTGGTTTCATGGGCTCCATTAAGGTTTTCTGCGTGAAGTGTTTATGATCGGAGTTTCAATCCGACGGCATCAATAAAAAAAGGGACACAGACACAATGGTCTGCCCCCCCTGGCATCAACAAAGATGCTGCCGATCATACTCCTGTTTACGCGGGGCGTCAAATGTATCCGTTTCTGCCATTCAAGCCACTTTGAGATCACATCGGCTTAGGCTATAATGGAACCACCACCTCAATATCAGGATCAATAGCGTGCCCAATATGGATCAAGACAATAATACCCCAGTCCAACATCGCACGGATGCGTTTCGGCCGCGTAATTCTTGGCAGACGTGGTTAATTGGGCGTCCCCTGCAAACGGCGGACGCGCCGTATGAGACGATCGGCAAGCTTGTCGGTCTGGCGGTTTTTGCCTCCGACGCACTCTCCTCGACGGCGTACGCGACGCAAGAAATCCTCTTTATTCTGGCCGCCGCCGGCGCAGGGGCGTTCGCCTATGCCTTCCCGATTTCTATCGTGATCGTGGGCTTGCTGGCGATCGTCACCCTGTCGTATGAGCAGATTATCCACGCCTATCCGGGCGGCGGCGGCGCGTATATCGTTGCGCGCGATAACCTGGGCGAATTGCCAGCTCAGGTCGCTGGCGCATCGTTGCTCACCGACTACATCCTCACTGTGGCGGTGTCCATCTCGTCCGGCGTGGCGCAGGTGACGTCGGCCTTCCCTGCGCTTTACGAGTATCGCGTTGAGATTGCGGTCGGGCTGGTGTTGTTCATGATGCTGGTGAATCTGCGGGGGGTGCGGGAATCCGGGGCGGTTTTTGCGATCCCCAGTTACTTCTTCCTGCTGGTGATGTCGCTGACCGTGCTCGTGGGGATGTTCCGGTATGTGATGGGGTCATTGGGGCAGGTTGCGGGGCCCCCGCCGATCGAAACGCTCCACACGGGTCAGGCGATCTCGTTGTTCCTGATTTTGCATGCGTTCTCCAGCGGCACGACCGCACTCACCGGTGTTGAGGCCATCTCCAACGGCATCACAGCGTTCCGGGAGCCCCGCAGCCGCAATGCCGGCATCACGCTGATCTGGATGTCATCCATCCTGGCGGTTCTTTTCCTCGGAATTACCTTCTTGTCCGGGCAAATCAGTGCGGTCCCTTCGGAGATGGAGACGGTGATCTCACAATTGGCGCGCACGGTCTTCGGCGGACGAAACGTGATTTACCTGGCCATCATCGCGGGGACGATGGTGATCCTGGTGATGGCAGCCAATACGTCCTATGCGGGTTTCCCCCGGCTCAGTGCGCTCTTGGGACAGGATGGTTTCCTGCCGCGCCAACTGGCGTATCGCGGCAGCCGACTGGTCTACTCGCGCGGCATCGTGGCGCTGGCGCTTGTGGCCTGCGTGCTGATCATCGTCTTTCAGGCGAGTGTCACGGGGCTGATCCCGTTGTACGCCATCGGCGTTTTCCTCTCCTTCACCCTATCGCAAGCGGGCATGGCGCGGCGCTGGTGGAAGACGGGGCGGTTGGCGACGGGCCAAGCGATCGAGGAGCGCGGTTCGGTGCTGCGTTACGAGCGAGGCTGGCCGACCAAGATGATCATCAACGGCTTCGGCGCTCTCTGCACCACCCTCGTGACGTTGGTTTTTGCGGTCACTAAGTTCCGCGATGGTGCGTGGGTCGTGCTGATCCTGATCCCGGTGCTGGTGGTTGGGTTCTCGGCTATTCACCGGCATTACCGGCGTCTGGCCGGACGGCTCTCCCTGGATCAATTCGCTGAGCCGCCGCGGATCTCGCGCCACCGCGTGATCCTGCCGATCAGCAGCGTGCACCAGGGCACCCTGGCCGCGCTGCGTTATGCTGTGGCCCTCTCCGACGACGTGACGGCCGTGCATGTCTGTCTTGAGCCCGGGGATGCCCCGAAGATTCAGCAAAAGTGGGAGATGTGGGGCAAGGGTGTGCGGTTGGTGATCCTGGATTCGCCCTACCGCTTGATGATCGAACCCTTGCTGCGTTACATCGAGGAGATCGCGGCAAAGCGGCAGCCGAATGAAATCATCACGATCGTCGTGCCGCAGTTCGTGCCCAAACGCCGGTGGCACAACCTGCTGCACGCCCAAACGGCCACCTGGTTGCGATTGGCCCTGTTGTTCAAACCCGGGATTGTCGTGACGGATGTGCCGTATCAGGTGGAATGAGGCCACAGACCCGAAGATAACCAGTGGCGGATCGGAACGTTCCGATCCGCCACTGGCTTTTTAATGGATTAGGACTTACGCAAGACAGCGAATTTGACGTGTAAGCGGTCAGCGGTTAAGGTAGCCGCATGAAAGCTAACACA
>JAPKMS010000019.1 GCA_026645775.1 Anaerolineae bacterium
CGCCGAGGGCCGGCATCGCGTGACCGATGACACGCCCTATGGCGGCGGTGGCGGCATGGTGATGAAACCCGAGCCGATCTACCGCGCCGTGGAGACGGTCTTGAGCCACGATCCGGGCTGGATCTTTGTTGCGGACCCGCCCGATGCGCGCCCGCCGATGGTCGAGCCGCCGCCGGCGCTGCCGTCCGGCGTCCCCATCATCTTGCTCACCCCGCAGGGTCGGACCTTCACCCAACGGGTTGCTGAGGAGTTGGCCACCCAGCCCCGTATCGCGTTGATCTGCGGGCGCTACGAGGGGGTGGATGAGCGGGTGCGCACCGGCCTCGTGACCGATGAGATTTCCATCGGCGATTTTGTCATCTCGGGCGGTGAGCTGGCTGCGGCGATCGTGGTGGATGCGGTCACCCGGCTGCAGCCCGGCGCGTTGGGCGCTGAAATGGGCGCCTTTGAGGATTCCTTTGCCACCGGACTGCTGGAATACCCGCAATACACCCGGCCGCCGGTATTCCGCGACCAGAGCATCCCAGACATGCTGGTCTCGGGGCATCACGCCCAGGTCGCGCGCTGGCGCCGCGAGCAGGCGCTGCTGCGCACCTGGCAGAAGCGACCAGACCTGTTGGCGTCTGCGGCGCTGTCCGATGCCGATCGCACGTACCTGGCGCGGTTGGCCGCGCAAATGACAGACCCCTAAATTTGGTTGAAACGGGTTCCTGTGCTAAAATCTTGCTTCGTCACACTCTCGGGTCCAGGGTTTTCGGTCATTGGCGAAGACGATAGGACGCCGGCGGATAGATTCGTAAACGAAGGACAACAACCGATGTCGAACTTGATTGCTTCTCTTGATGCTGCGGTCGCACGGCCGAGCTTGCCTGAACTCGCACCGGGCGATACGGTGAAAGTACACACCTTGATCGTCGAAGGCGATAAAGAACGCGTCCAGGTCTTCCAGGGGATGGTCATCCGCGTGCGCAGCAGCGGCGTGAACAAGAATTTCACCGTTCGGCGCATCGCTTCCCACGGTGTGGGTGTTGAGCGCACGTTCCTTTTTGCGTCCCCGCGCGTGGACAAAATCGAAGTGCTGCGTCATGCCAAGGTGCGCCGCTCTCGGCTTTATTTCCTCCGGGGCCGCACGGGCAAGGCCGCACGCCTGCGGGAACGCGCTGCGTAATTGCCGACGGGGTGAGCTTGCTGTAAGCCGCGAGTGTAACCCGTCCCCCGTAGCTGGGATGTTTGCCCCTGCTCCTGCGGTCAATCCGTCAGGGCAGGGGCATTTCTCGTTAGGCTGCTGAGAAATGGATCGAGCCGGTCTGGTCATCGAGACAGAACTCTGGCAGGCAGGCTATCGGCGCATCGCTGGGTTGGATGAGGCCGGGCGCGGGGCCTGGGCGGGACCGGTGTTTGCCGCCGCCGTGATCCTGCCGCCGGACCGGGACGCCCTGGCGCCGCTGCTGGGCCGCGTCGATGACTCCAAGCGGCTGACGGCTGTGCGGCGCGAGCAGCTCTTCGACTTGATCTACCGTCACGCGCTGGCGGTGGGCGTGGGCAGCCGGCCCGCAGCCGAGATCGACCGCATCGGCATCGGGCCGGCCAACCGGCGCGCGCTGGCCGATGCGCTGGCGGCGCTGACACTGCGGCCGGATTTTGCGCTGCTGGACTTTTTCACCTTGCCCGATCTGCCCGTGCCCCAACGCGGCGTGCCCCACGGCGACGCACTTTCCCTGTCCATCGCCGCGGCCTCTATCATCGCCAAGGTGAGCCGGGATCGCTGGATCACCGCGCAGGACGCGGTGTATCCGGGCTATGGTTTCGCTCGACATAAAGGCTATGGCACGCGCCAGCATCAGGCGGCGTTGGCGCAGCTTGGGCCGTGCCCGCTGCATCGGTGCAGTTTTGCGCCAGTGGCGGGGTTGTCTGCGCCGCTGGGTGAGGATTTGAGGTCGGAGCCATGACGGGAGAATCGCTGAAGTCAACCGATCCGCGCCGGGCGCTGGGGCGATTGGGGGAGGACCTGGCTGCCGCTTACCTGGCCGGTCTGAGTTACCGCATTGTGACCCGCAATTGGCGGACGCGCACGGGCGAACTGGACATCGTGGCGCAGGAGGGCGAGTGGCTGGTGTTTGTGGAGGTGCGCGCCCGACGGGCCGGCCGGCGCGGCGTTGACCCGGTGCTCGGCACGCCTGAGGAATCCGTGACCCCGCGCAAACAGCTCCAGCTTGCGGCCCTGGCCGATGCCTACCTGTACGCACTGCCGTGGCAAGGGCCGTGGCGGATCGATGTGATCGCGTTGGAGCTGGCTGCGGACGGCTCGATCGTCCGGCTGAACCATCTCCGTGACGCCGTCGGAGGCGTCATATGATGCAGACAGTGAGAGGCAACGAAGGCGCTGCGGATGCCGGCCGGTGCTATCAGCCCGCCCCTGGCAGCGATCTGCCGCCCCTCGTTGTGATCGTCGGCCCTACGGCGGCGGGGAAGACGGCGCTGAGCATCGATTTGGCCGAGGCGTTGGGGGGCGAGATCATTTCCGCCGATTCTCGGCAGATCTACCGCAGCCTGGACATCGGCACCGCAAAGGCCACCGCCCAGGAGCGGGCGCGCATCCCGCACCATCTGCTCGACGTGGTGGCTCCCGACCAGGTGCTGACGCTGGCCGAGTACCAGCAGCTCGCTTATGCGGCTATCGCCGATATCCGCGCCCGCGGCCGGCTGCCGTTCCTGGTGGGCGGCACCGGGCAATACGTGCAGGCTGTGGTGGAGGGCTGGAGCATCCCCACCGTGGCGCCGCAGCCTGAGCTGCGCGCCGAGCTGGAGGCGGAGGTCGCCGGGCACGGCGCGGCCGCGCTGCACGCGCGCCTGGCCGGCCTGGACCCCGCGGCCGCCGCCCGCATCGACTACCGCAACATCCGCCGCGTGATCCGGGCGCTGGAGGTATGCCTGGTCGCCGGCCGCCCCATCACGGAGATTCAACGCAAGAACCCGCCCCCGTATCGCATGACGCAGATCGGTGTCACCCGGCCGCGGCCCGAGTTGTATGGGCGCATCGATGCTCGCGTGGATCGCATGATCGCTGAGGGTCTGGTGGCCGAGGTGAGGCGGTTGTCCGACGCCGGCTACGACTGGGAACTGCCCGCCATGACCGGCCTGGGCTACCGGCAGATCGGACTCTATCTGCGCGGTGAGGTCAGCCTGGATGAGGCGATTGCTCTGATCAAGAAGGGCACGCGCCGCTTCGTGCAGCAGCAGTACAATTGGTTTCGGCTGGAAGATCCCGGCATCCTGTGGGTGGATCCGGCGCAAATGACCGCGGACGCGGTCGCTGGGGCTCTGCGAGGACGCTTGTAGGGGTCGATCGCGAGCGGGAAACGACACGACGGCCCCTGGCCGTATCTGCGCCCGGATCAGCCAGGAATCGTCAGCGGCCCGGCGGCCAGAGCTGCCATCCGCTATTTTCGCTGCACGAGAGCCACATCCCCACGTGCGCGCTCCAGGGCGGGCCGTTGTAATCCAGCCCGCATTCGATGATCCGCTGGAAGCGCACGGTCCACAGGCCGGGCTCATGGCGGCGGACCTGGACGCCCAGCAGCGCGCCCCACAACGCCAGGCCGATGCACGTCCCCAGCAGCACAGCAATCACAGCAGCGAGCCGATGGCTTCTCATGGCCGGCATTGTAGCACACAACGACTTTCCCGCTCACATTGCCAGCGGCCGCAACTGGTAGTACAATCGTGAGTCTGAGGCTTTCTTTAGTGAGGAGACCCGCATCATGCCCCAGAACCAGACATCCTTTTTGATCGTTGCCGTGGTGAGTATCGTGTTGTATCTCACGATCGTCATCATCCGTCGGCGTAATCAGATGCTCAAAGCCAAGCAAAAGCGCGAGGCCGCGGCAACCCAGGTGAAGCGGGCCGGATCCCGCGCTGGGAAGGCTCCGGCCGCGGCCCCGCAGGCGATGCCGCGATACAGCGCGACGCCCGTGACACAGGGGCCATCGCTCAAGGTGAACATCGGCTTCCTGCGCGTGAAAGACGACAATCTGATCGTCAGTTGGAATGCGACCAACGACGGCAGCGAGCCGGTCGAGTTGGTCTGGGGCGCGCCGCAGATTCAAACGGTCGAGAACGGCGTCATCCGGCTTCTTTACAGCGCCGCAGCCGGCTCGGGGGCGGCGTTTCAAGCGCCGCAGACCCGCACAGCCCAACCCGGCGATATTATCAGCCGGAGCGCGGGCGTGTCGCGCGCGGCCGCGGGCCAAAAACTGCAGGGCCTGCGAGTGATCGTCGCAGTGGGTTACGGGCCGCAGACAGGCTTCGCGGCCGCATCGGCGAACGAAACCGCCTACGGGGAATGGCAGAAACTGGCCGTCTCGTTGCCGAGGGGCGCACCGCGCACATAAAGAAGGCGGTGAGCGCGTGGAACCCAGCTTTTTTGAGCGTGTCTACCGGCTCGTCCGCCAGATCCCGCGCGGCCGGGTCGCCAGCTATGGCCAGATCGCGGCTTTGTTGGGGCACCCTCAGGCCGCGCGCACGGTCGGCTGGGCGCTGAACGCGCTGCGTGGGAGCGAAGTCGCGGATGTGCCGTGGCAGCGCGTGATCAACAGCGCCGGCCGCATCAGCATTTCCCGCGCGGACCTGGGCGCCGACCTCCAGCGCGCGCTCCTGGAAGAGGAGGGCGTGGCGTTTGACGCCCGCGGCTATGTCGATTGGAAGCGCTTCGGGTGGGCAGGGCTGGAATGGCGCGAGATTGAGGGGCTGTGGGGAGACGTGAAGATTTGACTCGGGGCATAATCACGCCTTTTGTATCACGGTCATGCATCTTTACAAATCAGAACACTTGATCTATCATTGCATTAGATAAGGCAAACCAACGCCGCGGGCAACCACCAAGATGACACAGGATGCGCCGCCGGGTTCAGGCAAAAGTATATGAAGTATTATTGCCGTTCGTGAGGAGGTGCAAGATGAAGAGAATCCTGCGATTCGTTGGAAGCTTAGGCGGGATTTTGCTACTGGGCCTATTGATGGCTTTCTTAGCTGTAAATTTCCGCGAGCGCCAACCTCAAGCCACATCTCAATCAGCGATATTCCAATCACCGATTGAGGAACCTGCGCCTACCTCCGCACCGCCCAGGTCTAAGACACCAACAGCTGATCCCGTGGGTGCCGCAGTCTGCGCCAAGTATCCTACTCCACCCTATCCAATCAATTTGACCCCATGTCCTTACTATCTGACGCCGCCGGCACAGCCGATTGAGGTCTTTACCCCGCAACCACTACCAACACCAATTCTACCCACATTGATCGCTGGGCAACGAATAACAACCGTTAATGGTAACGTATTTAGACCGTTATACATCTCACAAAGCTACAAAGAGGGGGAAGTATGTGATTTTCGTGTTGCACCTGATGGGCAAAAAGCAGCCTTCACGATTTGTAACTCAGAAGGTTACACTATAGTTCTGATCATGGATGTGGCAAAGAGCACCGGCTTTCGAATGGGCATCACCGACATCTCAAACGTTAGACCCTACAATAAGGCAACGTGGTTCCGCGGCTGGTTCCCGGATTCTCAGCATGTGCTTCTCATGAGTGACTGGTTGGAGGTTTTCGACATTGGAACTGGAGAGCACCGGAGAATTACATCAGAAAACGCTGAGACCGTAACCGATGCCGCCGTATCGCCCGATGGCCGAACGATTGTCTACACGAGAATTCAGGGGGATGTGCTTAAAATCATCGATACTGAAGGCAATGTGCTGAGAAGCATCGACAGTCCGTTGCCAAAGCCTGGCGACAGACCCGAGAATCTCACTTGGTCACCGGACGGGAAATGGATAGCCTACACTTGGGATCAAGGCACAGCTTACTATCCTGGTCCTCTTTGGTTAATTGAGGCAAGTTCGGGTCAGATGAAACCACTCAGTCCACCAGGTGTGTATGACCTGTCGCCGCGTTGGTCTCCAGATTCGGCTGCCTTGTTGGTCGTGCGCCGTGAGAATATCAAAGATTCGGCTGTTGACGCTGATCCGACCCAATGGATCAGCGATCTTTGGGTAGTCAATGCTAGCGAGAACATATGGAAACAGCTTACGCGCCTGGAAGGTAAATCAGCCTGGGCACCGAATTGGACACTCGACGGATCAGCCATCGTCTTCATGTCTAGTCAGAGCAGTCCCCCTGCCGCTTGGACGATCAATATCGATGGCACGGGATCGCAACAACTCACCACTGATAGAACCATCTCGCCTCTGAACTTAGCGATTGTGCCGGAGGTGACCCCATGAAACACGGATTCGTCGCCTCGCTGATGTGTCTACTATTAACGGGTATTTTGACCATCTGGGAACCAGTTCATCTAGCGTATGGACAAGTAGAAGAACCCCGATTCTGCTATCCCGGTGTGCGACGCTTTGCGCTTACTTCTTACTTCGACCACCATGCCCCGGACTACATGGTGGACAACAACTTGACCATTTATACAACAGAGGTTGGGCTGAACACAAATGGAACGCCAGACTGTTATTGGGCGGGCACGATTCAGATCTGTGGGTATTACACCGAGCCGAACAATGGTGGACGACGTGTTTACTATGACGGTCATCCCGCTATTGATTATGCCTTTCCGCAGAATACTCCTGTAGTGGCCGCGGCAGTGGGTACTGCTTACCGGCGGAGTCTCGGCTCTATACAGGTTGTTACCATCGATCATGGGAGCAATCACTGGACCAAATACTTGCATGTTGACGGTGCTTCCAGAGTGGCTGATGGCAGCGCTGTAGTAATCGGGCAGCAGATCGCGCTCAGCAGTAATACGGGGCCGCAACCCATGGCATACCATTTACACTTTGAGGGTCATTTCAATGGCGAAAGTGGTCAGCTTCTTGACCCGTATGGCTGGCTAGGGCAGTGGTATACTGATCCATGGAACCAGCCCTGGAACCATACCGAGCCTTGGTGGCGTAGTGGCGACCCGATTCCGATGGGCTACCGCGATCAGAACCACACGCCTCAGGGACCCTATCAACTCACTGACATAATTGAGGGGAAATGGTATGCCCTGAATGGCAGGCCGGGTTCACCAGTGAGCGCACAGGCAAGCTGTCCAATGAATTATGGCATATGTCAATTTTTCGAACGAGGCTATCTACGTTGGGACTATTCATCTGTAATTTCATACGATTACCCTAAGACACTAATCGGTAGAATCCACTACGTTGCTGCACGCAGCGCCAATACCATCTTGTCAATTCAGAACCTTGGGGGCACTCCAGCCCAGGTCAGTGTAATCTTCATGAAAAATGGGCACGTCGTGGATTCACGCACCTATAAGACGCTGACAAGTAATGCAACCTGGCAATTGAATACGCAACTGACCCTTCAAGATCTAACAAATCATTTCCTGGGCACGGTTGAGGCGTACTCCAATCAGCCCATTGCCTATTCGATCAACTACATCCATCCTTTGCCCATCATTTTCTTACCTTTGGTGAGCAATGATTAGTGGCAGAGGCTTATCGCATCGGGGCAAGGGCCGCAACACAGGTAGATCCTGAGGTCGTTATCATGGGCGATGTTCGCCGTGTTGTGGGGCTGGTGCTTGGGCCCCACCTTCCTCTGTTTGCAGCTATTGACCGGCCGCGAGATTCACGGCAGGGCAGCAGATACACTTGGCTGTTATCGTGTTACACTAAGCTAAGATAAGGAGCGCATCTATGGCCCGAGAAGTCACCATCGCCCTGGCGCAGACCGCGCCGGTGCTCAACGATAACGAAGAAAACCTGCGCCGGATGGCGGCCGTCATCCAGCGCATCTGCAGCGAGCAGCCCACCGACATCATCGTGTTCCCGGAGCTGGCCGTGTCGGGGTACGAGTGTGGACTGAACTTCACCCGCCTGGCCGAGCGGATCCCCGGCCACATCGTCTCCTACCTGGCGGGCAAGGCGGCTGAGTTCAGCGTGTACCTCGTCTTCGGGCTGCCGGCCAAGGAGAAAGTAGAGAGCATCCTCTTCAACGCGGCCGTGGTCATCGGGCCGGACGGGGAGCTGCTGGGCGACTACCGTAAATTGCACCTGCGCGGCGAGGAGCGGCTGGCGTTTCGCCCCGGCTACCGGATGCCGATTTTCGAGACCGAGTTCGGCCTGATGGGCGTGATGATCGGGTGGGACATGGCCTTCCCTGAGGTGGCGCGCAGCCTGACGCTCGACGGCGCCGACCTGATCGTGGCGTGCGCGGCGTGGGAGGCGGATCACATCGAGGAGTGGCGGGCGTATGCCATGGCGCGGGCCTGCGAGAACGCGGTGTTTGTCGCGGCGGCCAACCGCGTCGGCAGCGAACCGACCTACACCTTCGGCGGCGAGTCGATGCTGGTGGGGCCGCGCGGCACGGTGCACACCGCGTTGGACGAGGCGATCGAAGGGTATGCCGTGGCAACGGTTGATCTGGATGAGATCCGCAAGGCGCGCGAGGAGTCACAACTCTTGCAGTGCCGCCAACCCGCGGCCTATCGCTCGCTGGTGCGAAAATACTAAACCGGGTGTATGATAGGGATCGGGCGGCGTGCAGCGCCGCCCGATCCCTGTTAAGATAACTGGAAAGGCATGTCATGCAGATCATCGATTTTCGCAGCGACACGATCACCAAACCCACGCCGGCCATGCGCGCGGCGATGGCCGCGGCCGAGGTGGGGGACGACGTCCTGGGCGACGATCCCACCGTGATCCGGCTGGAGGAGTTGGCTGCCCGGCGAGTGGGCAAGGAAGTGGGCCTCTTCGTGGCCTCCGGCACGATGGGCAACCTGGTCAGCCTGCTGGCCCAGTGCGGCCGCGGCGACGAGGTGATCGTCGGCGACCAGGCGCACACATTTTATTACGAGCAGGGCGGCATGGCCGCGTTGGGCGGCATCCAGCCGCGGACGCTGCGCAACCGGCCCGACGGCACGCTCGACCTGGATGAGATCGTCGCCGCGATCCGGGATCCCCGCAACCTGCACTACCCGCGCACGCGGCTGATCACGGTCGAAAACACCCACAACCGCTGCAGCGGCACACCGCTGACCGTTGAGTATATGCAGGCATTGGGCAAGGTGGCGCGCGAGCACGGCCTGCGCATCCACCTGGACGGCGCGCGGCTGTTCAACGCGGCCGTTGCGCTGGGCGTTGACGTCAAGGCGCTGACCGCCGATGTCGACACGCTGACCTTTTGCTTGAGCAAAGGACTGGCCGCGCCGGTGGGCTCCGTGGTGTGCGGCGACCGGGCGTTCATTGCCGAGGCCCGGCGGTCGCGCAAGGTGGTGGGCGGCGGGATGCGCCAGGCCGGCATTATCGCGGCGGCCGGCATTGTCGCGCTGGAGCAGATGGTGGATCGGCTGGCTGAGGATCACGCCCACGCGGCCGCGCTGGCCGCTGGCCTGGCCGAGGTGCCGGGACTCCAGGTGGATGCAGTTTCCGTGCGCACCAATATCCTCTATTTCCGCATCACGCGACCCGACCTGGACGCGGCGCAACTGGTGGCCCGATTGGCCGCCCGGGGTGTGCTGATGCTGGATCTGGATCCCCGCCGGGCCCGCGCGGTGCTGAATTATCACGTGACGGCTGAGGATGTGCAGGCCGCGCTCGCGGTGGTGCGGGCGGTGATGGCGTAGTCACTTCAGAATGCGCAGGGTTGCCAACCTTGCGGAAAAGTTGGCAACCCTGTGCTGCATGTCATGGGATCACAGCGCCTTCAGCGCCGCCCCGATCTCGGTTTGGGTCGCTTCGATGCCGGCGCGCAGCGTGTCATCGTCGCGTTTGAGCCCGGCCAGCCGATCCTCTAGCTCCTGCAGCGTTCGGGCGTAACGGGCGCGCAGTTGACCTTCCTCGCCGGTGTCCTTCAGCGCCCCCAGGTTGCCCTGGATCACCCGCTGCTGGCCGAAGATCTCCTGCCGCGCTGCCTCGTTGCGCCGCAGGCCGGCCTCATGCTGTGCGATCCGGTCATACAGCGCCAGGATGCCGCGCAACCGATCGTAGGTCGCCTGATTCAGCGCCCGGTCGCGCAGCCACCGAGCCAATTGCTCCAGCTTCTGGTCGCGGATCTCCTCGCGGCGGTAGAGCAGGCGGCGCTGCCCGGCGGTGAACGTCGCGGAGCCGTGGCCCGGCGCCCGAACGACATAACGGTGATATTCCGCCGTGCTTTCGGCCGGGTCGGGCGTGTCGAACATCGTGTAGTCGGCCAGTTTGGCGTGCTCCAGCGTTATGGGCACGTCTCGGTCGTTGCGATTTTCCACCTGATAGGTGGTTTTCTGTACATCGTACTCTTCCACCAACAACATACCGTCTTTGATGCTGATCGACGACAGCTTGCGGGTTGACTCCACTGTCTCCCGGATGTTCACGCCCAGGTCGACGGCGTAGGCCAGGAAGATGTCTCCGCCGGGCGCGGTGAACGGCACCATCGCGTCTCCGGCATATTCCCCGGCCTCGATCACGGTCAGTGGGCCGCGTTCCAGGGTCAGACCCGTGTCATTCACGAACCGGGCGGTGATGACCGGGTTGCGCGGCTGCTTGCGGCCGTTGTAGATGCGCTCCTTGCGGAATTCGAGCTGTGCCTGGAGGATGGGCACCATCGCCGAGCGGCCGCGCCGCACCGTCACCGGGCTGCCCACCGCATAGCTGAAGAACTCGCCTTGGGCCCGGCCCGTGGCAGCGATCGCCGTGGATGCCGCGAGCGCATCGGCGCCCATGAAGGCCGGCGGCGGTTCGGGCGCGCGCATGTCATCGACGGAGGCCATGGCGCGCATCATCTGGCGAGCAGGCGCCGCCTTGGCCATTCCCGCGCCGACCGCGCCCTCGAACTCCACCGGCCCGGCCACCACGCGGCCCTGCTCCTTGACCACCGGCCGCTGCGGGGTGAACGGCGTGTAGAGATCGTAGATGAAGCTGACCGGCATCCCCGAGACGAAGGTGAGCGCCACGTTCTCCAGGTCTTCGTCGAGGGTGTTGTCGAACAGGCCCCACCCCTGCAGCAGGCCCCGGCCCTGTTCGTCGACCTCATCCGCCACCAGCCGGTAGCTGACGCGCCAGACCGGGCTGGCCGCGATGTAGCTGACGGTCAGATCGGTCGCGCCCGGCGCGAGGCGCACAGTCACCGCGCGCTTGTTCTCCTCGGTCAGGCTGGTTTCCAGGAAGTAACCCAGGTCACCGGCTGCGCGGTC
>JAPKMS010000020.1 GCA_026645775.1 Anaerolineae bacterium
ACGGGCGACGTTGATGACCCGCACCAGATCAAAGATCGCCGCCAGGGCGCCCGCGGTGTTGAAATCGTCATCCATTGCGGTCTCGAAGGCTGCCTGGGCCTCGCGCACCTGCGCAGCCAGATCATCAACCGCCGCGCCCGCGGTGACCTGGCCCGTGGCCGGACGCAACGCCGAACGCATGCGCTCAAGGGCGCGCTCGCCATCTGCGATCACGTCATTATTGAACACCAGCGGTTTGCGGTAGCCGCTGCCCGCGATGACTAGCCGCAGAACATCGGCGCCATGTTCGGTCAAGAATTGGTCGATCGTGATCAGGTTCCCCAGGCTCTTAGACATCTTTTCGCCCTTAAGCTGGAGCATGCCATTGTGCATCCAGTAGCGTGCAAAGGATGCGCCTGTGAAACACTCACTCTGGGCGATCTCGTTTTCGTGGTGCGGGAAGATCAGATCGTTGCCGCCGCCGTGGATATCGATCTGCATGCCCAGGTGGAGCAGGCTCATAGCTGAGCACTCGATATGCCAGCCCGGCCGGCCCTTACCCCAGGGGCTGTCCCAACTGGGCTCGCCCGGCTTGGCCGCTTTCCACAGGGCGAAGTCCCCTTCGTCCTCTTTCTCATCGCTACCTGTGACGCGGGTGCCTGTCACAGCCGCTTCCAGTTTGCGGCGGGAGAGCTTGCCGTAGTCCCCATCGCTGCGCACGCGGAAATACACATCGCCGCTGAGGGTTACATAGGCGTGATCCTTTTCCAGTAACCCTGCCACCATCTGGATGATCTCAGGGATGGTCTGCGAGACGCGCGGAAACACTGTCGGCCGCCGGATATTGAGCTGGTCCAACTGGCCCATGTATTGCTCCGCATACCGGCTGGCCAGCGTGGCCGGGTTTTCCCCCAGTTTCGCGGCGCGAGCGATAATTTTGTCATCCACGTCCGTGAAGTTCATGACGTGGCGCACCTGGTAGCCTTTGTATTCGAGATAGCGACGCACAAAATCGAACACGATTGACGACATAGCATGCCCGACATGCGCCTCGTCGTAGACTGTCGGTCCGCAGACATACATCCGAACCAGCCCGGGCTCTAATGTTTCAAAAATTTCTTTTTCGCGTGTAAGGGTATTGTAAACGACTAGTGCCATGACGACCTACCTCAAATCTCTCGACCCATAACCTGAGTGGCATGTGCAATGAGTGAAACGGCGGCATCAATCGGCGTCTGCCCGGTGTTGATCACCAGGTGATAGAGCAGGGGATCCTGCCAGCGCACATCGTGATAGCGCGCCACATACTCGGACCGCGCCAGATCGCTGCTGCGCACCAGCCGGCGCGCAGCAGCCGGCGTGACTTTTTCACGCTCAGCAACCCGTGCGATGCGCAGCTCCAGCGGCGCCACCACCTGAACATGGCACGCCCCGGCATACCCGCGCAACCACATCTGGCCGCCCTGCCCCAGCACCAATATATTGCCTCGGCTGGCCAGATCCTTGATCACCAATCCGACCGCTTGCGCCGCCTCTTCCGGGCTGACGGCTGCCGGAGGCAACATCGGTGCAAAGATGCCTACCAGCGGATTGGGGGCAGGCGTCGTGGCCCTGCGCGCGCCATCAGACAGATTGCCCCAGGAATTTATCAGTTCCGAGGCCAGGCTGCGCTGCCCCTCATACATCAGTTTTTGCAGCAGATCGGCGGGGACGCCGGCCGCCAAGGACGCCTGATAAACGGTTCCCCGGTCGATCAGTGTCAGGCCAAGCGCTGCAACCACCCGGGCGGCGATTGCATCTCCACCACTGCCAAGCTGGCGCGACAGTGTAACAAGCATTTTCCCTGCCCTAGCGGCTGGGCGCAGCAAAAATCATGCGCCCGGCATTGGTTTGTAGCACTTTCGTGACGGTCACGTCTATATCGCTATCCATATAGCGCCGGCCATTCTCGATCACCACCATCGTGCCATCCTCCAGGTAACCGATGCCCTGTCCGACTTCCTTGCCTTCCTGGATAACGCGCACGGTCATTGCTTCGCCCGGCAACACCACAGATTTCACAGCGTTGCTCAACTCGTTGACGTTCAAGACCTGAACCCCTTGCAGCGCGGCCACCCGGTTCAGGTTGTAGTCATTGGTAATGATCGGACACGAAAGTTGGCGCGCAAGTTGCACCAACTTGGCGTCCACCTGCCGCACGCCCTCCACATCCAAGTCGATGATGCGAACCGGCACCGAGGCGTCCTTCTGCATCCGGTTCAACATTTCCAAGCCGCGCCGGCCCCGGTTGCGCCGCAAGGAGTCGGGCGAATCGGCGATATACTGCAGCTCGGCCAGCACAAAGCGCGGCACGGACATCGGCGCACGGATGAAGCCCGTTTGCGCGATATCGGCGATGCGGCCGTCGATAATCACACTTGTGTCGAGCAGCAATACGTCTTCTCGCGCACGATCCTTCACCTCAAGCGCCGTTTCATCGTCTTCCGGCCCAGGAGCGCGGCGGCGAAACAGTGCAAAGAACTCACGGTGACGCAGGACCATCACAGTGATGCCGAGGTAGCCGAACACGATCGCCATGATAGTCGGCAGGATGCTGCGAAACGGAGAGGGCAGATACGACAGAGGTAACGCCAACAGCGCGGCGATCAGCAGGCCAAGAATCAACCCGATGCCGCCAGCCAACAATTGCGCAGCCGTTACCTCCCGGATCGCGCGGCGGATGCCCGCAGCGGGCCGCGTCGTAAACCAGGGGGCAGCGATCGCACCTAGAACCGCGCCGACCGCGGTCGACGGCAGGATGTACCGCAGCGAAAACGCATTCAATGCTGAGGTGCCTGCCCAAGTTGTGCCTGCCATCCAGCCAATGATACCAAACAAAATAAAACCGAGGATACGAAAAATGATTTCGGCAGTCATATGGGCTCTACCTTTCTTAAATCCGACTGTTGCTTACGCCACCAGGCACAGTCGTGCGATACAGAATGTTCCACTCCTCCTTTCACCAGAATGATCGCGCCCGGCTCTATGATACACCGTTTCAATCTTTTGTGCAATCATCCAAAACGCCCGAAATGCCTGGCCGGGGAAAAACAAGAGCGGGGATTTCCCCCGCTCCTAACCCTCATCTAACGCATAGCTCCGGCAGGATTTACAGCGCCGCTTTAGCAACCTCGACCACCCGAGCAAACGCCCTCGGATCCCGCACGGCCAGATCAGCCAAGACCTTGCGGTCGAGCGTGATATTGGCGGCCTTCAACGCATGGGTGAGCCGGCTGTAGGTGATACCATTTGCGCGGGCTGCCGCGTTGATGCGGGCAATCCAGAGACCGCGCATGTCGCGCTTGCGGTTGCGGCGGTCGCGGCTGGCATAAAACAGGGACTTAAGCATGCCCTCATTCGCGCGACGCCACAGCAGGTGGCGGGACATGCGCTGACCCTTGGTCAGCTTCAAAATCTTGTTGTGACGACGGCGGAGCACCACCCCGCCCTTAGCTCGAGGCATTTTTATCTCCTTATGAATGGCGGCTGGTTGATTCCAGCACTTCGTACTGGCCACTTGCGCTCGCTGCCAACGGCAATGCCGCCGGTCCGATCAAGCGCCGATGGGAATCTCAGTCGATGTACGGCGCGAGCTTAGTTACGCGCTGATCGGCGGACGAAGTCGCGATGACCTGGACCTCGCGGTACTTAATCAACGTCCGCTTCGCCTTGTTCCGGCGCAGATGGCCCCGGCCCTGATGCATCGCAACCAGTTTACCGGTGCCCGTGCGGCGGAACCGCTTGGCCGTGGCCTTGTGGGTCTTGATCTTCGGCACTGTAAATCCCTCCAAACAGAATAAAACGTAAAACGCGAGACGCAATCAGTTCCTGCCGATTACGCCTGACGTTTTACGTGTTACGCATCGACAAGCCGTTCACCCGTTCAAGGTTTCTTCGCGGGGTTCGGGCTCAACAGCATAAATAGGTTGCGACCCTCCATCGCCGGCGGCATTTCGATCACCGCGGCGAGGCCAACCTTGGTGGAGAATTCCTCCAACTGCTCACGCGCAATCTCGGGATGCGTGATCTCGCGGCCGCGAAAACGCACTGCCACCTTGACCTTGCTGCCCTCATCCAAGAAAGCCAACGCCTGACGCACCTTGGTGTCTAAGTCGTGCTCTCCTGTGCGCGGTCGCAGTCGGATTTCCTTAATCTCGATGATTTTTTGCGCCTTGCGCGCCTCGCGGTCTTTCTTCTGCTTCTCGTACTGATACTTGCCGAAATCGAGCAGACGACAGACTGGCGGCACAGCATTTGGCGCTACCTCGACCAGGTCCAGGTTGCGCTCAAAAGCCAGACGCAGGGCTTCCTGAATCGGCAAGACGCCGAGTTGGTTGCCCTCTTCATCAACGACCCGGACCTCGCGGACCCGGATCATCTGGTTTATACGGGTAGTCTTTGCAGTTGGAGTAGTAATACTACTTCCCCTCGTCTTGTTACTGGGGTTCGCAAGCGTGCGAACCGGGTTTTAAGATGCGTCGTGCTTGACTCCTTGGCCAAGCGACACCGAAGCGAAACTATAACATAACGAAGGGAGAGTGTCAAAAATAGCAACAAAAGCCTAGGGATGAAGGTCGAACACCGCCGGCTTGTCGGCCGTGTTCGACCCCGCCCGCATTTTAGATCAACGCCTTCTTTGCAACCACGTCCTGCACGTAGGTGATGAATTCGCCCACAGGGATGGTGCCCCGCTGCTCGCCTGTGCGCAGTCTCACGTTGACCAGGCCCTCGGCCGCCTCACGGTCGCCGATCACCAGCATGTACGGGATCTTTTGCAATTGTGCGTTGCGGATCTTGGCGTTCATACGATCGGAGCTGCCGTCAACTTCGACCCGCAGCCCGGCTGCTCGGAGCTGCTCAGCCACCGCATACGCGGCGTCGTTGTGCCGGTCAGCGATGGGAATGACCATCGTCTGCACCGGGCAGATCCAGGCCGGGAACGCGCCGCCGTAGTGCTCGATCAGCACGCCGAAGAAGCGTTCCATGCTGCCCAGCAGCGCCCGATGGATCATGTACGGCCGGTGTTCCTGCCCATCCTCGCCGACGTACTTGAGATCAAATCGCTCCGGCTCGTTGAAGTCGAACTGAATCGTGCTGAGCTGCCATTCGCGTTCCAAGGCATCCAGCATCTTCAGATCTATCTTCGGACCATAGAAGGCGCCGCCACCTTCGTCAATATGGTAAGCGAGACCAGCGCGCTCAAGTGAGCCCCGGAGCGCCAGCTCCGCCGCCTCCCACTTCTCATCTTCGCCCACCCGATGCTCGGGGCGCGTGCTGAGATAGGCATTGAACTCGGTAAAGCCAAAGCCGCGCAGGATATGCAGGCAGAAAGCCAGCACCCTGTCGATCTCCTCCACCATCTGATCGGGGCGACAGAAGAGATGCGCATCGTCCTGCGTGAACCCGCGCACGCGCGTCAGACCGTGCAGCACGCCGCTCCGCTCAAACCGGTAGACCGTGCCCCATTCCGCGTAGCGTAGCGGCAGGTCGCGGTACGAACGCGTCCGCGTCTTGTAAATATTAAGGTGGAACGGGCAGTTCATCGGCTTCAGATAGAACTCCTGGCCCTCGATCTCGATCGGGGCGTACATGTTCTCCCGGTAGAAGCCCAAGTGCCCGCTCGTCTCCCATAGCGTCGAGCGGCCGATGTGCGGCGTGTAGACGAGATCGTAGCCGCCGGCCAGGTGCTCGTCCTTGCAGAACTCCTCAGCGAGGTGGCGCATCAACCCGCCCTTGGGGTGCCAGAGCACCAACCCGCCGCCCACCTCCTCCGGGTTGGTGCTGAACAGATCCAGCTCCTTGCCCAGCCGCCGGTGGTCGCGCCGCTTAGCCTCCTCCAGCCTGTTCAGGTAGGCTTCGAGCTGGCCCTTGTTCTGCCAGACCGTGCCGTAAATGCGCTGAAGCATCGGGTTGTGCTCATCACCGCGCCAGTACGCGCCGGACGAGGTCAGCAGTTTGAACGCATCAGGCGGGATCTGCCCGGTGTGGTCGAGATGCGGCCCGCGGCATAGATCGATGAAACGGTCGTGCTGGTACGTTGAGATGATCGGCGCTTCCTCTGTCTTCTCGCC
>JAPKMS010000230.1 GCA_026645775.1 Anaerolineae bacterium
CGGCCGACTTGGCACGCTCGCGCAGCAGACGGTAGGCGCTGATGCCGAGCATGAAGAACCCGGCCGTCGCCAACGCCGAGAAGAAGACGTGCGGCCACTGCACCCACACATGCGGATTCGCCACCAACGCGCCAAAGTCAGTCATCTCGGCACGACCATTGCGCAACGCATAGCCCACCGGCTCCTGCATGAACGAGTTGGCGATCAAAATCCACAGCGCCGACAGATTCGAGCCGATCGCGACCAACCAGATCGTCGCCAGGTGTACCTTCTTGGAGAGCTTATCCCAGCCAAAGATCCAGATGCCCAGGAAAGTCGATTCCATGAAAAAGGCCAGCAACGCCTCGATCGCCAGCGGCGCGCCAAAAATATCGCCCACAAAGCGCGAATAGTTCGACCAGTTCATGCCGAACTGAAATTCCTGGACGATGCCGGTCGCGACGCCCATGGCAAAATTGATAAGAAACAGCTTACCCCAAAACTTGGCCATGCGTTTGTAGACCTCATCGCCGGAACGCACGTACAGCGTTTCCATGATCGCGATGAGAACGGACAGGCCCAAGGTGAGGGGCACAAAGAAAAAGTGATAAACCGTGGTGATGGCAAATTGCCAGCGGGCAAGCAGAACTGGGTCCATGCTTCAACCTCCGTAGGCTGATGGCAGATTGGAAATGATGAATTACAGACGACGATGGCAGCCGGCGGATGGCGGATGGCCGCTAAATCGCCCTGTCAACGTATCACAGCGTCACCGGGTCGTTCCTTCTGGCGGTCTATTCGATACCCACCTCCCTCCTGGCGACCAGCTTCTCGAAAGTGATCTGCTGCAGATGATCCCGCAAGACCTGACGCGCATCAACCCAGGCATCGTGCACGGTGCAAACGCTCGCCAACTGGCAAGGCGCCGGCTCAACGGCGCATCGATTCAGCGCCAGCGGACCCTCGAACGTCTCGACAACCTCCAGCAGGCTGATCTCGCAAGTTGGTCGGGCCAGGGTGATCCCGCCTTCGCTGCCGCGGGCCGTGATAACCAGGCCGGCCGCGCTCAATCGGGTGACCACGCGGCGCACCAGGGCGCGTGGAATAAGCCGTTCCTCAGCGATCTGCTGGGCTGTCGTACGGCAGCTCGGCTCCAGGAGCGCCAGGTGCAGGATCACGCGACACGCGTAATCGGTTTCTCGACTGATCGTAATCATGCTGATCCGGGACAGGGCTGGAGTGCCCACATGAATGAGACTTAGCGGGTATCATTTTAATCGAACCGCAAAGCTTGTCAAATCTTTCACGAGGCCCGGAGGAGGAAGCGGGGCGGCGGGGTGCTGAGAGGCGAGCAACGGGCGGGGGGCCATCACTCGCCTCTCACCGGGCTTTACTTGCTGAGGGGCTGATAACCGAAGGCCCGGGCGTACTCGATGGCCGCCCAGCGATCCTCCGCGCTCAGGCGGTCTTGCCAGGCCGGCATGATGCCCTTGCCGGCCGACACCGACTGGTAGAATTGTGTGGCGGGCGCTTTCGCTACAAACTCGGTGTTGAATTTGGCCGCCTGCGGGATTGCTCCTTTGCCATCGGCGCCATGGCACGCCACGCAGTTGGCCTCATAGACGGGCTTCCCCTTGGCCAGTTGGGCGGGTTTGACGGAGAAGCTCCAAAGGAAGAACGTGACGTTCCAGCGTTCTTCTTCGGACAGCGTATCCTTGAAGGCCGGCATGGCATCCTTGCCGCCCGTGACGGTGCGGTAGAATTCGACAGGCGCAGCGGCCCGGACATAGTCGACATCCGAGAAGTCACGCGCTTTCTCCACCTGACCCTTGCCGTCGACGCCATGGCACGAGGCGCACTGCGCCTGGTAGATCGCCTGTCCGGCCTGGGTCGATGGCGCCGCGGCAGGGAACGTGATGCCCACGGCGTTCGATGCCGTCGCCTCGCTGCCGGGCGGCGGCAACGTCGCCGGCGCCAGGGTGGGGATCGGGGTCGGCGCCTGGGGCAGCGGCTGCGGCGTGTTACAGGCCGCCAAGACCAGCAGGATGAAAACGGAGAGTGTCAAGAATGCGAATGTTCGCTTCATAGGGCGGCTCCTCCACGGGTTATTGGCTCAAGCTCCGGACGTAGTTAACGACATCCCAGCGTTCTCGGACGTTCAGATTTTCGTTCAATGGCGGCATGGTGCCGAAACCTTGCGAAATCGTCAGATAGAGGGACCCATCCGACATCGTCTTCATGCGCGCTTCGGTCAGGTTGGCCGGCTTCTTCATCTCGGGCTTCCAGTACTGGGTGATCGAACCATCGCCCAGGCCGCCGGCCCCATGACAGAGCGCACAGTTGCGCGCGAACAGCTCCGCGCCCCGCTCCAGCGAGACCGCATCGGCCGGCACCGGGTTGACCGGCAGCTCCCCGGTTTTCGCCAGGCTCGGCCCATCGAAACGGACGGCCTCGGCAGGTGCACTGCGGCGCGGCGCCTGCTGGTTCTCCACGGCAGGCTGATCTTCCATGGTGCTGGCCCAGTTGACCTTGATCACGTCATAGGTCAGGAGCAGCCCCAACATGAGCGGCACAGCAACCAGCGTCAGGGTCATAATAATGCGGCGTAGGTATCCGCTGGGTGGGATCATAGGGGCCTCCGCTCTGGCTCATACACGCGCTCGGCGCCCTTGTCCAGCAGCACGCGGCGCACGTCGTTCTCATAGCGCATATCGCAGTTCACCATCACCGCGATGCGACTGTGGTTGATCATGGGATCGTAGTACTGCGGCTTGGTCGACGGGAAGCCGCACTTCCACAGCAGGTTCAGGAACGTGCCCAGGACAAGCCCCAGCATCGTCAACTCATAGATCGGAATCAACGAGGTCGGGATGGCCGTCAGGGGGCGTCCGCCGACTCGGATGGGATAGAGCCACTGCGTGCCGTAGGTCAGCAGCACCGCCACCACCAGGCCGGTCAACGCGCCCAGCAGGGTGGCCCAGGGGATTCGCTCATGGATGTGGGGGCGGTGCAGCATCTTCGAGGTGTACGGCACCCCCTCCATGACGCTCATGTCTTCCTCGCGAACCCCGATCAGCCGAAGCCCATCCAGCGCCTCGGATGTCATCAGGACATCGGTGAACAAACCCATGAGGGTAATCTTTTTAGGCATGGGTTCCTCCTACTCCAGTTCCGCGATGGAAGTCACGACCGTCTTGCCGATGCGACGCCGGCTGTGGCTCAACTGCCCTTCCAGCACTTCCCACACCGGGATCAGCGGAATGACCCGCGAGGCCAGCAGGTAGAGCAGGCTGAACAAGGCCAGGGTGCCCAGCGCGATCGAGATCTCCGGGAGCCGCGGGCTGTAGGTTCCCCAGTCGAAGGGCAGACGGTTGCGCTGCAAAAAGCCGGGGATGATGATGAACCGTTCCAGGTACATGCCGACGTTGATGCCGAGCGTGATCAGGAACAACGCCATGGGCGACCGGCGGACCTTTTTGTTCCAGAGCGTCAGCCACGGGACGACGATGTTGAAAAACAACATCGCGTACCAGAAGGGCGCCAGCGGCCCGCGCGCCTGCAGTGTCAGCAGTTGATGCCCCACCCATTCGCCACCGTACCATTCCACCAGGTAGTCGTTGAAGAAGAAGTAGGCCCAGGAGAACGAGAAGATGAGCACCAACTTGGCCAACGCCTCGAAGTGCTCGGTGCGCAGGAAATACTGTAAGTTCATCGTCTTGCGCACCACCAGCAGCACAGCGATCACTGCGGAGACGCCGGAGAAGATGGCGCCGACCACAAAATACGGCCCGAAGATGCTGCTGCGCCACCCGATCTGTTGCGCCATGGCGAAGTCCCACGACACGATGGTGTGCACCGAGAACATGATCGGGATGATCGCAAAGGCGAGGATGTTGATCGCCTTGTGCAGATAGTGCCACTCGTACTCCAGGCCGCGCCAGCCCAACGACGCCAGTTTGTACAACACATGCCGCCAGCCCGTGGTGTGATCCCGGGCCATCGCCAGGTCAGGAATCATCGGCAGGTAGACGTAGATCGTGCTGCTCAGCAGGTAGGTGGTGATCGCCAACAGGTCCCAGGCGAGGGGCGACTGGAAGTTATCCCACAGCCCGCGTTGGTTCGGCATCGGGATCATGTAGTAGACCACCCAGGCGCGGCCCAGGTGGATGATCGGAAACAGACCACCGCAGGCCAGCGAGAAGGTCGTCATCAGCTCGGCCGCTCGGGTGATGGGACGACGGTACTCGGCATTGAACACGCGCAGGATGGCTGACACGAACGTGCCGCTGTGGCTGATGCCGATCCAGAACACGAAGGTGGCGATGAACACGCCCCAGCCCACGGGCCGGCGGATCCCGGCGATGCCCATCCCCCAGCGCACCATGTAGAACCAATACCCAAACAAACAGACCAGCACAATGGCGGCCAGGAGGGCGACCAACAACCAGTAGCCCGGGCCGGCCTTCAGCATCGGCTTGAGCATGATCTGGTTCATCTCTTCCTGGGGGATCGGGTCCAGCAAGAGCCGCTCCTTGGGGTCGTCCTCGTGGGGCCAGATCAGGTTCTTGAACTTGGAGGTGCTCTCACTCAGCATGTGACTCGCCTCCCTTCAGGTAGATCACCGATGGCTCAGTCCCCAGCGATTCGAGCAGTTGGAAGGCTCGTTTGCTCCGGGCCAGCTGGGAAACCTGGCTTTCCGGGTCGTAGAAATCGCCGAAGACGATGGCCTGGGGCGGGCACGATTGCGCGCACGCGGGCTGGATTTCGCCATCGTGCAGGTCGCGGCCTTCGGCCTTGGCAGCATCTTCGCCGCGCTTGATGCGCTGGATGCAGAAAGTACACTTCTCCATCACGCCGCGAGAGCGGACCGTCACGTCGGGGTTGAGTTGTTCGTTCAGCGGCTCCGGGAAATACGGGTCAAACCAGTTAAAAAACCGGGCAACATAGGCACAGTTGTTGGCGCAGTAGCGGGTGCCCACACAGCGGTTATAGACCTGGATGTTGATGTTCTCCTCGTCGCTGTGGTAAGTCGCGAATACGGGACACACCGGCTCGCAGGGCGCATGGCCGCATTGCTGGCACATGATCGGGATGAACCGCGCCTTCAGATCGGGAAACTCACCATCCCAGTAACGCTCGACCCGGATCCAGTGCCGCGCCCGGCCCAGGTTGACCTCCGCAGCGCCGACCGTTGGGATATTATTCTCGGCGTGGCAGGCGATGACACAGGCCTGGCAGCCGGTGCACTTATCCAAATCGATGACCATACCCCAGTGATGGCTGCCCGCTTGGGTTTCCTTGCTCTCACTCATTCGTCATCACTCCTTCATCACCCCGGGAACTTCTTATACTCGTTCGCGGCATCGATCCCGACGTTGTTTTCGAGGCGGGGCAGCACCCGCCGGCGGCCCATCGGCTCCAGCTTGACGCGCGTAGCCGCCCAGGCCCACTCGCCATCGCTGGCCAGCTTGGTCCCCAGCAGCGCGGCCACGTTTGCCCCGCGGTCCTTGGCAAAACGCCCCAGCGCCGAGTGGCCCTGGCCCAGCGGCACAGCAACCACATCGGGCCGGATGCCGGGATAGATGTACACGATGGCTGTGATCGCGCTGTTGGGCGAAATCACCTTCACCACATCGTCTCGCTCCACGCCCAGCGCTTTGGCGGTCTCGGGATTGAGCTCCACCCACGTATCCCACATCGCTGTGGTCATGGGATCGGGCATTTCCTGCAGCCAGGGCTGGCTGGCGCCGCGGCCGTCGCCCAACGCGACGGAGGGATAAGGGTGCAGATAGAACGGATACTCTTCGGCGCCGCCATCGAACTCCGGCAGCGTCACCGTGAGGCCTGCGGGCAGCGCGGCCGGCGCACCGGGCAGCGCGGGGGCCGCTTGGGTGGGCCACCACCCGCCGTACTGCCGCCAGCCGCCCCAAATCGTGTCCGCATTCTTGGTGTCATACGGGGCGTCCTGGCGAGCCAGCTTAGCCAGCGCCGTCTTCATAAACTCCACAGTGTTCGGCCAGGGCAAGGCCTGCTTCACAGGGCCGCCCAGGCGCTGCGCCAGATCCAGCAGCACATCCGTGGTGGCGCGAGTGTCATACAGCGGGCTGACCACCGGTTGTTGGCCGCTGAGCATGGGCCGATCGCCGGCGGGGGTCACAAGCTGATAGCCCCAGCTTTCCAGATAGGTGTGGTCGGGCAGCAGCAGGTCGGCCTGGACCGCCGTCTCATTCACCTCGGAACCGAACGACACCACGAACGGCACCCGCGTCAGCCCGGCCGCAAACTCAGCCTGGACCGGCAGCTCAAAGCTTGGGTTGCCGTGGACGAAAAGCACCTCCACCGCCCCGCTCTTCATGCGCTCGATCAGCGCCTGTACATCGGCAAACGAAGAAGGCTGTGCGCCGGCCAAAAGCGGATCGACGGCGGGCGGCGTGAGCGTGAAAGCGGTGTCTTGCCCGCCCACATGGCCCGCCAGAGCATTGAGCGCCAACACCGCCGTCGAGGCGACGACGCCGTTGGTGTGACCGGCAACTCCGCCGCCCGGGATCGCCGTGGGGCGGGTGAACTTGCCGAAGATGCGCGCCAGTTTTTCGAGCCGCTCC
>JAPKMS010000231.1 GCA_026645775.1 Anaerolineae bacterium
GCAGATGCACCTGATTGGCCTGATCACTACATTTTTGTTCTCGATTGTGCCCCAGCAGGGGCATGGATACTGCTGATCTGAAAATAGGACGCGGACGAGCGCTGATGATTACATTTTCATCTCTGCTTGTGTCGCCCGCGACAGGGACGCTGATTTGATACGGAGATTCGTGTCTATGACCCACAACCATTCGACTCTCAAGACAGCCTGGCCCTGGCTGGTGATCACGGTCATCACCGTGCTGAGCACTGCACTCGGCGCGTGCGCACCCGGCGCGCCGGCTGCCACGCCGACGCCGACCAAGACGCCGCGGCCGGCCAACGTCGATCCGACTGCGACGCTCCCCCCCACGGTCGCGCCGACAGCCACCACAGCGCCGACGGCCACAGCCGCGGTCAGCTCGACCGAAGTCGCCGCAGCCAACCCAACCGCGGGAGCGACCGGCACAGCCGCCAAGCCCAGCCCCACCGCACGGCCGGCCGCGGCCACCCCGGTCGTCACAGGCAAGGATCCGATGGCATCACCCGACTTCGGGGTGCAAGGCTTCTTGTGGTGGCGCGAAGAGGTGGCCGAACGCGATCTCCAACTGATCAAAGATGCCGGCTTCACCTGGGTCAAACAATGGTTTTCGTGGCAAGATATTGAAGGCGCCGGTAAGAAGCAGTACGACTGGAGCCGCACCGACCGCATCGTGGAGCAGGTCCAAAAAGCCGGCCTCAAGCTCATTGTACGCGTCAGCGAGGACCCCGATCGGGCGTTCTGGGCCGGCAAGCCGCCAACTAACGCCGGCAACTTCGCCGATTTCCTCGCGGCCGTGGCCAGCCGCTACGCCGGCCGCATCCAGGCCTACCAGATCTGGAACGAGCCGAACCTGGCGCGCGAGTGGGGCGGCAACCGGCCTGACCCGGCCGGGTACGCGCGGATGCTCAAGGGGGCTTACAGCGCCATCAAGGGCATCGACCCCAACGCGATCGTCGTCACAGCCGGTATGGCGCCCACCGGCACCGACAACGAAATCGCGATGCCCGACATCAAGTTCTATGACCAGATGTACCAGGCGATGGGCGGGGTGAGCACCGGCTATTTCGACATGCTCGGCGTCCATGCCGCCGGATACGCGGCCGCGCCGGAAATTAGCCCCGATGAGACTGCGGGCAACAAGGCGAAATACGGCGGCGAGCGCTTCTTTGCCTTCCGCCACGTTGAGGACGTGCGGGCTCTGATGGTGCGCTACGGCGATGGCGGCAAGCGCGTGGTCATCCTGGAGTTCGGCTGGACCACCGACAACCGGCCCGACTCACCGTACTACTGGCACGGCGCGGGCGCGGGCATCGACGAGGCATTGAAGGGACAGTATCTGGTGCGGGCGTATAAATACGCTGCGCAAAACTGGAAATCCTGGATCGCCCTGATGAGCGTGATCTACATGCCGGACGTCAACTGGACCAAGGACACGGAACAATACTATTGGTCCATCATCGGGCCGGGCTACCCGGATCTCTACCTGCGCAACGCGTTCGTCGACCTGTGCATCTACATCCAGGGCACCAGGGGGCAACGCTGCAAGTACGATCCCAATCCGTGAGGCAAGGTTGAGGTTGAGGTTAAGGTTAAGGTTAAGGTTGAGGTTGAGGTAGGAATTCCAAACGGTCCCGGAGGGGAGGCTTTAGCCGGAGTATCGGGCTCCCGGCTGAACCCTCCCATTCGGGACCTTTCTTAACCCGCTTCTCAGCGCACGAGCAGCGGCCCCAGATCCACGGCATCCCCACCGGTCAGGAGCTGTGCCCTGCCTCCATCCGTCCGGCTGTACAGACCCACCCGCCAGGTATATGCCCCGGGCTTCAACACCACGATGGCATAGCGCTGCACCAGCACGTCGCCCGGCCACCAATCTCGGCTCAACAGCGACAAACCGTCCACCTGCGCCACCTTCTCACCCGACCCCGTCACGACATGGTTGAACGCGGTGAAATTGCGCTGGCGGACTGCGTCGGGCGGCTCCAACACGCGCCAGATCAACGTCACGACGGCCTCTACCTCCGGCTTGACGTCCGCCGGGAACGCGTAGCCCACCAGCGCGATGCCGGCGTCAAAGGTCGGCGCGGGATCCAGCCGGGTCACGGCGAGGCCCAGATCGGCATTGGCCGCCGCAGGCAGCCGATAGAGCCGGGCCGGCGCGTGCCCGTCGCCCAGCGGCGCCTCCCAAACAACCGTGCCGGCCTGGTCCAACAGCGCCTCTGTAGTCGGATCTTGGATGGCCCAAAGATAGAGACTGGGGCGATCCTGCGACAGCAGCAGCGAGGCCGGCGTCTGCGGTGCCACAAAGCGCGCCCACGGCGGGCTGCTGATCAGCAGCGCCACCGCGGCCGGCTCGTTATCGTAGCCCGGATCAACGCCATCGACCGCGATGCGCACCTGCTGCGTCCCCAGACGAGTCGCCCAATCCTGAGTCACGGCCAGCGTCTCGCGCCAGCGCGCCAGCGGCACACCGAAAGTCGCGCCGCCGGCCCCGGCAGCCACCCCGGCCAACACGGCCACATGGCTCATCGACCAGATCAGGGCCAGGGTTGCCAGCGCCCCGCCCCAGATCGCTCGGTTCACCGCCGCCCCGCGGCCGATACGCCCCGCCCAGCGCGCCCCGCTCGCGGCCAGCCCATCCAATCCGAGGGCCAGATAGAGTCCAGGCAGCGGCAGCAGAACGGTCCAATATTGCGGCCAGACGCGCACTGGTCCCGCCAGAAGGAGCAGCGCGGGCCCCACCGTCCAAGCCAGCAGCAGGCGGGCCGTCAGGGCACGCTTGCCGCGCCGCGCCCACCACACCGTGCGAACCAGGCCCGCAGCCAACAGCAACACCACCGGCCACTGCAGCGCATAGGCCAGCCGCCACCAGAGGCTGTGATCCACCGGCAGGCCCAGCAGGCTGTTGATCCCCGCGCCGGTGAAGAGATAGGCAGCATCGCGCAGCGCAGCCAGCAAAACCGCGCCTTTGGGTTGTGCGGCAGCCACTGCGGCTGCAATATCATGCGGCTGGGTCAGCCACCAGCCGGCCAAGGCCCAACCATAAGGCGCCAGCAGCCCTACCCCGATGAGCGCACCCCAGACGGTCTGGCGGCGCAGCCAACGCCGCGGGGCCACTGCAAATGCAGCCAACCAACTCAACACCTGAACCGCGGCCAACACGTGGCTCAGCCCCTGCAAAGCCGCCACCACCGGGAACCAGAAGGCGGCGCGGCCGCGC
>JAPKMS010000232.1 GCA_026645775.1 Anaerolineae bacterium
CAGGCTTTGTGCGGGGGCGTATACCGGGGCGACACCCGCACGGGGCGCTCCAACGTCTCGCGCTACGGCTGTCGGATGGCCTGGAATGAGGGCGGCCCCGAGGTCGTCTATCGGATTGAGTTGGACCGCAGCCAAACCCTCAGCGCCTCGCTGCTTTCCGCGACGGCCGATCTGGATCTGTTCTTGTTGCGCTACGTCTATCCCGATTCCTGCGTCGCAGCCGGGGACAACGTTTTTTCCTATGAAGCCGAGCGCGGCGTCTATTTCCTGGCTGTGGACGGTTATGAAGGCGCAGCGGGCGATTTCACTTTGCGGGTGGACTGCCCCTACGGCGTGCAGGCCACTGCCACCTGGACGCCGATCCCGTCACCGACACCGACGGCGACGATGACGTTCACACCTGGCCCGACGCCCACGGCCACCGCGACCCGGGCTCTGCAACCCAGGTATCTCCCGCTGCTGCTGCAGGAAGGCCGCGCTCAGGCTGCCCCTGAATCGGCCACGATCGTCTTTCAGGGCGGTGTAAACGGCTATGAAGGCGCGGCCGACGCCACGTTGGATGCCTGGAACCCGGCGACCGCGTATGGCACTGCGCCAGAGCTGCGGCTGGCCTATGCGCGGCCGCCCAAGGTCACGACGCAGATGGCGTCCGTGTTGCGTTTTGATCTGGACCCGCTGCCCCCGGAGGCCCAAATTGTCGATGCGCAGCTCAAGATCTACCTGCTGGCCACTGCCCCACAGGATTTGCGCGGCGAGGTTCACGCGTTGTTGCGTGGCTGGGACGAGGGTGCGGTCACTTGGACGCAGCCGCTGGCCGGCGAGACGTGGGGTGCAGACGGCGCCCAGGGCCCCGGCGTCGACTTCGTTGTGCGCAGCTATTCGCTGCAGCTCATCCAGCCCGGCAATCGCTGGTATACCTTCGATGTGACCGCCCTGGTAGGCGAATGGGTGCGCTCCCCGCGCACAAACCAGGGGCTGATCCTGTTAGCCCAGGCCGGTGACAGCCAGGGCAATGTGCAAGTGCGGTTTGCCAGCCGCGAACACGCCAATTCGGCCATTCGCCCGCAATTGGTGGTGAGCTATTGGTTCGCCAGCGACCTGTCAGCCGTATCTGATCGCGCGGATAGGCCGATTATGGCGAAATATTCATCTTGAACCCACGCTTCTTTTAGGTAATGTTCACGTCGCCATGCTAAGATTTGACCATCATGAGGTAGAAGTTGAATCATTCTACCCGATCGTCCAGGCGGATCATTCTTTATCATCTTACCCGCCGGGGAAAGGCAATCATCGCATGCTGACCCAACGCACTCAGATGACATGGTGGCAAGCGACCACGGCGCCGAGATCGGATTTTGACGATTTTGGCGGGCTGTCGATTCCTGTTTACCCCTTCGCCAAACGGGTTTTCGATGTCCTGGTGGCGGCCATTCTGTTACTGGTACTCGCTCCGTTGATGATGCTGATTGCGATTGCGATCAAGCTCGAAACGCCGGGGCCGGTGTTTCACATCCAGCGGCGCATCGGCGTCAACGGCCGGGTTTTTCGCTTCTACAAGTTCCGCTCGATGACCAGCGACCACGATCATACCCAGGAACATCGTAGATTCGCCGAGGCCTATATCAATGGTCAGGTCTCCTCGGCCAGCCAGGATGGCAACGGCCGGGCGCTGTATAAGCCATCCAGCAACGGCCGCACGATCACCAGGGTGGGGCGCCTGCTGCGCCGCACCAGCGTGGATGAGCTGCCGCAGCTCTTCAATATCTTCAAGGGCGACATGAGCCTGGTGGGGCCGCGGCCGTCCATGGATTACGAAGCCGCCCTTTACAGCGATCGCCACCGGCAGCGTTTGGCTGTGCAGCCTGGGCTGACGGGCTGGGCCCAGGTTCATGGCCGCAGTGGTTTGAGTTTTGAAGAGATCGTCAGCCTGGACCTGGAATACATCAAGCAGCGCTCAATAGCCATGGATTTGAGGATTCTGTTGGTGACAGTGCCGGTCGTGCTGAGCGCGGAGAACGCCGGCTGACGCTCTATTCGCACGAAACATATTCCCTGTTGAATTAGCAAGCCGATGAGGTCCGAGACCCCGTCGGCTTGTTGTTCTTCCTGCAATTGGCCGGGTCCCAGTTCCGGTATATACTGAGTTGAGGAGTGTCGATGAAACACAGAAACCCCTGGCTGAGTCTGTCGCTCTTACTGATTGCGGCGATTGGCCTTGCAGTTGCGGTTTTTGGTGGCGTCGCGCTGGCATCGGAGCCGGCGGTCATCACGAACCCCGATGCCGAGCCCAGCGGCATTTACGTTTTTATTGATTGGAGCAAGCTGAGCGCCGAGAAGTACCCGATCGTGGGCGGGCAAATGACCTATCTCTGGTCCCAGATCGAGGTGGGGGAAAACAAGTATAATTGGTCTGCGGTGGATAGCTGGTTGAGCGGGATCACCAAACAAGGCAAGCGCGCCGGGCTGCGCATCAGCAGCTACGATGGCCAGAGCCGCGGCGGCGCCTTCGTCCCAGCGCATCACAAGACGAGCACACCGCAAATCGTGCTGACCTGCCCCGATGGCAACGTGATCCCCCGTTACTGGGATGCCAGCTACCAAAGTGCGTTTGCTGACATGGTGCGCGCGTTCGGCGCTCGTTACGGCAACGACCCGCGTGTCGCCTGGATCGAGATCTCCGCAGGCATCTTCGGCGAAACCGCGCCGGCCGAGGATCGCTATGATCCCTGTCTGGAAGCGGCTGGCCTCACCAGCGACATGTGGATCAGCGTCGTCAACTGGGCCACTGACACCTATCGGGCGGCGTTTCCCCACAAACAGCTCTTCTTGCAATACGCGCCCCGCTATCTCGAACGGAGCGAGCGGCGCGTATTCACCGATTACGCGGCGAGCCGGGGCGTTGGGCTGAAGCACAATGGGCTGAGCCCGGATGCCGGCGCGGACGCGTTCATCACGGACCCGACGCTCGGCATCTACGGGGCCGGGCAGTACGATCCGCTGGTCAAGTGGGGCGATCAGGTCGCGATCGGCTTCGAAGGGTCGGAAATCCCGACCAGCATGGAGGGCCGCACCAACACCCTCTGGTCGTTGTACAATGCGCTGGACAAGCACGCGGACTTCCTGATGCTGGACACCAAAGTGACATCGGCGGCCGATCGCCAGGATCTGCTGGCGTTTGCCAGCCGCTACCTGGGCCGCACGCTCGACGACACCCCCAGCGTCTGGACGGCTCTGCGCGAGACCGAGTACGAATGGTTCCCCGACTACGGCAACTTCGAGTTCTGGCTTTACCAGAACGACGACGTGCCGGGCGGCAAGACGGTGTCGCGGAAGAAGGTGGGCGCTGCGGCCGAGGGGCGCTACACCCGCCGCACCGATGATGCCAGCGGCAACAGCAGCATGTACTTCGACGTCGATGATCAGTACGCCTTCGGCGGCAACAACCGGGCGATCATCACCGTCACCTACCTCGACACCGGCAACGATCGCTGGGAGCTGCGCTACGACAGCCTGACCAACAATGATCAGTTGGCTCGCTCGGTTCAAAAGCGCAACACGAATACCTGGCAGAAAGCCACGTTTGACCTGACAGATGTGGAGTTTGCCAACGGCCTGCCAGGCGGCGGCTCACATTCGGGCAGCGATTTTCGCATCTGGAGCGCGGGGGATGGCAACGAAACCGTGCACTTCGTCGATGTGCAGGTGTTGCCGGCCACGCCCAAAACACTCACCCTGGCACAAGGCACAGACGGCTATACCGGGCTGGCTGACACCTACCTGGACAAGTGGCTGCCCACACAGAGCAACGGCAGCCTGAGCAAGCTGTGGGTGCGCTATGAAGATGTTATGCACGGCTTGTTGCGTTTCGACCTGGCGGCCCTGCCGGCTAATGCGCGCGTGATGACCGCCACGCTGAGCCTTTACCAGTACGGCAGCCTGCCCGACTACGCTCTGCCCATGACGATTGCGGCGCATCGCCTCTTGCGGCTCTGGGATGCGGCCACGGCGAATTGGAACCAGGCAGCAGTGGGATCGAGCTGGGAGCTGCCGGGCGCCAGCGGCAGCACGGATCGTGAGATCGCCCCGGCATCCACCACAAAACTGAACCAGAGCTCGGGCTGGGCCGCTCTGGATATCACGTCATTGGTCCAGAAGTGGGCCGCCGATCCCAGCCATAACTACGGGGTGCTTCTGCGCGGAATCTCGGATCGCGGGCACCAATACTCGTTTTACTCCAGCGACTTCAGCACCTCGGCGCAGCGGCCCCGGCTGGTCATCGAGTACTACGAGCACATCAGCCCGCCCGCGACCTTCACCCCCACCGCCACGCCCACGCGCACACCGACATCCGTTGTCACGGTGACGCGCACGCCGTCGCCCACCGCCACGCCTACGTCCACGCCTGTCAGCGGCACGCCCGTGAGCACAGCGACACCGACGGCAACCGGAACTGCGACGGTAGTGACGACGCCCATCATGACCGCGACCGCCACGCCCACGCCGACCGCCACCCCGACGGAGGCCGGCCAGGCGCTCGTCCACGGCCGGGTGTGGCTCGATGTGAATCGTAACCGTCAGATGGATGCTGGCGAGCCTGGCATCGCCGGACTGCCGCTGCAACTGGCGCGGATCATCACGCCTGAAGGCGGTCCCGCGTTCGAGGAACCGTGGCGGCAGGCCAGTTCCGGCATCGATGGGGCTTATGCGTTCGCCGCCCTTCCCGTCGGCAGCTACGTTGTGACCATCACCGTGGGCAGCCTGGAATCTACCACGCCCAGGCGGGTCGAAGTGGCGTTGTTCGATGTGACGACTGTGCGCGAGGTGTGGTTCGGCCTGGCGCAATCGCCGCCCAAGCGGTTCCTGCCCTGGGCGGGGGTCGTTTGGAGTCCGTGAGCTGGACAATCAAAACCCCCGGGGCAGGCGCCAAGCGCCTGCCCCGGGGGTTTATGATTTGTGACCGGTTTTACCAACTCAAATCGCGTTCGTAACCGAGATCGATCAACAACTGTCCCCAACGCTCCTTGAACAGCTCCTTGTTGGCGCCTGTCAAGTGGTTGGCCCAATCCCCGGCGACACCCTTGCGGTAGTGGCTTTTTTGATCTTCCTGCCCCCGCTGGCGGCCGGCCAACTTTTGGAAGGACTGCTGCTGGACCACCGAGTGCAGCCACGTCGGCGGGATGCCGGCCACGCGGAAGGGGATGCGGACCCGGTGCAGCGCCCTGTTGGCCAAGATCTGCCCCCGCGCGACCGCGTTGGGCAGGCCCCGGGCCGGCATGGGGATGCCAAGGAACGCCAGAATCTTCGAGAATTCATCGAACGGCGCCGTGGTCAGCACTTCGTAGCGCGTCTCGTAGACGCGGGGATTGTGATAGTTCCAGCCCGCCAATGCCTCGAATTCTGCGCCGCGGCGATCCAGTTCCAGACGCAGCCCCTCATCGAACTCGACCGTGCCTAACTGCTCCCGAAACTGCGCAAACTGCTGGCCGTACACCGGATGCGAATATTTGTCTGAGAAATAGGAAGAGACCAGGATGTCGCGCGGGTCGCGAATCACGTGAAACCCGCGATACGCCTGGCCGGCAAGCTGCTGGATGATGCTGTCTGTCGCATTGAGATGGATGAGAAAATCGACCTGGGATGGGTCGGCAGGCAGTTTTTCGTAGCGGTCTTCCTGCGCCGTGCGGAGGCCCAACTCGCGGCTGATCGCTTTGACGATGGTTGCCGTCCACAACGTGGCGCAGCGATGATGGCCGAAATAAGCGTACATGAATCGATAATCTCCTTCTTGCTGTGCGTCCCGCCATGATACGCCAGCGCCGGGCTTCCGTCAAATTGCCTGCGGAATCGCCTCTTTGCTTTTCAACCGTAGTATGGTATTCTTGGAGGCAGTCCGTCCCAACCCAAAAGTTGGACGGAACACCGATCTCGAAACACCTGGCCCCCACCACTCACGAAGAGGCGCCGGTCATGGAATCAGATGAGCCCTCGCGGATCACTTGGCTGCGCCGCCATCCGACGCTGGCCCTTGCGGTTTTCGCGGTGCTGATGGCAGGGCTTCTGTTCCTCTGCCAACTGCCGGGCGACTGGGTTCGCCCCCGGCCGACGCCGATCGTTGCGCCAACCGCGACCCCAACGGCGATCCCAACCTCGGGACCGGTCACGTTGCCCCTCCAGCGCGTTGCGCGGCCGGCGGCCTTCGTGGCATGGTCCGTCCCGGCCAACGCGGCGCCGCCCACGCGCCCGCCCGGTGATCCGCTTTACACGCCTGGCAGCCGTTATCCGCAGGGGCTCGGGTTGCTGCTCCGCCTCTCTGCCAACGATGGCGGCGTGCGGGGCGTTTGGGACACGGCCCCCAAAAACTGTTCCGCAACCGACTGCGCGGTATCGCGTATCGACTGGGCGCCGATCGATGATGCCCTGGCGGCGATGGCTGCCTACACCGTCACTCTGGGCACCGGCGAGGTGATCCCGGCCCCGGTGATCTTGAATCTACCGCCCCTCCTCCTCGACGCGGAGGCGGATGATTCGTGCGGCAGCGCGGCCGATCCGTGCGTGCGCGTCTTCTTGCCCACCTGGATGAACGATTTCCGAAGACAGTTCCAAAATACGGTCGCCGGCAGCACCTGGTGGTACAACACGGTCGACTACGGCAATCCCGTCTTTCGCGCTCGCATCAAACAGCTCCTCCGAGAAGCGGCCGCCCGTTACAACACCGACCCCCGCGTGACGGGCATCCGGGTGGACACGGGGTTTCAGGGTGAAACGCAGCCTACCAAGAAGAGCAAGGGCGACAAGGGGTCCGAGGCTGATCAACTTGCCTCCCATGAGCGGGTCGTGTCCTGCGAGACCTACAAGAGCTACGTGCGGGAGATCACCGAATACGCCTACGATCTCTTCACCAACAAGCCAGTGTATCTCATGGCCGGACCCTCGCCCTGCGCCGATCTGCCCAGCCACCGGTGGCGCTCCGATCTGCTGTTCGAGCCGGGCAAGGGTTGGGAAGTGGTCTCACCCAAACGGCTGATCGGGCTCAGCATTAACCGGGATGATCCCGATTCCGCGGACGCGGATGAATGGCCGACCAACAGCTTCGCCGATTATCGTTTCTGGTCGATCGGGCCCACGCTGCACAGCCTGGGCCGCCCCGTGGCTTGGGAAAGCGGCGCCCGCCCGACCGATGGCATGGTGAACGGCGATCCGTGGGCCTTTCAGGTCTGGCGTGCCTACGGTGTCGCCGGGGCCAAGGGCGATTATTTCAACAGCAGCAGCGCCTGGACACCTTATCAATCGGCGTTGATGTGGGATGTGGTCGATCATTGGATCGGGAACCAGCCTGGCCGCCTGTGGATTGTCTTCCGCAACGCTGAAGCCGTGACCTACAACATCGCCGCCGACCGCGGCAGCAGCGGCTACCTGGGAGTGTGGGGCAACTGGCTCGACCTGCAGGACCCGGATACGGCGCAGCAGGCCTGCGCCCGGTACCTCTATGATGCTGCGCACGCGACTGCGACCGCCCTGGCCGCGACGCGGTCGGTCACGGTCTACCGCGTGCCCTGCGACTCGTTGCTGCCCGCGCCGGCGATCACCCCCCGGCCCACTGCACAGAGCGGCCCGGACATGCTGAACCGAACCTTCAATCGGCAGGCCCTGGTGCTGAACAACGCCGCCGGCCAGGATAAGCTGGCTATTGTCTTGGATGCCCAGCATCCCGCCTACAGCCAGGCGCGTGACCTGACGGTGACAATCAGCTATCTGGACCGCGGCACAGACCGGTTTTTCGTGGCGTTTCCCGGCGCGGATGGGCGCGCCAAACAGTACACGGTCCAGAAGACCGGCAGCAACAACTGGCAGCGCGCCACCTTCGTCATGCCGAACATCCGCCTGCAGAACAGCCTCGCGGGCGCCGCAGGCGCCGCGTTTGTCTTGATCACCGACGATGACGGCGCGCAGCCCGAATACCTGCACGAGTTTTACGCTGATCTGGCCGTCTCGACCTCAGCGGCCGAGACGCCGATCCCAGTGATTGGGACAATCCCTCCGCCGACGGAGACGTCATCGCCCACGGCGAGCGTGACGCCCAGCCCCACGCTGACGGCATCGCCCACGGCATCGCCTACGGCGACCGCGACGGCAACACGCACTCCGACCGCGCCGCCGACCGCCACGCGCACCCCCACGGTGACGTCATCACCCACGGCCAGCGTCACACCGACTGCGACCGCCATACCGACTGCGACCGCCACCCCCACGGCTGTCGAGTCTCCGCTGATCACGGGGTTGGCGTGCATGCCCCAGGTGCGGGCCACGGTGCGGGTGGGGCCCGGCCCCAAGAATATCGCTGCCGGCGCGGCCGGGTTCCTCACCGGCCTGTTCCCCAGCAGTCAGCTCGCGCGCATCCAGCCCGACGGCGCGGCGCTGAGCTGGCAGGCGGATACGGGCGCGGGCCGCACAAACGGCGTGGCGGTGTGGGAGAACGTTGCGATCACGACCCAGCGCGACACCGGCGCCGCGACCCTGCACGACGCCATCACGGGCAAACGGCTGGCTGTGCTGTCTGTGGGCAAGCTGCCCTGGGGCGTGGCCGCCGCGGATGGCCGGGCGTACGTGGCGAACTTCGGTGACAACACGGTCTCGATCATTGACCTGCGCACCCTGAGCGTGACCGCCACCGTGCCGGTGGACGTCAACCCGGTGACCGCGGTGGCAGGGGAGCCGGGGCAGGCCTACGTGGTGCACCTGGGCGGCCAGATCACCTGGCTCAGCGCGGAGGGCAAGATCCTGGCCCGGATCAAGACGGGTGCGGCCGAGGCGCAGGGCATTGCGTGGGATCGGCTGCGGGATCGCGTGTACGTGGGCAGCCAGGCGGGCTATGTGATTGCCGTCAACATGGAATCGCAGCGCGAGGTGGCCCGCTTCCGGCTGCCCGGCCCGGCCTATGCGCTGGCGCTCAACCCCGGCACGGGGCGCGTGTTTGCCGTGGATGCGCGAAACAGCCGGCTGTACGTCATCGAGCCGGACGGCTCCGGCATCGGCCAGATCACATTGCCGGCGCAAGATCCCGCCGAGGGCGGCCAGGGACTGGCTGCCTGGGACAATCGGATCGCGGTCACAAACTACGGTGCGGATAGCGTGACGTTCATTGATGATGGCGGCTGCCCAGGCCGGCTTACGCCCAGCGCGCCTTTGTTGTCCAGGGCTGAGCCGACCTCCACCGCGGTATCGACGTTCACCCGCACGCCGACCGCCACGCACACCGCAACGGTTACGCCCACCGCGACGCCAACTGCGACCGCGACTCGGACCTCTACGCCGACGGCAACGCGCACACGCACGTCTACGCCGACAGCAACCCGCACGCCGACTGCGACGGCCGCCCCACCGCGGCGCACCCCCGCTGCCGTTCGGGCCAAGATCGAGATTGTCTGGCCGCACGATGGCGCCTCGGTGCGCGACGCCGACCTAGCCAACATCACGGCCTATCTGATCTCGGCTGAGGGGGGCGCGTCGGCCGGCGCGCTGCAAGCGCCGCCGTGTGGCTGGTCGCCCACCGTGCGGCTGTGGGGCGCGTTGAACCAGCAGCCGGCCCGCGAGTTGGCGATCGGCCAGCGGCGGATGATGACAAACAGCGGCCGATCCTTCCCCGCGTGGGATTTCAACGATATCGATGTGAGCGCGGCGCGGGACCCGGCGAACAAGCTGGTGTTCTTCGTCACTGTGGATGGCGTCCGCACCTTCAGCAACATCTGGACGCACGCAGCGGACGCGCGCACCCTGTTCCCGCAGCAAGATCGGCCCACGGGCGTCGTGCGCCGGCAACCTGCCGCGGTGGATGCCCGCATCCAAATCGTCTGGCCGCACGGCAACCTGCCGGTGGAAGAGGCCAGCCGGGCGAATATCTCTGCCTATTTATTTGAGGCCGACACGCTGTTGGCGATCCCGCCCGATCTGGCCTGGGCGCCCACCGTGCGGCTCCACTGGTCGGTGAACACCGATACGGAAGGGGCGACCGCGGGCGCGCCCGAACAGGCCAGCGGCCTGATCGGCACGCCCCGCACCGTGACCGGGATCGGGAGTGTCAGGTTCCTGGCCTGGGATTTCAACGATGTGGACATCAGTGCTGCGCGCGATCCGTTGAACCGTATCTACTTCTGGGTGAGCGTGGATGGTGTGCCAACGGACTCGAACGTCTGGGCCCACGGCGCGGATGCGCGCACGATCTTCCCACAGCCGGACGTGCTCACCTCTTGCGAGTGAGACGCGAGGGTCCCCGTGAGCCGGTCAGCGGAGGGTCAGCGCCGGATCGCCGAGGAGATTGAAGGTCAGGAGGATTTCTCGGAGGCCCCCCGTGGAATCCGCCAGGCTGGCCTGTGCCTGGAGCACAGCCTCGCCGAGCGTCGGTTGGGCGGCCAGCGATGCGGCCAACGCCTGCGCCAGCAGGCTCTGATCGGGAAGCAGGGCCGCACTGGACGGGACCAGCCCGGCCACGGCGCCGCCATTTTTCGCGCGCAGCAAGGCTTCGCCCAGGGATGACGTGTTCGGGTGCTCGAACAGGCCGGTCAGGCAAGTGACCGTAAAGATGATCGGCAACTGTTCCCGGTTCGATAGCCCGGCCACGTCCTCGACCGATAAGATCTTCTCTTGGGCCCACAGCGTCACGCTGCCGTGGCCGAAATACCCGATGAACCCTGTGCCCGTCTCAAATGCCTCCCGAAGATCGGTCCGGGCCTGGCTGCCGTCGTCCGCAAGGGTGATCGTGCGCGTGCTGTAGCCGGTCAGCCCGGCTGCAAAGGCGGTTGCCTCCGCAGCGAACCCTGGCTCGTCGTCGTCGGCCGCCAGGAAGGCCCGCTGGCGCCACTCGGCCGATCGGTCCCCTCCCTCATACTCGAGGGTCTTGGCGACCATCGTCGCCAATTGATCGGCGGTCTGGGCGGGGAAACGGCCCACGGCCAGCAGCGGGCCTCCAGCCACCGAATCCCCTGCGCCCGGCAGCGCGTACCACACGTCAGATGCGGTCCAGCCAGAGAAGTGCGTCATCACCAATTGCGTTGGGACCAGGTCGATCTCGCTGCCCTTGAGGTAGCCGCGCGGATCATAGCTCGCGTCACCGGCCAACAGCAGGAAGCGTGGGGCCGGCGGCGTCCAGTGGGCGGTGGCGTGTTGCACCAGGGCCCGGATGGCCTCGGGGCCGGCGCGGCCGGCGCTGAAGAAGTCATAGACCTGGGTCACATCGACCACCGCGACGCGTATCCCCTGCGCCTCGCGGGCCGCCACCAACGGCTTTAATGCCTCCCGAAACTGCGGCACGGTGACCACGATCATGTCGGCGCCGCCGGGCCAGGCCCGGAGGTCGCTGGCTGGATCGACGGCGGTGATCGCGGCCGGGGTGCGCAAGCCGGCCTGGGTCACGGCGACGAAGCGGCGGGCCGTGCCGTCGCCGGCCAGGCGCACGACGCCATCCGCCGCGGTGTAGTCGGTGAGGGCTATGGGCCGGGCCGCATCGGTGATGTCCCACAGCGCGGCGAGCGCTTGATTCGTGCGGAAGCTGTAGCCGGCAGCCGCTCCGCTGAAGGTCAGCTCGCTGCCCGTCAGCGCCAGCTCCCTGGGATAGCTCAGCTCCACCCAATCCAGCAGCACTGAGTCGGCGGGGGCGCCCGTGTCGCCCGGCGCGGCCAACAGCACCCGGTTTTCGCCTGGGCGCAGCCCGGCCGGCGCCGTCGCGGTGATGACGTGCGCCCCCATGCCGCCCCAGGCATCTTCAGCGATCTGGGCGCCGTTCAACGAAAGCACCAGGTGATGGTTCGGCGTCGTTTGGGCAGTGGAATTGCCGATCACCTGCACGCGCAGCACGCCGCTGCCCCCCGCGGGATCGGGCACGGCCAGCGGTATCGTTGTCTCCGCCGGCGCGGACAGCGCCTGCCATACCCACCGATCTTCGCCTGCCCCGGCCTGGCCGTAGTACAGGCGCTGCTCCTCGGCGCGCACGGTGGCCGTCATCACGGCGCTGACGGCGCTGCCGGCCGGCGCCGCGGGGCGCGCGGCGAGGACGACAGCAGCAGCGGGCGTGACTTCGCGGCTCAGCCAATAGACGTTCTGCGCCGTGTAGGCTTGCGGCCCCAGCGCCTGGCCATAGAACCGCACAGCCCGGTTCTTGCCCTCCCCCACCAGCGTGAACCCGACCGGCTCGCCGCCGCTGCTCAACTGCAACGCCTCGGGGCGGGCGGTTACCAGGTCAAACCCGGCAGCCTGCAATGCCCCGGCCGATACCTGGTAGACGCCATCCGCGTCGATCACCAGCTTGACGGCGGTGGCCCCGCTGGCCGCCGGACGGCAGGCCGCGGCAGCCAGCGCCAGCAGAAACAGCGCCAACACCCCGCCGGCGCGGGCGATGAGCCGATGATAGGTGGGGTTGATCATGGCGCTCAACGCTGCCGCGAGCGCCAGACGGCGAAGGCTGCCCCGCCGAGCAGCGCGGCAAGGCCGAATGCCAGGCCGCCCAAGAGCAGGATGAGGCGGCTGTTGCGCGCCGTTTGCGCTGCGGGGGCCGGCGTCGGCCGTGTCTCCGTCCGGGTCGAGGCGCCCAACAGGGGTTGCTCGGTGCCTGCGGGGCCAAATGTCTGCGGCGTGGCGGTCGCTTCAGCCGGGGCCTGGGTGGCTGGATCGGCCGAGGGCGCGAGGGTGGCTGGCACAGACACAGGGGCTGCTGTTTCGACCGGCGCGGCGCCAGGATCGACGGGCGAGGCCGCGGGCGCGGGTGCGATCGGCGTGCTGCCCGGTTGCGCACCGCCGGGCGTGGAGATGGTGGCGCCCGGCAACGGCGTTGCAGGGCCCGGTCCGGCGGGCGCCGGGCTCGCGGTCATGCCAAACGGCAGGCTCGGAGTCTTTGTCGCGGTGGGCCGCGGTGTGTTGGTGAACTGCCGGGTGGCCGTCAACTGCGGACCCAGGGTCGCGGTTGCCGTAGGTGTGGCCGTGCGGGTCGCGGTTTGTGTGGGGGTGGCGGTTTCAGACCCCGTCTGGCCGACAGTCGCCTGGCGCCGGGCATCGGTGTACTTGATCAGGCTGCCGGTCTTCTCCAGCTCGCCCAACACGTAATAGTAGGTCTTGCCCGGTTCGACGGCGGCGTCGATGTAGGTGTAGGTTGCGCCGACGAGCCCGCTTATGTCTTTGGCGTCTTGCCGGTTTATCTCGGTGTCCCACGGGCCATCCACCTGCCCAGAGCGATACAAGATAAACTGAGAGCTGTTTGACTCAGTGGCAGTGACCCACCGCACGAGGATGGTGTTGTCTGTCTGCGCGGTGGCGCTGATCTCTGCCAGTGTGATCGCGGCCCGGGCTGGCCCGATCGGGGCGAAGAACGCGGCCGCGATCAATAGGACCGCTGCCAGGCGCACGAGGGCGCCGCGTTGGGGTGCATGAATCAAAAAAATGCGCATAGCGTGTCTCACTCAGGTCGGATGATTTAACCGGGCCCCATCAGGGCCACGGGGAGATAGTGGCGGATGTTGCCGAGCGGTAAGCGCATCGCGGGATCGCCGTACAGCATCATGGAGCCGATCAGATAGCTGAGGTATGGATTGCCGCGTGAATAGGTGGCATCGTAGCGCTGTTTGGTCAACAGCAAGGCGCGGCCGATCTCGCGCACCTGGTCTCGGAAGATCACGTCCATCAGGATCGAACGGAAGACGTGCTGATCGTAGGTGTAGCCCAGGCCGCTGGGCGAGATCGTCGCGACCGAGCCGCCCGCGGGCTGGCGCTGCATCAGCTCCGCGATGCTGGGCGAACCGGGGTACGCGAAGTAGCCGTCGAGGCAGTTGAACGTCATCACGACCGGCAGGCGGCCAGGGCTGGACAGGCCGGCGATGTCCTGGGTGCGCCAGAGCGTGTCGGCGCCCCAGCGCGCCCAGAAATTGATCCCGCCGTGGCCGGTATACTGCACCATCCAGGCGCCGGAATTGAGTGCATCAACCAGGGCCGCCCGCGCGGTGACTGCGTCCGGGTAGTTTTGGCCCAAGTAGATCCGCTGCGGCGTCAGGTCCGCCGGGAGCTTCTCAGCGATGATCTCGTCCGTGAGTGCCTGAAAATCGCCTGCACTGTCCGCGTCGTCGGCGACAAAGACCGTCCGCTTCTGCCACGCTTCGGCCCGGACGCCCTCGTCGTAGGTGATGATCTTGTCCACCACTGCCTGGGCTTCGGCCAGCGTGTTGACCGCCAAACGTCCCACCGCGATCTCAGGTATCCGGTCCCCGTCCAGGTCGCCGAAGGCTGAGTCCGACGGCACCTCGCCCTGCACCGTGTCGACCCAGTCCAGGTAAGGCGGGATCAGGTTTGGGCCATCGGGATAGACGGACGGGTTGTAGCCTTTGAAATTCCAGTGTCCATCCCCGACCAGAGTGAGATACATGGGCGGCGAGCCGGGCCACTCGGTCTGCGCCCAGGCGAGCATGGCGGGGATGGCTTTCGGGTGATAGATGCCGTCGTTGAACTCATCGTAGACGGCTTGGATGTCGACCACCAGTGCGCGGCGGCCGTGGGCGCGATGCCAAGCGGCCAGCCGTTCGGCGGCCGGGTACAACAGCGCCGGCGTCACGATGACGGCATCGGCCCCCTCGGTGGGTGCGCGCAGACCGGTCGGCTTGCGGATCCGCACGCTGGCCGGCGTGGCAATTGTGCTCTCGGCCTGCAGCCAGTAGCGAGCGCCGGACTGGGGGGTGGCCCGGAACCGCAGTTGGGTCTCCGAGCCGACGACTGTGGCTGTCGCGCCGACCAACCGCTTGGGTTGCAGCGGGTCCGAGATGTCCCAGACCGCGGCCTGCGCATTCGCCCACCCGGCCACCGCGTATTCCTGGGGCCCGGTCTGCTCGGCGACGAAATCGAGCTGCCCCTGGGCCGCCCGGAACTGCCGCCGATAGTCGAGCTCTACGAAGTTCGCGTAAATCCAATCCTCAAGCGTGCTGTCGGCCGGCCGGATCTCGCTCACGTTGACCGTGTTGGCGCCGTTGATCAACCGGTCCGCCGGCACGTTCAGGGTGAGCACCTTGCGCCCATGGCCGATCCACGTTTCATCCGCCAACTGCAAGCCGTTCACGCCGGCCACGGTGTGATGGGATTGCGCGATGTAGCCCTGGGGCGGGCGATCCATCAGCTCCAGGCGCAGCGTTGACGCCGCGTCGAGCACCGGATCGGGGACCGGGACGGTGAGGGCGCGGGTCACGGTCTGGCCCGGCGTGGTCACCCGGATGCTTTCCCAGTACCAGGTGTCCTGCGTGTCCATGTTCAGCGAGTGCAGGGTGTACCAGTAGTTCGAGGGCTCCACGTGCAGCGTGGCGGCAAAGTCGGTGCGCGGGGTCAGATCGCCGTGGGGTGTCGCATCCGTCTCGGGGATGCGCAGGCCGGTCGAGCCGTCGAAATCGAGCCAGTAGACGCGCTCATCGGTGTACTTCTGATCCATTTCAGGCCCGCGAAAGCGCTGACCGAAGAACAGGATGCTGTCGCCCGTGTCGAAATGGCCGTCGGCCTCACCGCTCACCGCGATCGCAACCGGCTTGCCCAGGCTGCTCATGGCAAAGGTGTGCGGATCGATCATGCCCGGATTCAGGCCGGCGGCAGTCAGGTCGGCCGGCGTCACGCGCACGATGCCATCGGCCGTCACGCCGATGCGCAGCCGGACAGGCAGCTCGCTCGATGCAGCCGCCCCCGGCGCGGCCGGGAACAGGCTCAGAAGCATAACCAGGAAGGCGGCCAGACGGATGCGCTTGCTCATGGCGCAGATTGTACTGTATTTGAGACCACTTGGCAAATGGATTGGCGCTGAGCGGCCTTGCCCGTATGCTTCTGGCATGTGACGATTTTCTTTTGAGCCGTGGCCTGGTATAATGACCGCCATTTGACCGATCCCTCATTGTAAGGAGTGTGCTGATGAGCCGGCGCCTTTCTCTCGTCATAACCGTTGTCGTGCTGCTGGCGCTGTTTGTGCCGGTGAGCTATGCGGCCCCTGAATTCCCGGTGACCGCCCCCCACCCACTCAGTGCCGTTCAGGAAGATGAATTGCAAATCTACATCATTCAGTTGAACGATGCGCCTCTGGCCGCATATCGCGGCGGCCTTCGCGACCTGGTCGCGACCAGCCCTGAGGTCACCGGTGCGCGCAAGCTGGATGTAACCAGCTCCGCCAGCCGGGCCTACGGGGGGTTCCTGGCAGAGAAGCGTGCTGAGTTCCTGCAGCGCGCGGCCGAACAGCTTGGCCGCACCCCTGAGGTGGGCTACATCTACGATGTCGTCCTCAACGGCCTGACCCTGAAGCTGACGCCCGCGGAGGCGGCACGCGTGGCCGCGCTGCCCGGCGTCAAGCAGGTGGAGCCGCGGCAGGTGCGCCAGTTGCTCACCGATCGCGGCCCGACCTGGATCGGCGCGCCGGCCATCTGGGGCGCGCTGGGCTCCTGCGCGGCCGGCGGCAAGTGCGGCGAGGGGGTCGTGGTGGGCATCGTCGACACCGGCATCAACATGGATCACCCCTCGTTTCAGGATCCGGCCCCGACGGCGCCCGCTGGGGATGGCTACAACCATACCAACCCCCGCGGCCACTTTTACGGCTGGTGCAATCCGTCGCACGCGAACTACGATCCGACCCTGCCGTGCAACGACAAGCTGATCGGCGTCTACAGCTACACCAACAGCGGGATGAACCCGGAGGATGCCGAGGGGCACGGCAGCCACACCGCCAGCACCGCGGCCGGCAATCGGCTGACGGGCGTTTTGTTGGATGCGCCCACCGTTGACCTGGCTTTCAGCATCTCCGGTGTGGCGC
>JAPKMS010000233.1 GCA_026645775.1 Anaerolineae bacterium
CACGCAGCAAGAGGCCAAGTCGGCGTTGGCCGAGCTGTTCGCCCGGCGCACCACCGAGATCACCTATCTGGCCCTGGTGTACGGGACCCCCGCGCAGCCCACGGGCGTGATCGACGCGCCGCTGGCACGCGACGCACAGGGCCTCTACCGCGTGACAACGGCAAAGGACAAGCGCGGGCAGCGCGCCATCACGCGCTATCGGGTGCTGGAAACCGCGCCGGATAAACGCTTCAGCCTGGTGGAAGCCATCCCGGAAACCGGCAACAGCGACCAGGTTCGCGTCCACCTGACACACCTCGGCAGCCCGGTGGTCGGTGATCCGATTTACCGCGCGGCCGAGATGGCGCTCAAATCGATGCCGGGCGGGTCGGCAGCGCCGATCGGCCGCCCGCCCACCGGCAAACCCGGCCCATCCGGCGTGGCGCCGCGCCTGGGACTGCACGCCCACCGCCTGACGCTGCGCCATCCCGCCACCGGAGAGCCAGTCACCTTCACCGCGCCGCCGCCGGCATTCTTCGCCCGACTGGCAACCGGCCTGCCCGAACTGGCCCTGGCCGCGACCAAACACATCCGCAAAGTCAAACCGGGCGCCGCGGGGTTGGCCGGGCTGATCGACCTGGCGCTGGCGCGCCGCGCACCGCTGGTCGCCGACCCGCACACAACCCTCTATCGGCTGATCAACGGCGCGGCCGATGGCCTGGCCGGGCTGACGGTCGACCGGTACGGCGACGCGCTGGTTGTGGGCATCTACGATGAAGAAGGGCGACCGGATCCCCTGGCGCCTGGCTTGATCGAGCGGCTGGCGCAGGCAACCGATGCCCGCGCGCTCTACGTCAAGTATCGCCAGCAGCAGGCAAGCCGCGTCGAAGAGGAGGCGCTGCCGGCGCTGGCGCCAGCGAAGCCGGTTTGGGGGCCGGCCCTGGGTGAGTATCCGGCGCACGAGGACGGATTGGCCTACCTGGTGCGGCCAGGCGAGGGTTGGAACCCCGGCATCTTTGCGGATATGCGCGAGATGCGCGGTCGGGTGCGCGCCTGGGCGGCGGGCAAACGTGTCCTGAACTGCTTCGCCTACACCTGTGGGTTCGGCGTTGCGGCCCTGGCCGGTGGAGCCGAGCGTGCCGTCAACCTGGATGTGTCATGGCCCGCCCTGGAGCGCGGCCGAGCCAACTATCGCGCCAACGGGTTCGCACCGGCCGGCGAGGATTTCCTCTACGGCGACACTTTCGATCTGCTGCCGCGCCTGGCGCGCGAGCACGCACTGTTCGATATCGTCATCCTGGACCCGCCTGGGTTTGCCCGCACCAAAACCCACACCTTCAGCGCGTCCCAAGACTACAGCAAGCTCGCCCGGGCCGCGGCGCAGGTGATCGCACCGAATGGCCTGCTGATAGCGTGCTGCAACGTCGCTGATCTGTCATGGCACCGTTTCCGCGACCGGGTGGTGGTTGGCCTTGATGAGGCCTGGCGCGCTGCTGAAATCGTTGGCGTCTACCAGGCGCCCGCCCTGGATTTTCCGAGCTTGCCCGACCGGGAAAGCCATCTCAAACTACTGGTCGCGCGCCTGGCGTGACGCTGCCATGGCCGGCCTCCGGTGCGCCCATCAACCGGGGGCGCCGGTGATGTAGCTCTCCAGATCCCGAATGACTACGCGTTGATCGGCGATGATCGCCTTGCCGACGTCGCCGATGCTGATCATGCCCACCACACGATCGCCCTCGATGACGGGCAGATGACGGATATGCCGCTCGGTCATCAGTTGCATACAGGTTTCGATCGGCTCGTTAGGCCCCACGGTGTACACGGGAGTCGACATCAGCTCACCGACCGTGGCCTCCTTCGAGGAGCGGCCCCGCAAGATGACCTTCCTGGCATAATCGCGCTCCGAAAACATGCCGACCAGCCGCCCCTCCTCAAGCACAGGCAAAGCGCCGACATTCTTTTCAGCCAGGAGCTCCAGCGCCTCATACACAGTCGAGCGCGGCGAAGTAGACCAGACACCGGCCGGTTTGTGCTGCAAAACGTGTTTAACATCCATCAGAATCGCTCCTCATCACTGTCTTTCCTTCAACCAGGTACTCAACACCTTCCGGTTGTATTGTATTTTGTCTGGGCTCACTTGTCAAGACTTAGTTTTATACTTGATCTATTTTTGCGCATTAATTCCATCAAAATGTCAACGGATTACGAACACTTGCTTAACGCCTTCTTTATACCCACTTGCTATGATTCCTACCATAGTGGCAATACGGAGGGCCTGATGAAACTTGATAAACAGAAATCGAACTGGATCATGGATGCCGTCCTGTTCGGCGGTTTTCTTCTGGCGCTGGCGCTGGACCTTACCGGTGTGGCGTTGCACCAATGGCTGGGCGTGGCGATTGCGGCCCTGGCCGGTTGGCACCTGGCGGCACACTCGACCTGGGTAAAAACGGTCACAGCGCGATTCTTGGGACGCACGAGTGGGCGGGCGCGCTTGTTCTATGTCGTCGATGCCGCCCTGGCGGTCGGGCTGCTGGCGATCTCGGTCACCGGCCTGGTCATCTCGACCTGGGCCGACCTGGCGCTGGCGAACTATGCCGCCTGGTTCAACGTCCACGTGACCGCCTCGCTTCTGACGCTGGGGCTCCTGGTGGCTAAAATCGGGCTGCACTGGCGGTGGATCGTGAACGTCTCCCAACGCCGGCTCTTCCCGACCCCGGCCACCCGAGGTCGCACCCAACCGGTGCAACCTGCGGCTGTGGCAGCCCGGCTCGATCGGCGAGAGTTCGTCAAACTGATGGGCGTTGTGGGTGTGGCGGCCGTGTTAGCGGGCGCAAACGTCCTCGGTGATCGCCTGGATGCACAGGCCGAACCATCGGCCGGAAACGATGAGACGACGCCCGCCAACACGACACAGGCAAGCACGAGCAGCATATCGTCGTGCGTCGTTCGCTGCCGGAGGGGGTGCTCTTACCCCGGTCACTGCCGGCGCTATGTGGACAGCAATGGCAACGGCCGCTGCGACCTGGGAGAATGTCTATTGTAGCACCGGTCCAAATCCTGGCGTGTAGGACAGGTTGGCAACCTGTCCTAATGTGTTTTTCGCGACTTTCATGCTATGCTGCGGCCTCGACAAGCCACCGACCGACGGCTTATCGAGGCCGCAGCATCATGGAGGACAAACATGGCCAGTGTTCAACCGGATTTCTCCCCAACAAACGAAAAGATGCCGGTGATCTTTGTGGGGCACGGCAGCCCCATGAATGCCGTCGAAGATAACGAGTTCAGCCGGGCCTGGGCGGACGCAGGCCGTGCGCTGCCCAGGCCGCAAGCCATCCTGGTCGTCTCGGCGCACTGGCAAACCCGCGGGACCCAGGTCACCGCGATGCCGGCGCCCAAGACGATCCACGATTTCTACGGCTTCCCGCCGGAGCTCTACCAGCAGCAGTATCCGGCGCCCGGTTCGGCGGAGCTTGCCAAGCGGGTACAGGAGATCACCCCGGCGCCGGTCGCGGCAGACATGGGCTGGGGGCTGGATCACGGCGCGTGGTCCGTGCTGTTGCGGATGTTTCCAGGAGCGGATATCCCCGTGGTGCAGTTGAGCCTCGATCGCACCCAGCCGCCGGCCTATCATTACCAGCTCGGCCGTGCGCTGCGTTCGCTGCGGGACCGTGGCGTCCTGGTCATTGGCAGCGGCAACATGGTCCACAACCTGGGGATCATGTGCTGGGAAGACCGCGCCCATGATTGGGCAACGGAGTTCGACGCGACCCTGGAAAAGTTGATGCTCGCCGGGGATCACGAAGCCATCATCGACTACGAACGCTGGGGCCGCAGCGCCGCCCTGTCGATCCCGACCAACGAGCACTTCCTGCCGCTGCTCTATGTGCTGGGGATGCAGGAGCCCGGCGAGCCGGTGAGCTTTTTCGCACACCGCGTCACCTACTGCGCCATCTCGATGCGTTCGGTGCGGATCGGGTGAGCCGGTCATCCGGGGAATCCGTGACCTGTGCAGGGGGTGCCAAAGGGATCAGGCAAGCGATGTGGGGGGATGAATTAGTGAATTTCGGTGAGACATGTTATACTAATTCATAAGATCAATAAGATTGAGATTGGGCTGAGAGTGCGACTTGGCTCAGTGATTCAGAGTCAGGAAGGACTTTCAGTGACATTTTCGATATTTAACCTCAGCCCGCGCATTGCGGCGGGCGTAGCCGCGCTCGGTTATCAAGAACCGACCCCGATCCAAGAACAAGCAATCCCGCCCATCCTGGCCGGCCGCGACGTCATGGGCCTGGCCCAGACCGGCACCGGCAAGACGGCGGCGTTCGCCCTGCCCATCCTCCAACGCCTGGAACGCGGCCCGCGCGGCCGTGTGCGCGCCCTGATCGTCGCGCCCACGCGCGAGCTGGCCGAGCAGATCCATCAGTCATTTGTTGACCTCGGCCAACAAACCGGGCTGCACAGCATGGCGATTTACGGCGGCGTCAGCTTCACGCCACAGTTGCAGAGCTTGCGGGCCGGCCCCGAGATCGTGGTCGCCTGCCCCGGCCGGCTGCTCGATCACCTTCGCCAGGGCACGGTCAACCTGTCCGGCGTGGAAGTGCTGGTGCTGGACGAGGCCGACCGCATGTTCGACATGGGCTTTCTGCCCGACGTGCGGCGCATCGTCCGGATGACGCCCGAAACACGCCAGACGCTGCTCTTCTCAGCCACCATGCCCGATGACATTCGTGCGCTGGCGGGTGAGGTCCTGCGCGACCCACTGACCGTGCAAATCGGCCACGCCGCGCCCGCAAACACAGTCGCGCACGCGCTCTACCCCGTGCCGCAGCATCTGAAGACCGCGCTGTTGATCGATTTGCTGCACAACACCAGCACCGGCTCGGTGCTCATCTTCACCCGCACCAAGCACCGCGCAAAGCGGGTCGCCCAGCAGTTGGAGAAGGCCGGCTTCAGCGCGACCTCGCTCCAGGGCAACCTGTCGCAAAACCGGCGGCAGGCCTCGCTGGATGGCTTCCGGTCGGGCGATTTTCGCATCATGGTGGCAACCGATATCGCGGCGCGCGGCATCGACGTGCTGAGCATCTCGCACGTCATCAACTACGACATGCCTGACACCACCGACGCGTACACGCACCGGATCGGCCGCACTGGCCGCGCCGAGCAGACGGGGGACGCGTTCACGCTGGTGACGGCCGAGGACGTCGAGGAAGTGCGCGCGGTCGAGCGCGTGCTGGGCCACAAGCTGGAACGCCGCACCTTGACGGGCTTCGACTATCACGCGCCCGCGCCCACACACGACCACGAATTCGCACGTGACCCGCGCCCCCAGGCGCGGCCGGCGCGCGCGGCTGCCCGAAGCGTGGTCCCGGCGCCGACCACGGCCGCTGCTCAACCGGCTAAGACAGGGCCGGCAGCCACCGACACAGGGCGTGGGGCCCCGCGCCAGGAGCTGAGCCGCCCTCCGGCGGTCAAATCGGGACCGCCCGGCGCGCCCACCGCGGGCGAAAGGCCGTCGGGCAAGGCCCGGCCGCGGCCAGATCAGCCGCAGATGCCGCCGGCCAGATCAAACCGGCCGCTCGGTCCCCGGCCCTGAGGCGCCGATGAAAACAACCCCGGCCGATCCCCTCGCCCACATCCCGCCGCCGGCCGCGCGCCGGTTGGCCGTGCGCGTCACCTCCGCGGCACTGTCCGCGCTGCGCGCGGGCCATCCCTGGCTGTTCGAGCAGGGCATCACCGGGCTGAGCGGCGAGGGGCAGCCGGGCGATCTGGCCGTGATCTTCGATGACCGGCGCCGGTTTGCCGCCATTGGGCTGTACGATCCGGCGTCGGCGATACGCGTGCGCGTGCTGCAGCAGGGCGCACCGGCCGCCATCGACCGGGCCTGGCTGAGCGGCAAGCTCGCCGAGGCGCTGGCCTGGCGCGCCACGCTGCCCGAAAACGGCACCACAGGCTATCGGCTGGTGCATGGCGAAAACGACGGTCTGCCCGGCCTGGTCATCGACCGATACGACGCGGTCCTCGTGCTGAAGCTCTACACGGCCGCCTGGCTGCCGCACCTGGCCAATCTGCGCGCCGCACTGGACGAGGTCTGTCCGTCCCGCTGCATCGTGCTGCGGCTGAGCCGCGATCTGCTGCGCCGGCCGGAGCTGCTCTACGGGTTAACCGATGGCGTGATCCTGGCCGGGCCCGCGCCGGATGGGCCGGTCTCCTTCTCGGAAAACGGCTTGCAGTTCGAGTCGGATGTGCTGCGGGGGCAGAAGACCGGGTTTTTCTTCGATCAGCGCGACAACCGAGCGCGGGTCGGCAAGCTGGCCGGGGGCCGGCGCACCTTGAACGTCTTTGCCTACACCGGCGGCTTCTCGCTCTACGCCGCGCGGGGCGGTGCGCCGGAGGTGCTTAGCCTGGATGCGAGCGCGCCGGCGTTGGCGGCCGCCCAGCGCAATTTTGACCTCAATCGGCATCTGCCGACGGTGGCCGCGGCCGAGCACGCCGTGTTGGCCGGCGACGCGTTCGTCATGCTGGCCGATCTGCGCCGGCGCCGCGAACGGTTCGACCTGGTGATCGTCGATCCGCCCGCGCTGGCGAAACGGGAGAGCGAAGTGAGCGGCGCTATCCAGGCCTATGGCCGGCTGACCGGCTTGGCGCTGGATGTGCTGACGCCCGGTGGGACGCTGGTGATGGCCTCTTGTTCCAGCCGGGTTACCGACGCGGCCTTTTTTGCCGCAGTCAACCGCACAGCGCAGCAAGCGGGCCGCCCGCTGCGCGAGATCGACCGCACCGGCCACGCCATCGACCACCCCGTGCGCTTCCCCGAAGGCGCGTATCTCAAATGCCTTTTCGCAACAGCCCCCTGAGACGCAACGAGAACACAACAGATGAAGAATCACCGGGCAGACCCCTGTGGGCAAGAGATTGTTCGCTTCCTGCCGGTCGCGCAGAATGACACACGCGTATGCTGCCGGTCGCTGACTTGACCGATCACGCACGATGCCGATAATGGGTTTGACTCGCACGCCCAGCGCGTCCCTGCGGGACGAAATCGGGCGAGCGCTGGAGGAAAGCCATGAAGATGCGTCTGTCTCTGCTGCTTGCATGCGCGGCCATGCTGATTTCCGCGACGTGGGCGGCCACGCCCGCAGCGGCTTACGATCTCAGTCGAGGTCTGCGTATGACCGGCTGCTCAACCGCGGGGCAAGATAGCTCTCAGCCTCGGCTGGAGCTGGTTCTGGTGGGGGTTGTCGTCCTGATCGTGATCGTGCGCCGGGTCATTCCGATGCTCGGTGGCGGCGGGGGCACGGCCGCTAAGAGTGCATTCGGCCGCTATGGGCCGGCCGGCGGCGCGATCTGCCCGCGCTGCGGCCAGATTTTTGCCCGCCAACTGCTGAGCCCCAACCTGGTGACCGGAAAGCTGAGCCGCTGTCCGCACTGCGGCAAATGGAGCATCGTGGCCGCGGCATCGCCGACGGTACTGGCCGCGGCCGAAGCCGCTCAGCGCGGGCCGGCCGGCGAGCCGGCCGAAGCAACCGATGCGCCACCCAACCCGGAAGAAAAGCTCCGCCGCCAGATCGAAGACTCCAAGTACGAGCGCTGATGCGAGCATCCGCTCGCAAACACCGCCAAGGTGTTTGCGCTGCCGCGGGCCGGCACGCAACAGCACAAGAGGCGCACACAGCCGTGTGCGCCTCTTGTTTTTCGTCAGATGCGGGGACCGAGCCGATCGGTCCCACCCCGTTTCAGACAGCTCGCTCGAAACAACGGCTGGAAGGCCCGACCGCCAGCCAGCGCATCGATCTGTTTCAGCGACACGTCTACCTGTAAATCTATCGCGAAATCCATTATACAACTTTGATCACATTTAGGAAATTTGCAAGTAAGATAAGTTGACATTCCTTTCAAATCTGCTATGATAGGCGCATCGCGTGTGCTGCTTCTGTCGTTCGCGATCAGCCCAAGGGAGGACCTATGCGTACGCAAAATTGGCGGACAGGCCCAGCGCTCCTGCTGGTTGCCTTGTTGGCCGGCAGCCTTTTCATCCCCGGAACGGCCGCCGCGGAAACGACTCCCCCGAAGTTGCCCTCGCATTTGCGTCTGGTGGAAGAGGCCACCGCGCAATCGTGGGATCAGGTACCGGGCAGCCAATTGACCGGCCCGGTGCAGGTCGTGCTGCACATCGACAAGGCCCCGCTGGCCACAGTCGGCAAATTTTGGACGCATGCGCAGCGCCGCGCCTACGTCCAGGAGATCATGGCGCTTCAGGACGCCCTCATCCCACAAGTTGAGGCGTTAGGCGGCCAGGTGGTCGGACGCTTCATCGAGGCGTCGGCCGGTCTGGGCGTGATCATTGACGGCGAAAAAATCACGCAACTGCGCGGCCTGCAGAACGTGATTGGGGTGCGCGGGATCGGCAACTACGAGCTGGCGCTCACAGAGACCGTGCCCTGGATCGGTGCGACCGGCGTGCAAGGCCAGGGCGTCACCGGCACGCACATCTGGACCGGCTACGGCCTGGATGTTGCGGTGATCGACTCGGGCATCGACTACACCCACATCAAATTCGGCGGCCCCGGCACGGCTGAGGCGTATGCCCAGGCGTACTGCGGCGATCCTACCGCCATCCCTGACCCAACCGACCCCACATGCAACGCCCATGCGCTGGCGCCCGACCCCGCGCTGTTCGGCCCGACCCACAAGGTGGCCGGCGGCTACGACTGGGTGGGCGATGCGTGGCCCGTCAACAGTGACGTCATCCAGCCCGACCTGAATCCCATCGACTATGAAGGCCACGGCACGCATGTGGCCGACATCATCGGCGGCCAGGAATCGGCCCCCGGCGCCGGCGACCAAGGCGTGGCACCCGGCGTGAAGCTGTGGTCGTTCAAGGCGTGCAGCGCTGTCTCCACTTCGTGCAACGGCCTGGCTCTGCTGTTGGCCATCGATGATGCCTTGGACCTGGACGATTCGGACTGGGGCGCGTGCGAACCGGGGGTGGATGAGGACTGCACCACCTTCGATCCCGCCGACGTCATCAACATGTCCCTCGGCTCGCCCTATGGCCAGCCCGAAGATGATCTGACCCACTTTGCCAACATCGCCAGCTACTATGGCTCGGTAGTGGTCGTCGCCGCGGGCAACAGCGGCGATAAGCCGTACATCGTCGGCTCGCCCTCCGCGGCGGCCGGCGCGATCAGTGTGGCGCAGAGCACCGTGCCCTCCGACAAGCTCTACAAGGTGACGGCGGGCGCAGCGGGCGCAGCCGGATTGCTGCAACCGTGGGGGCCAACCATCGCGGCGCCCATCACGGGTGCGCTGCAGTACGGTGACGGCACCGGCGGCAACCTGGACGGCTGCGGGGGGTTCGCGGCCGGGTCGCTGACCGGGAAGGTACTGCTGGTGAACCGGGGCACCTGTGCGGTCAGCATCAAAGGCGCCAACGGCAGTGCGGCCGGCGCCGTGTTAGTGTTGGTGGCCAATAACCAATTCTCTAACACCCCGCCGAGCTTCAGTTACGGCGGCGGCACGGTGGGTGCGCCCGTCTTGAGCATCACCCAGAACGATGGGACCAGCCTCAAGAGCGTCCTGGGCCAGACTGCCTCAACCAGCCCGAACGACACCATTGCGCTGCAAGATGACATCGTAGCCACCTCATCCCGCGGGCCGCGCGCGGCGGATGGCGGCATCAAGCCGGATATCGCGGCGCCGGGCGCCAGCGTTTCTGCTGAGGTGGGGACCGGCAACGGCAAGACCGCGTTCGGCGGCACCTCCGGCGCCTCGCCGATGGTCGCGGGCGCGGCCGCCCTCGTCGTCCAAAACCTGGAACAGCGCGGCATCTTGAACGATGCCAACCCAGGCGTGGTCCGACCCGGCATCTCGATGACGCCGTTAGTCAAGGCCATCCTGATGAACAACGCCTTCCCGGACACCACCATCGGCGGCAGCCTGGCCAACGGTGGACGCGGCTTCCTCGCGCCGATCACACTGCAAGGCGCAGGCCGCGTCGATGCGCTCGCGGCCTACCAGACCGATGTCTTCGCGCTGGATGTCACCGACCTCCAGGAGTGGTTGGAGATGTCCAAGTCTGACCCGCGGTTCGAGGAGCCGTGCACCGTCTCGACCCCGCCGACCAACGGGCCGACGCGCCTGCTGCTGGGGATGCTGATGCCGGAGTGGTATAACTACTCCGAGGAGTGCCTCAGCGCCTACCCGTTCGGCAACGATTTCTTCAACGCCTGGAACGCGGTTTCCGGAAGCATCTCCTTCGGCTACGATGGCGTGGCCACAAGCTACAGTGAAACACGCCATGTGATCATCATCAATGCCAGCACCGAGACGCGCACCTATGACTTGAGCGCGGCGTTCCGCTACCTGGACGATGAAGCGCGCGGCGTTTCGGTGACCGTCTCCCCTGCCACGTTGACCGTGCCGCCCAGGGCGATCCTCAACCCGGATGTTGACAATCTGGTGGTGGATGTGACGTTGACAGTGAACGCCGCGGGCCTGCGCGATTGGACCATCGATGCGGGCACCTTCGGCAACGCGGGCACCAACATCTACTGCGATCCCTCGGCTCCCGGCAGTATCAACCCGCTCACGGGGTGCCCAACGCTCACCCTGTTCGAGTATGATGGCTTTATCACCGTCGACGGCTCCGCGGGGAGCACTGTGCGCATGCCGTGGCAGATCCTGCCCAAGCAGACCGCCGACACCCGCGTCACCAGCAAGATCGGTCCGGTGATCACGTTGACGAACGCCGGCCCGTACAAGAAGGGCATGACGGACGCGCTGGCGCTGGTCGAGATCAGCCCGAACAACTGCGAAATCGTAGATGGCGACGGCAACTGTCTGGAGACGGACTACCAGCCCGGCATCCTGCCCGGCATCAACGCCACGGCGATCGACATCAAGGAAGTCGGCGTGCGCGGCTACAAGGTGCCCGACATCAGCAAGCTCGCCAAGATCATCGCGCAGCCATTCACGCCGGTCAACGATGACGTCGTTGACTTTGGGATCACCGTCTACGACGAGCCGTTCCGCGCGTCGCACAACTACCCCGTCGAGTTCGATATCTATGTGGACAGCAACGCCGATGGCACCGACGATTACGTAGTGTTCAATGCGGACCTGACGATGAATGCGGGGGACGGTCGCAACGCGGTATTCGTGGCCGACATCAACCCTGCGGATGGCGCCAAAGCCCTGCGGCCCTACTTCTTCGCCAACTCGAACTTCAACTCACAGAACTGGATCCTGCCGGTGCCGGCTGCGGCCATCGATGTGACCAAGTACCAGAAGTTCAAATTCGCCGTGTATGCGTTCGATGCCTACTTCACTGGCGGCCTCTGGGATTGCTCGCCGTTCGACTGCAGCTCAAAACACACCTATACAACCGGTTTGCCGAAGTATCGTCCGGGCCAATGGTTCTTCTCGGTGCCGGCATCCTCCAGCAAGCCGCTGATCTACGTGACGCCAACCCTCGGAGCGACCTATTCCCCGTCGCAAAAAGGGTTGCTGTTGATGTACCGCGATGCGCCGGTGGGCCACGAGTCTGAGACCGTCCTGCTGCCCTGAGTACCAGGCCCGCTGGGAAGCAGGTTGCGCCGATCAGCTCAACTGAAAAAATGAAACGAGGAGGCGGAGACAGCGCGTTGGACGCCGTCTCCGCCCCTTGGTTTGTGAGGAGGAATTTGATCTATGAACGGCCCCATGCGCTCAGCTTTGGCATTGACCGGGCTCATACTGCTGGCCTTGACCCTGACCGCCGCGCCGCTTGCGGCACAGATGCTCCCCCCCGCCTCCTCCGCAGCTCCCGATGGCGCGCTGACCCTGATGACCGAAAACTTCGAAGGGACCTTCCCCAGCAGTGGGTGGACAGTCTCCGACGTGAGCAACGACAACTACACCCACTACTGGGGCCGGGACGACTTCAGACCGCATAGTGGGAGCTGGTCGGCCTGGCCGGCCAGTGGGGGCACACACGCCGTCGATCCGGCGAGCAATCCCTATCCCGACAACATGAACACTCAGATGCGCTATGGAAGCTTCGATCTCAGCAATGCGGCTGAAGCCCAGATTACATTCTGGCTATGGCTTGACACCGAGGTCGACTATGGCGACTCGATTTTCTTCGGAGCTTCGGCCGACGGGGCCATTTTCGACCAGATCGGCATTTGGGAAGGTGAGTTGAACTGGACTGAGGTCACAGTAGACTTGACCGACTACCTCGGTGACGGCTCCGTGTGGTTGCGCTGGGATTTCCTCAGCGACTTTTCCGTCGGGATCATGAACGGCGGCGCGTTCGTGGACGACATCACCCTCACCAAACTGCCGCTGGATCCGCCCGCAGTCACGATCAGCCGCAGCGGCAGTAATATCACCTTGGACTGGCCCGCTGTCACAAACGCAACCGCTTACGAGGTGTGGCGCGGGGGCAACGCGCCATATTTTGCACCGGGCAGCGACTGCGCCGCATCATCAACAACCTGCACCGTCGTCAACGCTCCGCTCCATGCCTACACGCATACCGGCGGCAGCGGCAGCACGACAACGAACACCACGTATGTCGTGTTGGCGGTCAAGGGCAACGCGCGCTCGGCCCAATCCGACCGTGTCGGTGAATTCGACTTTTCTCTCGTGCGCGGGGGATAGCGCGCCTGCGTGACCGGCCTTTACCCGGGCCGATCGAGGCCGGCCATGTGTCGCAGATCTGCCTCCGCCGCACCGATCTTGGCCGTGTACACGCGCAGTTGCGCCTCAGAAGGATGAACGGATGTGGCTGGCTATTGTAACCGGCCACCCTCTGCGCCAGCCAGGCCTGCAACACTTACTTTTCAACGGTCTGTTGACCATCTCGCATTCCCCGCAGTATAATTGGGTGCCTACGGGGGTCAATAAGCAAAACGGCCGTAAGGGACGAATAATCGACACGGAGTGCAAACCTTTCCATTAGCCGGCGGGGAAACTATGGGGCACAGCCCGAACATTGATCGCCGCGTAGCACGCACCAAGAGAGTCATTCGCAACGCCTTGATCGGCCTGATCGCCGAAAAAGGTCGATCTCTTATGCGTTCTCGGCGCATTTCGGCGTCGTGCAGCTCTGGCTGGAACGCGGCTGCGTGGAAACCCCGCAAGAGATGGCGGCGATCCTCACCTGGCTCTCCGTGGGTGGCCCGGCGCACGCGTTGAGCGTCGGTTGATGCACTTGATGCTAACCGAGGAGGATTCTTGTGAGTCTACCTGTACGGACCGACATCCGGCCCGGCCTGCGGGTGCAGATTGTGGAGAAGCAGAACCAACGCAGCGGCGCGCTGACCGAAGGCATCGTCGCGCGCCTTCTGACAAGCAGCGCCACCCATCCGCATGGGATCAAAGTGATGCTGGAAGATGGCCGCGTAGGACGAGTGAAGGCTGTGTTGACGACCGCGGCTTGAAAACCCAAAGGAAACAAGATGCAAAGTTATGACTATGCCCAGCGCCAGGGCGTCGAAGAAATCACCTGGGAACGTTTCGTCTTGCAAGCCACCTCGCTGGCTGAGGGCCTGGCGCGCGAGGGCGTCGATCTCGTGATCGGCATCGCCCGCGCCGGGCTCTTCCCCGCGACCCAGATCGCGTGCATGCTGCGCCGCGATCTTTACCCCGTGCGGGTCACGCGCCGGCTCAACGACGAAGTAGTCTACGGCCAGCCCGTGTGGAAGGTAGACGTGTCACCCGAGGTGGCGGGCAAGGTCGTTGCCGTGGTGGATGAGATCGCTGACACCGGCGAAACCCTTGCGCGGGTGGCCGACCGCGTCCGTGAGTTGGGCGCGGCCCGGGTGATCACCGCCGCGCTGGTCAGCCACACCTGGGCCGAGCCAAAGCCGAACCGGGTCGCGCTCGTGTCTGATGCGCTGGTGCTCTTTCCGTGGGACCAGCAGGTGCTCATCGACGGCCGCTGGCAGCTCCACCCGGAGCTGGTGGATGCGCTGGGGTTGCAGACCGACACCGATTGAAAGCAATGGCTACGCGGTCGTCGCCGTGAACGGCTGTCCCTCTGCATGGCAGATCAGCTGAATCGCATTGCGGCCCGACATGGCGACTACCGGCACAGAGCCGCCCGGCTCCACCCATTGCCCGGCCATGTACAAGTTGCGCAGACCGGGCAAAGTCTTCTTAACGCCCCGGACCATCATCGACATGGTTTGCTTGGTCAACAGCCAGCCGACGCTGGAGCCTTGCCAGTTGCCGGTGTAGCGCTCGTAACTCAACGGCGTCGCCTCATCCACGACCTCGATGTCCCCGCGCAAGCCCGGATACAGCTTCTCCAGGAAATCGATCAGGAGCTCGGACACCTGGGTCTGCTCGGTGTCGTACAGCCGCCGGCCATAGATGCGCTGCCAGTAGTGATAGTGCGTCGTCATCATGGCAACCAGCACCGATTTGCCCGCGGGCGCCAGGGTGGGATCAAAACAGTAGTTGTTCACCATGATCTCATGGCGGTCCTCACCGGTGATGGTGAGCGGCTCATCCGTCAGATAGGTCACCCAATGCGGCTCACCGCTGAGATCGCGGTTGATCCCCAACGAGACCTGCACCTGCGAGTGCATGGGCAGGTGGCCGTCGTACATCCGCCGGATGCCGCCGTCGACGAACTCACCGTCGAGCATATCGAAGAGGGTGCCGCGACCGTCGGCCGCCGAGATGACGTAGTCGGCGCGCTGCACCGAGTCGTCGTAGAGGCGCACGCCCACCGCGCGCTGACCGCGGCCCGCGGGATCAGCCTCCGTCAGAATCTTCTCCACCTGCGCCCGGTAATGGATCTGCCCGCCCAGATCCAGGTAACGCCGCTCGATGGCCCGGGCGAACGCTAACGACGCGCCCTGGGGCACGCCGGCATTACGGGTGTGCATGTATGCCAGCAGCGACTGGCCGACCATCACCGGGCAGTCGGGCCAGGTGAACATCTGCGCCACGGCGCGACGCAGGAACGGATCTCGGAAACGCCCTGCCAAGTCGCGGGCAGAGACCGTGCCCCACTGCGCCATGGGCAGGGCATAAGGCAGCACGGCCAGACCCAGCTTGCCCCACGCTTGCGGCGTCATGATATCGCGCGGCGCCTGTTGGAGGACTGACATGTCGAAATGCGTGAATTTACGGATGCCCCGGCACAATGCCTCGATTAACGGGCCATCGGCCGGCGATAGCGTCCGCATGTGATCTTCCAGCCGATCAGGGTCGGCGTAGACGATCAACTCTTTTCCGCCGGGCTCGCGCACGCGCAACATCTCATCGTGGTGGATGAAATTGATCCTGCCTGCCACACCCAGCTCTTCCCACACCCGGTGGAACGGCTGACCCGGCCCAGAGCCGTAAAGGTAGTGGAGGCAGCCGTCGAAGACGTAATGGCCGCGTTCCCAGGCAGTGCACAGCCCGCCCGGCAGGGTGTGCAGCTCGTAGATCTCCGAGTCGTAGCCATTCATTTGGGCATAGCAGCCGGCTGCCAGCCCGGCAACCCCGGCGCCGATGATGAGAAGTTTCTTTCGCATGGTAGACTCCCCGGGCCAATCCAGCCAGCGCCGATCCTCTTGCATGTCTGCTCGCGCCGGTTGTGATTCCCCTCTCGTTGTGCTAGACTTCGCCTGTTCACGACACACAGGAGTTAATCATGACTACAGAAATAAGACAAGTTACCCGCACCATCGAGCCGCAGCCAGTGATGGAAGGCGCCGGGGTGCGACTGGTGCGCAGCATCGCCGGCCGCGCGCTGGATTACCTCGATCCGTTCCTGCTCTTTGACCACTTCGGCTCAGACGATCCGAACGACTACCTGGCGGGCTTTCCGCTGCACCCCCATCGCGGCATCGAGACGGTGACCTATATGCTGGCCGGCGTTGTGGCGCACCGCGACAGCCTGGGCAACGCGGGCGTCATCGGCGCAGGCGACGTGCAGTGGATGTCGGCCGGCCGCGGCATCATGCACGAGGAGATGCCACAGCCAAAGGATGGCAGGATGTACGGCTTCCAGCTTTGGGTCAACCTGCCGGCCCGACTGAAGATGATGAAGCCGCGCTACCAGGAGATCCCCACAGGCACGATCCCGGAAGCGCTGCGGACCGACGACGTGCGCATCCGGGTCATCGCGGGCGAAGTCGATGGCCTGCATGGCCCGGTGACGGAGATCGCGGCCGATCCCACCTACCTGGACGTCGCCGTGCCGGCGGACACCGCCTTCACCCACCCGATCCCGCGCAGGCACACGGCCTTCGCCTATCTCTTCGCCGGCGCGGGCACGTTTGGGCCGGGTCAAACGCCCGCGGCCGGGCGGAAGCTGGTGGTGTTCGGTGACGGAGACGCGGTGCAGGTGCGCGCGGGTGCGGGCGGCGCCCGCTTCCTGCTGGTTTCGGGTGCGCCGCTGGGCGAACCGATCGCCCGTTACGGCCCGTTTGTGATGAATACCCGCGCGGAGATCCTGCAGGCATTGACCGATCTACAAAACGGAACGTTCGTACAAGCAGACTAAGACAACAGGAGGGTTAAGCCATGACACAGGCAACGACGCCGTGCACCGATGGCATGAAGTGGGTCGCCGATTTGAATCTGGACGACCAGAACATGAAGGCGCCGCCCGCGCTGGCAGCCGGCCAACGCTTCCTCAAAGGCTGGCGCGTCCGCAACAGCGGCACATGCCCGTGGGATGCCACGTATCGGCTCGTCTATGTGCAAGGCAATGTGCCGGACGCATGGATGGGCGGGCAGCCCGTGCCGATCCAGGGCACGGTGATCGCCGGCGCCACCTGCGACCTATCCGTGACGCTGACCGCGCCGACCACGCCTGGCGTGTACCAGGGCACCTGGCAGATGCAGAACGGCCAGGGGCAGCTCTTCGGCGAGCGCATCTGGGTGGGCATCCAGGTTCCGGCGCCCGTTGCCGCCGCCCCGCCGCCAGCGTCCGGCCCGAGCATCCGTTTTATGGCCGATCGCACCCAAATTCAGCCCGGCGAGCGGGTTGTCATCTCGTGGGCCGTGGAGGGCGTGCGCGAGGTCTATTTCTACGCGCAAGGCGAGCCGTGGCAATCGCACGGCGTAACCGGCCAGGAGCAGCGCACCGTGCAGCCGGCCGCATCCACGACTTATGAGTTACGCGTGGTGAAGCTCGACGGCTCGGTCGAAACCCAGCAGATCACCGTCCAGGTGGCCGCGAGCGCAGCGCCCGTGATCGCACAATTCAACGTCAGCCCTGGCGAGGTGATGGTCGGCGGCTGCGTCAACGTGCAGTGGAACATCCAGGGTGCGGCGAGCCTCGTCCGCGTCTCCGTCAACGGCGCGAGCCTGTGGGACGGCGCGCCCCTGAGCGGCAGCATCCAACACTGCCCGCCCGGACCCGGCAACTTCGCGTACACGCTCGAGGGGCTTGGCCCCGGCGGGCTGGCCCGCGCACAACGCGACGTCCGCGCCACCGCCCCTGCGACAGCCGTGGCCGCCGCAGGCGGACCGGCCGGCATCCGGCGCTTCGACGCCAGCCCGACGCAGCTTGCCCGCAACGGGTGCACCCTCTTCACCTGGGAGTTCGAAGGCGGCAGCATCCAGAGCGCCCGCCTCACCCGCAACGGGGCGCAACTCCAGGCCGACCTGCCCACGTCCGGCCAGGCGATGGATTGCCCCGGCACGCCCGGGCGGATGGTCTACCGGTTGGAGCTGCGACTGGTCACCGGCCAGATGATCGCGCAAGAGGCGTATGTGGATGTGGCCTGACCTGAACGCGTGGCAGTGGGTGGCGGCGCTGGGGATCCTTGCCGTCCTGTTCATCCTGCCGCTGGTTGTGCTAACAATTCTGTTGTGGTTTGGTGCACAATGGGTGCGTCGCGCGTTCGAGCAGTTCGTCACGCCCGATCCCGACGTGCTGGAAACGCACCTCCGGCAGATGCGAGACCGCAACCCCGGCCTGAACGAGGCCGCGCTGGTGCAACGGATCATTGCGCGGGAATCGTTCAAAGCGGGCCTGGTGGGCGCGGTGACCGGCATCGGCGGGATTATCACGCTGCCCATCGCCATCCCCATCGACTTTGCGCTCACTGCCAGGCTCCAGTCGGCGCTGGTACACTTCGTCGCCCGGGTCCACGCGCCGGCCGAGACCGCGGAAACGCTGCGGCTGGAGACCTATGCGATCCTGGCCGGCACTCGGTTCTCCCAGCAGGCCATCGAGGCCTCCAGCCGGGCGGTCCAGGCGGCGGTCGCCCGGGTCGTCACGCGCCTGCTGGCGGAGTCGGTGGCCGAGGCCCTGCTGAAGATCGTGCCGCTGATCGGCGCGGCGGTCGGGTTTGGGCTGAATTATGCTGCTACGCGAGCCATGGGGCGGCTGGCCGTCAACTGGTATCGGGCGCGACCGCGGCGGGAAGCCACGTCGCCGGCAGCGCTGGACCGGCCCGCGTAGGCGAATCGAAAACCAAGGAAGGTACACATGCGTTTTGGCATCATGGATATGCAACTGGCCGCGCTGCTCCCCCCGGGGCTCAGGCCGCAAGAGATGATGGCGCACATCGCCGGGTTCAATCATGCGCGGCTGGTGCGCGATCTGTTCGAGCGTGGATTCAATCCGATCGAATTGAGCTGCGACCTGGCGATGTTCATGCCGCACATCTTCGGGCCGGCAGCCATCGAGGAGCTGGCCGCGTTGCGCGCAGAAACGGGCGTCAGCTACACCGTCCACCTGCCGATCTGGTCGGTCGAGCCGGCGGCGCTGCTGGAGCCGGTGCGCCTGGGCTCAGTGCAGCCGACCATCGACCTCATCCGCGCGACCCTGCCGCTCCAACCCGAGGTTTACGTCTACCATGCCACCGGCTCACTGGCCGGCGAGTTCAACCGGATCCCGCTGCCTGCGGAGGGCCGGGCGGTGATCTTGCGCCAGTTCCAGGCCCGCGCCCGCGAAAGCCTGCGCACCCTCCTGGCCGAGACCGGCATGCCCAGCCGGCAACTGGCGATAGAGACCATTGAATTCCCCTTCGACCTGACCCTGGAACTGGCCGAGGAGTTCAACCTGTCGCTGTGCCTGGACACCGCGCACATCCTCTGCGGCTTCTCCGGCCCCATCGATGTGTTCGACGCGCTGGAGCGGACCCTGCCCCGGCTGACCGAGGTGCATCTCAACGATGCCCGGCGGTGGGCGCCCGGCGCAACCGTGGAGTACGGCGCAGATCACTGGGCGCTGGGCGCCGGCGACCTGGACGTGGGGCGGCTGCTTGACCGACTCCAGGCGGCCCAATTCAACGGTCCGCTGGTGCTGGAGCTGACCGTACCAGAAGCCGAAGCCTCGATGGCCGTCGTGCGGAAAACGCTCGCACGCTGACACATGCCGGCGGTGCGATGTGACGTTGATAGGGAATCCGCCTGAGACCGAATCCCGAGCCACGCAGCGACCACTGCGCTGGCACGACTTTCTTACTATCAACGCCTACTGGTTGGGCCTGAACATCTCGTCGGGGGCGATCACCCCGGTGCTGCTGCCGTTTCTGGTGGCGGCTTTCGTGCCCACCGCAGAGAAGACGACGTATCTGGCCGGGGCGCGCGTGTTGGGGCTGGCGGCGGCCATGCTCGTACAGCCGTTGAGCGGCCTGCTCAGCGATCGCAACACGTCCAGTTGGGGGCGGCGCCGGCCCTTTATCGCAACGGGCGCCGCGCTGAACATCCTGGTGCTGGGGGTTATCGGCGCCGCGCCGGCATTCGCGGGCCGTGCGGCGTTTGGCCTCAGCGCCGCGTATCTCGTCCTGGTGCTGGGAATCGTGCTGCAGCAGGCTTCGGCCAACTGGGCCCAGGGCGCGCTGCAAGCCTTGCTCCCCGACGCGGTGCCCGAAGGCCAGCGCGGCCTGGCATCGGGCGTGAAGTCGGTGTTCGAGCTGCTGCCCATCTTCCTGGTGATCCTGATCGGGCCGTTGGTGCAGGCGGGGCGCATCTGGCTGGTGCTGGGCATCGTCGCGGGCGGCCTTGCGGTCACGGCCGCGATCAACGTGCGGTTCGTGCGGGAAGAACCACTGCCGGTTGCACGGAAGCCGGCGGGCGGCCTCCGCGAGCCGGTGCTGCGGGTGCTGGCATTGACCGCCATTTTCGTGGCCGCGACCCAGGGCGCGGTGTGGCTGGTGCGGACGGGCGGGCACCTGCTGGGAGCCGAAGCATCGGTGGCGTTGCGCGTGACGGCCATCGGGCTGGCCGGACTGGCGGCGATGGCGGCCGCGATCTTCGCCGGCGTCTTCGCCGGGGCCTGGGTCGGGATCGGCAGAGGGGCGCGGGCACAGACGCCGTTTATCTGGTGGGTGGTGAACCGGCTGCTCTTCTTGGCCGCGGTCGGCTCGATCCAGGGCTTTGCGCAATACTACCTGGGCGATGTACTGCACATCGCCAACCCGGTCAGCATGACCACGGTGCTGTTGGCCGCGGTCGCCGCGTTCTTGCTGCCGTCGGCGCTGGCCGGCGGCTACCTGGCCGATCGCGTGGGCCGCCGGCGCCTGGTGGCACTGGCCGGCTTGATCGCTGCCGCGGGCACGCTGGCGCTGCTGTTGGCGCATGATCTGTCGGGAGCGATCGCCGGCGCCTGCCTGATCGGGCTGGGCGCGGGCACGTTCATGGCCACCAACTGGGCGCTGGGCACCGATCTGGCGCCGCGGGAGGCTGCCGGCAAGTACCTGGGCATCTCGAACCTGGCAGGCGCGGGGGCGGGGATCGTCGGCGCGGGGATCGGCGGGCCATTGGCGGATTCGTTCAACGCCTTGCAGCCCGGCCTGGGCTACCGGGTGGTCTTTGCGATCTACGGCGGGCTGTTTCTGCTTTCAGTGGCGGTCCTGCGCCAGGTGAAGCAGGGGATCAGGTAAGCAAGGAGGATCAACACCGTGGCTGACTTGCACATCGACCGTGAGTTCCTGCGGCGCTTCGAGGCCGGCATCGATCCTCGGCATCCCGAACGAAGCAAGATCCCAGCGCGGGTTCTGGGCGAGGGCCGGGTTTGCCTGGTGCTGGCGCCCAAGGAGCCCCACGCGGCGCCGGTCGTCTACAAGCGGTTGCCCTCATTCCGCACGCCAGCCGAGGCGGAACGTTACGAGGCGCTGCACCGCCGGTACGTCCGCGCACTGGGCGAGCGAATCGGCGTGCGCGTGATGCCGAGCGCGACCGCCCAGGTGCCGGGCCAGACGCCGGGCCACACCGTGCTGTACATCGTGCAGGAACGGGTGCTCGAGGACAGCGTCGGCCACAACGCGATCTACCGCCTGTCGCCCACCGATATCAACCGTCTGCTGCTGGCAGTGCTGCAGGAAACCGCCAAAGTATTCGACTTCAACCGGGCACATCAGGGGGATCTGGAACTCGGCTTCGATGGTCAGATCTCCAACTGGTCCCTCCTTGGCTTCGACCCAGCCAACCCCACGCTGCCCGAACGGATCCGTCTGGCCTACCTGGATACCAGCACGCCCTTGATGCGCCGCCACAGGCAGGAACAACTCGATGCGGAGCTCTTCCTGCGCAGCTTGCCGCGGGTGTTTCGCCCCCTCGTCCAGCGTTCCACCCTGAACGACCTCATGGCGCGCTACTACGATTTCCGCCGGGTGGCACTCGACCTGGTGGCCAAATTCTACAAGGAAGGCCGTCCCGAGCTGATCCAGAGCCTGGCCGACACCGCCAATTGGTTCTTTCTGGCCGAGCGCCAGGAGACGCACTTCCGGCCGCTGACAGAATCGGAGGCTCGCGCCCGGTATCGCTGGGATGAATTTTCGTGGCGGGCCTACCTGGCGCTCCGAAAACTGGATCGCAAAGTGTTTGGGCCGCGCACGTAGATCGTGCCCGCGGCCTTCCTATGGTATCATAGCTCCGCTCACTCCACCGCCAGGAGACTCATATGACCGCCACCCCTTCGTCCCCTGCTCGTCTCAGCCTCAGCTATAAGTTTGTCTGGGGCATCGCCGCACTCGGTACATCGCTGATCTCGGGCACGTTCGGCTCGCTGCTGACGGTTTTCTACCAGGATTACTTAGGGCTGGCTGCCCGTTGGATCGCGCTGGCGATGGCGATCTACGCCATCTGGAACGCGATTAACGATCCGCTCTTCGGCTACATCACCGACAGCACCCGCTCCAAGCGCGGCCGGCGCATCCCCTACATGCGCTTCACCGCGCCGTTTCTGGCCTTCACCTTTATCTTGGTCTGGCTCGCGCCGGCCAAAGCGAGCCAGCCGGCGCTGTTCGGTTGGATGCTGGGCACAATGCTGCTGTACGACACCTGCTACACGATCATCGGCCTGGTATATTCCGCGCTGCTGCCCGAGGTCACCGAGCTGGATGCGGACCGGCATGGCCTGCAAATATCGGCCTCGGTCCTGGGGCTGATCGGCACGCTGCTGGGCTTCTTGATCCCGGACTTCTTCCGGCCCAAGGCCGGCGCCGAGCTCTCGTTCCTGCCCCTGCAAGTCTCTATGGCGGTCGTCGGCGTCGTCAGCGCAATCTTGATCCTGATCACGACGCTGCGGGTGAAGGAACGCCCGGAATTTCACCTGGTGGACAAGCCCGTGCCGTTGGGCAAGGCGCTCGGCTTCACTTTCACCAGCCGCTCCTTCCTGATCCTGGCCGCTCAGAACTTTATGTCGATCCTCATGAACTCCCTGCTCCTGGGCGCGCTCTTCTACCTGGCCGATTACGTCCTGCAAGTCCCGGCGATGATCCCGTTGATGGCCGTGTTCATCCCGTTGATCATCGGCATTGCGCTCACCGGGCCGATCCGGCAGCGGCTGGGGGTGGTGGGCGCACAACAGTTACTGCTGGTGATCGCCGGCATCGGGTTGATCCTGCTGACGTTTGTCCCCAAATCGTTGATCCTGGTCTGCCTGGCGGTCGCCGGCTTCGGCCTGGCCGGCCCGCAGACCCTGACCAACGTGCTCTTTGCGGAGGTGGCCGACGAGGACGAGCTGCGCTCGGGGGTGCGCCGTGAGGGTGCGTTCTTCGGCGTCAACGCGCTGCTCACCAAGCCGGCACAATCGCTGGCTCCGACGTTGATCGCGCTGATCCTGGAGATGACCGGCTTCATGACACGCGACGCGAACCAGGGGCAGATCTTCCTGAACCAACCCCCGGCCGCGCTCTTCGGCATCCGCGCGCTGATCGGGCTGATCCCCGGCGTCGCGATGCTGCTGGGCGCGATCATCCTGATCTGGTTCCCGCTGCGCGGCAAACGCCTGGCCGATATGAAAGGCGCTGTGCTGGCGCTGCACGCAGCAAAGCGACAACAGCTTGAAAAGGTCCAGGGAGCCCGCTTATGACGCAGTCCTTTTTACTCTACGGCGCGACCGGCTACACGGGCCGCCTGGTCGCACGCGCGGCGATCCACCAGGGGCTGCGCCCGATCATCGCCGGCCGCGATCCCGCCAAAGTAGCGGCGCTGGCGGGCGAGCTCGGCCTGGAAGGGCGCGCGTTCCCGCTGACGGATGCTGCAGCGCTCGATCGGGCGCTGCGCGAAACGCCGGTCGTGCTGCACTGCGCCGGGCCCTACTCGCAGACCTACAAACCCATGGTCAACGCGTGTCTGCGGACCGGCGTGCACTACCTGGACATCACCGGCGAGCTGATCGAGCACACGGCGTTGGCCGAACGCGACGCCGAAGCGGCCGCGGCCGGCGTGATGCTGCTGCCCAGCGTCGGGTTCGACGTCGTGCCGTCGGACTGCCTGGCCGCGCACCTGAAGCGCCGGCTGCCGACCGCCACCCACCTGACGCTGGCCTTCCAATCGTTCGGCGGCATGTCCCGCGGCACGCTGATCAGCAGCATCGACACCATCGACCGAGCGGGCATGATCCGCCGGGACGGTGCGCTGACCCCCGTGCCCGCGGCGTGGCGGACGCGACAAATCGACTTCGGCGCGGGCGTTGTGACCGTCATCACCCTGCCGTGGGGCGATCTGGCCACCGCCTACCGCAGCACCGGCATCCCCAACATCGAGACGTACATGGCGCTCCCGGCCGGCCAGCGTCTGGCGATGAAGTCGGCGCGCGTGCTGGGGCCGCTGCTGGGCTCGCGGCCCGGCAAGGCGCTGTTGATGCGACTGGCCGCGGGGATCCCGGAGGGGCCGTCCGAAGCGGCGCGGGCGGTCGGTTACAGCTTGCTGTGGGGCGAGGTGACAGATGCCGCGGGCCACCATGCGGTCTCGCGGATGCGCACGCCGCACAGCTACACACTGACCGCGCAGGCTGCGGTCGCCGTCGTAAGCCGCATCCTTTGCGGCGATGTGCGCCGCGGATACCACACACCGGCCTCCGCATACGGTCCGGATTTCGCGCTATCCCTCGATGGCGTCACCCGGTGGGATGATCCGATCTCGTGAGCCGGCCTCCTTGCCGTCGCGCCGATTTGACAGATCGCGCGAAGCCGTTATAATGCCGCCATCTTACAAGAAGGTATCCAACCCGTGAACCTATCGCTGCTCTCGAAGAAGTGCTCCAAGTCGAAGAAGCTTTCCCTGGCCTGCAGGGACGGCGATTTGTGCTTGGGATAGCAGCGAACTAACCCGCACAGAAGCCCTGCCAGGCCCCAGCAGCCAGGCAGGGCTTTTTATTTAGGAGAAATCGTGAAACTCAACCTGAAACGCGCTAAGAAGCAGAGCCCCAGCTTGCCGGACTGGATGTCTGGATAGGCCGCTAGCGCGCACCCTGAACTTGTGGCGCTCAGCCCCTTCCCGAGCCAGTCTGGCCGGGAGGGGGCTTTTTTGTTCGTGCGAACCAACCAACCAACAAACCAACCAACTAACTAACCAACCAACCAACTAACCAACCAACAAACTAACCAACCAACAAGGAGACCCCATCATGTTGTACGAAACACTTTGCCCCGAATGTGAAGGTCCCGTCACCCTGCGCGATCCGCTGCAGGGCGAGATCGTGCCGTGCGCCGCGTGCGGCGCCGACCTCGAGGTCGTCTCCCTCAGCCCGTTGACGCTCGAACTGGCCCCGGAAGAACAAGAGGATTGGGGGGAATGATGGGCGCCAACGGCCGTTCCCCCGTCTCTGTGGCGATGATTGTCTCCCGCATCCGCGTGGAGGAGAAGCTGCTGCTGGCCGCGCTGGAGAACGCCGGCGCGACGGTCCAGCTCGTGAACGACGATGAGTTGGTGCTGCCTGTCGGGCGAGATGGCATCTCGCCCGACAGCATTGAAGCCGACATCGTCCTCGAACGCTCGTTGAGCGCGGCGCGCGGCATCTATGCACTGCGGCTGCTGGCAGCGGCGGGCATCCCGACGGTGAACCGCTACGCTGTCGCGGCCACCTGCTGGGACAAACTGCTGACGACCGCGGCCCTGGCGGAAGCGGGCGTGCCGCAGCCCGAGGTGCGCGTGGCGTTCACCCCCGAATCGGCGCTGGCGGCCATCGAGGCGCTGGGCTACCCGGTCGTGCTGAAGCCAATCGTCGGCTCGTGGGGCCGGCTGCTGGCGCGGATCAACGACCGGGACGCGGCCGAGGCGATTCTGGAGCACAAAGAGGTCCTCGGCTCCTACCTCCACAGCATCTTCTACATCCAGGAGTTCGTCGCCAAGCCGGGCCGCGACATCCGCGCGTTCGTGGTGGGCGACGAGACGATCTGCGCGATCTACCGCGGGTCGTCCCACTGGATCACCAACACCGCGCGCGGGGGCCAGGCGAGCAACTGCCCGGTCACGCCCGCGCTGGATGACCTCTGCCGCCGGGCCGCGCGGGCGGTGAGCGGCGGTGAGACCGGTGTGGTCGTGGCAATTGACGTGCTCGAACATCCCGACCGGGGCTTCCTGGTCAACGAGATCAATCACACAATGGAATTCCGCAACAGCATCGCGACAACCGGCGTAGACATCCCCGCACGCGTGGCAGAGTATGTGATACGAACGGCGCGTGGCGAATCGGCGAATCACGCAGCACAGACCACGCAGCGCGTCGGGGTGGAGGGGTCAGAATGAACGACCGAGCCCGCGTCTCCATCGTCGGCGGTTCCGGTTACGGCGGGGGCGAGCTGCTCCGCCTGCTGCTGCATCACCCGCATGTCGAGATCGCCCAGGTCACCTCCGAATCCCAGGCCGGCAACTTCGCGCACAGCGTCCATCCCAACCTCCGCCCCGCCGGGGTGACCCAGCCCATCCGCTTCACCGCCCTCAGCGAGCTCCAACCGTGCGACGTGCTCTTCCTGGCCCTGCC
>JAPKMS010000234.1 GCA_026645775.1 Anaerolineae bacterium
CCTACTGGCCACTGGCCGGCCCCTATGCGGCCGCCAACCGCAACGACCATCTGCAAACCATTCCCGGCTTCGCCAACTTGCGCCGCCGCTTCCCCCACCTCAACATCGGCGAAGTCACGGCGGATGCCGGTGAGGGCTACGACGACATCCTGCGCTACATCCACACCGACTTGCACGCTTTACGCCTGGTCGACCAACGGGCCGCCGCCGGTGATGACGCCCCGCAGACCTGTCTCACCCGCGGCCACGACGTCCAGGGCGTGCCGCTCTGCCCGCATGGCTACCGCTTGGCCTTCAATGGCCACGATTACACCCGCCATGACTCTAAATGGGTCTGCCGGCAGCGCTGTCGCCGCCAGCGGCAGCCTGACATCCAGATCCCGCCCAGCGCAGACGCCCCACCACCCGTCCCCGCCTGGACCACCTGTCCCTATCGTGATCCGGCTCAGCCGCTGGGCCAGGTCGTCCGCGTGGGCCTGCGCTTGCCTGACGGCAGCATTCGGCTGGCCCGGGACCTGCCAGTCACCGCACCGTCCTACCGCTTGCGCCAAGGCCGCCAAAGCTACGCCGAAAGCCGCAATGCCGGTCAGGCCCGCCGTGGCCTCAAACGCTCCCCCTGGTACGGCTTGCCCAACAGCGCCAAGGCGGCCTATCTGGCTGACAGCCTGATCCTGGCCGGCAACGTGGCCCGCTTTGTGCGTGAGGCCACCCTGGCCCAGCCCCGTTCGGTGCTCACCGGCGCCTGACTTCGGGCGCCGCCGCCAACGCGGCCAGCGGCGCCCGGCCGAACCGCAACCAGCCCCCAGGCGCTGACACCCTGGCCGTGTCGGCGCACGGCCCCGCGCCTGCCAACCGCCGCCGCGGCCAACTTTGCGCCCACGCACCGCACTGCCAACCCGCCACGCACGCCGTACCACGGCGGCTTGCCGCCTCCGGCAGCCCGCAACACCGCGGCGCTCCCGACTTGTTGCGCAGGTCAGCCACCCCCACCGCCCTGGACCACCCCAAAAACCCATACAACCCACGACCCGCCCGCCGCGGCCCAGTAGCTTCCTTAAAGTATCCCCGACGACTTGTTGCTTTATCCCTCGCTCCCAGATCACTTGGTGAAAAACCGCAATTCGGCTATAATGGCCCCAATCAGCAGAAAGGTCAAAGCAGTCTCAGTGATCGCTCAGACGAATTCCAAAACCTACTGGAAACAATCAGGAGAACTATTTTTATGCGAAACATTGTTCTATTCTTGATCATGACACTCACCTGGCTACTCGCGGGGTGCGTCAGTATTGCTCCCCAAACGCATGTTTCACCAGTGCCAACGCAGATCTCCACGTCAACAGCGTCGACATTACCGACAGAGCCTGCGCCTACAATCTCGACGACTCAACCTCAGGTTACGGCAGACCCGACGAAGGCTACACTGCTTGGCAAGGTGCGCCCGATAGAAGGAGGCGAACTGAAAGCCCTATCGGGAACCGTCGTATGGTTGGCGCAAATACATTGGAACGCCGACAAAACCGATGGGGCATTTGTATTGAATGGAGCCGAGAGCCCAAACGCAACAATCAAGGACGACAGCAGTTTCGCATTCGCGGCCGTTCCTCCCGGCGATTATGTCATTGTCGTTGGGGATCCCATGGGCGTGAATGCTGTCGTCTTGGCACCTGATGGGAAGGCGAAGGTGGTTACTCTGGAGGCGGGAAGAACACTGGACGTGGGAAACCTCGAAGTCGAATTGACATCTCAGGGAGACTGATTAGCTTCGTCCACCAGAGGTCTGACCCGGTCGATTGCGGCTAAGCAGTCGGCATGAATGAGAGCCGGCCAAGATGATCACCGTGCGCGATTCACGCGTGATCTCGTTTGACCAATTCCCGAAGATGCTCAACGAAACGTTCCCCGTTCCGATCGGTGGTGAAGTGTTGGATGAAGATGTGGTGTCCGTCCTCAGCCAGCCGATAGCGCAGAACGGGGTCGCTGTACAGATGCCAAATAGCTGCTGCCAAATCGGTCCCATCTGCGCGTCGGCATAGGTAGAGTTGCTCACCATGAACAAAAACCCGGCGGACCGCAGGGCCATCGCCTGTGATCACCGGCTTGGCCATTGCCATTCCTTCATAAATCTTGTTCTGTACGGTCATTAATGACTGCGGTGTTGTGCCAAACGCCCCCAGACAGACGTCCGCGCGGGCCACGCGTCCAACCAGGGCTGTCTGGTCCAACCAACTGACAAACTCGATATTCTTCAGTCCATAGCGATCCGCCATCTCCAGGGCTCTGGGCAGTTCCGGCCCCGCACCGATCATTTCGAATCGGACGGACGGCTCATCGGAAAGCAGACGTGCGGCCTCAACAATGTGCTCGATGCCATGATTGGGGATGAAGGTGCCGTAGTAGATCACCCGGAATAGCCCGTCCGCACATTTCGGGATGGAGATTGGTCGAAAAACGCTGCTATCAGCGCCTGTAGGGACGAGCCGAAAGCGTTCAGAGGGGATGCTATGGATCCGCCCGAACCAGGCCACGTAGTCAGCAGTGTCCAGGATTAGCTGGTCCGGCAACCGACAGGCCAGCCACTCGACCCGGCGCAACCACCCCACGATGAAACGGCTGCGCTTGTCCAGATTGCGCTCTGCGGCAATCAAGTAGATCGACATGAATATGTCCCAAACCAGCGGTCGACGATGCCACCAACTCAACAGCCGTGCCAGGAATACATCAAACTGCCCCGGATATCCGACGATCAATATATCGTACCGTCCCACACCACGGTAACGACGCAGAAGCCGGGTATATGTTCGCACCACCCGCCGCCAGAATGCGGGGTGGGCCCATCCGCCGCCAACGACCTGGACTCGGTCCTCGATGCCTCGCCACAGTTCCTCATGGCATTCGACGACCTCCACCCCATTGCACCGCAAGCCCTCAATCATGATCCGATTGCGGGAATAGTTAGCTCGGTAGGTACCGAAGTAGCAGACACGCATCTGTCAGCCTCGATCGGATTTATCCCGGAACATGTACTCTTGGCCGCTTGCTGCGTCAGAGCGCCGCGCTCGATACGTAATCTCCTCCAACATCTTCCGATTCATGCTTACCGCATCCGCCACCAACCCGATCAGTCCGACCTGGAACCCGACAATCGCCAAAATCGCAGCCAGGATCAGCGATTGGACATGGCCCGCGCCGCGGCCTATGGTGTAGAAGTATAGGAAACGTAAACCCAAAATCAACGCGCCTGCAATGAACACCCCGCCCGTCGTCATGAACACGCGCAACGGCCGATACATGGTGTAGAAGCG
>JAPKMS010000235.1 GCA_026645775.1 Anaerolineae bacterium
CCGGGGCCGTAGGCGTTGAAGATGCGCAGCGCGACCGTCTCGATGCCGTTCAGCTCGCCCAGCGCAAAAATATAGTGCTCGGCTGCCAACTTGCTGACCGCGTAGGGCACCTGCGGATGGGGCCAGGCCAACTCGCCCACCGGTTGGCGTTCCTGCGGGCCATAGACCGTGGCCGACGAGGCCAACACGATGCGTCGCACGCCGGCGTCGCGGGTCGCTTCCGCCAGGCTTACCGTGCCGCCCACGTTCACGTCGTTGTATTCGCGGGGGTACAGCACCGATTCCTGGACGGCAACCCGCGCGGCCAGGTGAAAAACACAATCAACCTTCTGCAACAAGGTCCACAGCTTGGGCCGATCGCGCACGTCGCCGCGGGTGAAAAGGGCATCGGGGTGTAACCCCGCCGGATCGCCGGCGCTCAGGTCATCCAACACCCGCACATGATGTCCCGCCAGCACCAGCCGGTTCACCAGGGCGGTCCCGATGAACCCGGCGCCGCCCGTCACCAAACAGCGCATCCTATTGACTCCTCCCTCACAAAATGTCAGAGTGATTATAGCATAGCGACGGCGCGTGGTCTATTCGCCGCACGGTGACGTTGCACTTTTGTTTTTTCGCTCACGGGCAGTATAATCGCAGCACATTTGTCATCGGAGAAGGAACTCATGTTGAAATCAACCAACTGTGGCGAGCTTCGGCTGGCGCATGCCGGCCAAACCGTGACCCTGGCCGGCTGGGTGCACCGCCGGCGCGATCACGGTGCGCTGATCTTCCTGGATCTGCGCGACCGTTCCGGCATCGTCCAGATGACCTGCGATGCCCAGACGGCTCCGGCCGCGCACGCTGTGCTCAACGGCGCCCGCATCGAGTACGTCATTCAGGTCACCGGCGCCGTCCGACCGCGGCCCGCCGGCCTGGCCAACCCCAATCTGCCCACCGGCGAGATCGAGATCCTCGTCGAGTCTGCCCAAATCCTGAACGAGGCCCGCACACCGCCGTTCTACATCAACGAAGATTCCGATGTGGATGAGGCCTTGCGGCTGAAATATCGTTACCTGGATTTGCGCCGCCCCGCGATGCAGCACAACATCGTGCTGCGCCACCAGGTCGTCAAGCTGATGCGGGATTACATGGATGCTCAGGGCTTCATCGAGATCGAGACGCCCATGTTGATCAAGACCACGCCGGAAGGTGCGCGCGACTATGTGGTGCCCAGCCGCGTCCACCCCGGCGAGTTTTACGCCTTGCCCCAGTCGCCCCAGCAGCTCAAACAGTTGCTGATGGTAGCCGGCTACGAGCGCTATTTCCAGATTGCCCGCTGCTTCCGCGATGAGGACTTGCGGGCCGACCGCCAGCCGGAGTTCACCCAGCTCGACGTGGAGATGTCCTTCGTGGATCGGGAAGACGTCATGGGCGCCATCGAGCCGCTCTACATTCGGATCATCGAGACGCTGGGGCGCAAGCCGATTATGCAGAAGCCTTTCCCGGTGCTGACCTATGCCGAGGCCATGGCGAAATACGGCTCCGACAAACCCGATCTGCGCTTTGGCATGGAGATCACCGATCTCAGCGACATTGTGGCCGACGCCACCTTCGGCGTGTTCGCGGGCGCGTTGGCGGCCGGCGGGCAGGTAAAGGGGATCCGGGCGCCGGGCGCGGCCGGTTTCAGCCGGAAACAGCTCGACGACTTGGGCGAGCAGGCCAAACGCCAGGGCGCCAAAGGCCTGGTGTGGATCGCTTACCGTGAGGATGGGATCAAGTCATCGGCCGCCAAGTACCTGGCCGAGGCCGAACTGGCCGGCATCGGCGAACGGCTGGCCGCCACGGCCGGCGACCTGGTGCTCATCGTCGCCGACGCCGACCGCGCGGTCGTGGCCAAGAGCCTGGGCGACCTCCGGCTGACGTTGGGCGCTCAACTCGGACAGGTGCGCAGCGACGTGCACGCGCTGTGTTGGGTGGTGGAATTTCCGTTGTTGGAGTGGAGCGCCGAGGCTGGCCGCTGGACCGCCATGCATCACCCCTTCACCTCGGCGATGGATGAAGACTGGGAGCTGCTGGAAAGCGATCCCGGCCGGGTGCGCGCCAAAGCGTATGACCTGGTGATGGACGGCTGGGAGGTCGGCGGCGGCAGCATCAGGATCCACCGCCGCGACCGGCAGCAGGCCATGTTCCGGGCGCTGGGCATCGGATCCGAGGAAGCTGAAGAGAAGTTTGGCCATTTGCTGGAAGCCTTCGAATACGGCGCGCCGCCGCACGGCGGCTTGGCCACCGGCATCGACCGCACCGTCGCGATCCTGGCTGGCACGACCAGCATCCGCGAGGTGATCGCGTTCCCGAAGACCGCCTCGGCCACCGACCTGATGTTCCGGTCGCCGTCCGAGGTCTCGCCCGCGCAGTTGCGCGAGCTGCATCTGGCCATCGTGCGATAAACGCGGACGCGTCCGGTCGGGGATGGGTGTTGTGGGACGGGGTAACAGCCCGGTCCCACATCTTCACCCGTTGCGAGATGCCGGGTCTACCCACCTTTTGGCATTTTGCACGTTCTGAAATGTTGTGCTAGCATGGAAGTGCAGTACCCTGCGGTGCTCGTGATGCTCTAAAACGTTTTGAGCCAACAGAAACAACTCGGGGGTTGGACATCTCAATCGGAAATGCAATAGCTGCGCTCGTCGCCCCGTGCGGTGAGTGTATTAGCAAAGCAGGACTGGTTGACAAAATCCCCACCTGCGTAAGCAGGTTCAAAACCATCGAACACACGGCGCGGCGGGGCACTTTGTCAGTAAAGGCCACCAAATCTGATGATTTGGTGGCCTTTTTGCCTCCGCAAAAAATCCCCTTGACATCCGGGAGTCGTCTGTGCTATTCTTGGCGCGATCTTGTGTCCGGGTGACTCTTCATCCGGAAAAGTCAGCAGCTCATCGAGGATACGTTGAAGCGCGATCGCATCTCAGACGGGGTCTACGTTTTCACCAGTGGCCTTTACGCCGAAGTCACCGCGACGGTGATCTTCACCGATGAAGGCGCCGTGTTGGTTGATACGCTGCCATTTCCCCAGGAGACCCGTCAGGTGCGGGACTTTGTGGTGCAGCGGCGGGCCAAAGTACTCTACGTCATCAATACGCACTCCCATGCCGATCATATCTACGGCACGTATCTGTTCCCCGAGGCCCAGGTGGTGGCCCATTACCAGTGCCGGCGTTTGATGGAGCGCTATGCCGAAACGGCGCTGGCCAACGCCAAGCTGCAGACCCCGCAGCTCGCTGATGTGAAGATCCGCTATCCCGAATTATTGTTCAACGAGGCGATGACGCTGCGCGTGGGCGGCAAGACCATCGAGATGACCCATTCGCCCGGCCACAGCCGCGACGTAATCACCGTACACGTGGTGGAAGATCGGTTGATGATCGCCAGCGACACGGTGATGCCCGTGCCGTACGTCGTGGGCGGCGACCTGGATGACATGATCCAATCGCTGTTGGCCATCAAGGCCAAGAGCCTCGAAAACCTGGTGCAGGGTCATGGCGAGGTGTTGCTGCGGGGAGAGATCGAGGAGACGCTGGACGCCAACATCGCCTACCTGCGCAAGGTCGACCGCCTGGTGCGTGAGCGCATCGCGCGCGGCGTCCCGCGGACGGATATCCTGGACATCACCATCGAAGAGTGCGGCCTTTCCCGCATCCCCATGGGCGGCCTGGTCCAGAAACTCCACCAGTCGAACCTGTTGACCCTCTACGACATCTACCGCTCCGAAATCCGGGCGCGCCGTTCTTAGGGCAGCGTCCAACACGTCTTCGGCTGCCAGAAATCGCCCTGCGTATCGCGCCGAGCCGGCCGGGTGGATGTCGCCGCATCATACAACCCCAGTCGCAAACATACCGTCTGCCCTCCCAGCGCGCCCGGGATATCGATGGCCAGCGTGTCGGAGACGACCTCGCCCGGCTCCCAAACCGAAGTGGGATATTGCCCGTGGAGCGGCTGCTGATCCTGCTGCGCGACGATGTTGCCGGCCGGGTCCACCAGGTGGGCAAACAGGGTGTAGCTGGTGTCGGGCGCGTTCTCGGCAACCCACGCCATGGTGAGGCCGAAGGCCTGTCCCGTCGCCAGCGGCGGCTGGGCCGTGAACCCGACGAGGTAAAGGCCCGGCTCAAACACCGCCAGGGGCGCTGGTGGCGGCAGCGGGCTGGTCTGGGTCCCGTGCCGTCTGACCGCGACCGGCCATCTCAACGATGCGACCGGCTCACCCTGGGCATCCAGCAAGAGGTAGTGCGTCGCATCGTTCGGACGATAGAGGATCGTCTCGAACTGATAGAGGCCTGCTGCATCGGCGGGCAACCGGATGGTGTGCGTGGTCGTCACGACGAGGCCCGGGCGCCACTCGCGCACCAGGTCGAAACTTCCGCCAAGCGCCACGTCGCTGGCTGAGATGACCTGACCGGTTGCGTCGTGCAGCTTCAGGCTGACGCTCGCGTCACCGGCGGGGCGATCCAGCAGGCGCCAGGCTAAAGTGACCTGGGTTTCCCCCGGCGTCAAATGCCGGGTCGCGGGGAACATTTCCGCTCGAATGGGCAGCACCTGGGTCGGCGCTGCGTCGGCCATCATCTCGATGGTGTGTTCGTAGGGTGTGATCGTCCATCCCGCCGCCTCGGCGCGGAGGCGGAGTGTGTAACGTCCCGGCGTGACCGGCCGCGGCAGTGCCAACGAGACGACGCTTCCTTCCCCGACGATCAGCGGCAGGGCTGGCGAGACGGTGAAACTCTGCAGCAGTTCGGAACCCTCCGGCTGCCAGCTCCCCACCACCTGAATGGCGGCGCCGGGCCGGATCACCGTGCCGGCGCGGTCCTGGCTGGCGAGGATCAGCGCAGCGTGTCCGGTGTCGGCGCTCCAGAAATGCCCCGTGATCGGGGCCGCGGCCGCGGGCAACACCCGGTAGACCCAATCCGTCCCGAAATCCTGCCCGTGCGCCAGCCCCGGCGTCTGCTCGATGCGTGACTGCAGCGCGGCTGCACGGCCCGGCTGAACCGCTTCCATCAACTGGCTGTGTACCACGATGGTTTGGACGCCCAACCCGCGCAACAAAGTCACGCTCCGGTCGTCAGGGAAGCTCGCCAGGGTGAGGCCGAGCTCCCGGTGGTGGGGCGGCCTGAACCCGCTGAACCCGTCGATGCTGGGCTGCCAGTGTGCCAGGTTGAAGTATTGGTAGCGCATGGTGTTGTAGTCGGGCCACGCCTGGAACGCATCTGTGCCGGTGGGGCCGGACGGCGCAGTGGCCATGTCGGAGCTCAGCGGCAGCTCCACGATGGCCTGCTGCGGCTGCGCCGCCAGCCAGGCGTAGACCGGCGGGGCCGGGTCCAACGCCGGCATGGCCTGCACGCTGAAGACCTCGTGGCCCAGGCTGTTTTCGACCAGGCACACGACGACCAGGAGCCCCCACGCGGCTGCCTGGAGTACGGGCCGACGGATTCGGCGCAGCACCCAGCCCAAGCCGGCCGCCGCGGCCAGCGCCAGCATCAAGAACACCGTGACGCTGAACCGGATCGGCGCCCGGATGACCGTCATGCCCGGCACGTGTGCGAAGAGCCAGGCGAACGGCAGGGTCAGCCGCCCGGCATCGTCGGGCGTCAGCTTCAGGCTCGGTCCCAGGGCCAGCACGAGAGCCAGTGTGCCGGCCGCCAGCAGGAAGGCTCGGCTCACGCCATGTCTTGCGCGCCGCGGCCAGGCATAGAAGCCGATCGCGGCCAACGTCAGCGGCGCGATCCCCACGAAGAGCCGGCCCCCCGTGAGCCCCAGCGCCTGCACCAGTCCGCCATGGAGCGGATTGCCGTCCGGCGGCACGGCGTACTCGGCCAGCGACGCCGACGAATCGAAGGCCTCCTGGAGCGAGCGCTCCAGCCCCAGGCCCGCGCGCACCTCCAGATAGGGCAGGGCAAAGGGCGCGATCAGCAGCGCGGCCAGGGCCAGCCAGGCGACCCCCTGGCCCAGCCGGCGATACCGCGCGCGCGCCGGCCTGGTCAGCACCTGGATCACGAGATACAGGCCGATGATCAATACGACCTGGAAGCCGTAATAGAAGGCGGACAAGGTCTGGCTGGCAACGCAGAAAGCGAGCAGGAAGCCATCTCGCGGCCGGCCGCGAGTCCAGTAGCGATCCAGGAACAGCAGCGTCAGCGGCAGCCAGCCGATGTTGATCAATTGGAGCTGGCTGAAGTGGTAGAACTGATACGGCGAGAAGGCATAGAGCAGCCCGGCCAGGAGCGCCGCCGGCCGGCTGCGGGTTAAATGCAGCGCCAGCAGGTA
>JAPKMS010000236.1 GCA_026645775.1 Anaerolineae bacterium
GAAGTAACGAAATGCGCAGTCGCGCGGCAGACGTCTGCCGCGCGACTGCGACGTGAACGCCAAAAGCCGCCCAGGCCGCATGATGTGGGCGGATCCGACTACGTCCAGAGCACACATAACTGGCTAGTGGGCTACACGGTGCCCAGCCAGTCAACTGTGACCTACACGTTCCAGACCTTCGTCAACAACGCCCTGATCCCGTCCGGCAGGGCGGCGCTGGTTGTGGAGCCGAAGTAGGCGGTGGAACCAAAACCCTTCGGGTCTGCGACCTGTCCCGTCAATTCAGGGAGACCCGAAGGGTTTCTGCAACTATTCCGTGACCGGGCGCTCCACACCCCCGTTTGGCTGGAGTCCGGCCGGCGCCGGCGCTGGTCGAGGTCAGCCAGTTCATTTTCGGCCTCACGATCCCAAAGATTGAGCTATGAACGCGGGATGCAGCAAGACCATCGAACTTTTGCTCCTCGCCGCTGTGTGCTGGGTGGCCCTGGCGACCGGCCTGGCAGCCGCCCCTGCGCCCGACGTTACGCCGACCAACGAGTGGCTCAACCTGTTCAGCGCCAGCTCGACCGCCAACGGTCAGGCGCTGCAGGTCGACGCCGTGGTGGCTGTCTTCGATCCCCAGGGCGTGCAGTGCGGCGAATTCGTGGTCAACACGACCGGCAAGTACGGTATGATGCCCTGTTATCGCGACGACACGACCACCCCCGACGTCGATGAAGGGGCCGAGCCCGGCGATATCTTGTCCTTCACCATCGACGGCGCAGCGGCCATCCCGCGTGCCCGCAGCCTGAACGGCGTCGCGGTGGATCCCGACACGGTGGTCACCTGGACCGCGAACCTGAACCGTTGGGAAGTGGACCTGAATGTGCCACCACAGCACGTCTATGCTGCGCCGGATGAGGCCGCGTGCGCCGGCAACACGCCGTGTTATGTGGGGGCTGCCGCGATCCAGGACGCCCTGGACGCGGTGGCGGATGGCGGCGTGGTCACAATCCTGGGCGCGCATGTGGTCAGCAGCACGTTGATCAGCGGCGGCGCTGGCAGCCAGAGCGTGACGCTCACGGGCGATGGCAGCGTGGCCTGGGCCGGCGGGGCGGGCGCGCTCCTGGCCGTCGGCCCGGGCGATGTCACCATCAGGGGTCTGACGCTGTCCTGCGAGGGCGATTGTGTCGGCGCGAGCGCCTTCAGCCAGACGGGCGGCGTGCTGCTGGCCTATGCCAACAACATCACGGGCTTTGGCGCAGGATACAGCGGCGCCGGCGGCACGGCCAACCTGCGCCACAACTGGTGGGGCGCGGCGGCCACGGCCGGCAGCGTGGGCCAGGACGCCGCCTTTGCCTTCCGGCTGGGTGCGACGATGGTCGGCTGGTCGCGGACGCCGACAGCCTGGCCGCAATCCGGGCGATGAACCGCAACAACCTGGCGTATGCCGTGCTGATGGCGCAGGCGGATGGGCCAGACCTGCTACGGGCGCGCGAGCTGGCCGAGGCGGCGTTCGCCGCCATGCCGTGGGAGGCCGGCATCGAAGGCACCCTGGGCGCAGCCCTCGTCGAGACCAGTGCGGTCGAAGCCGGCTTGCGTCACCTGGAGGCGGCCGGGAAGCAGTACGACTCTCCGCACTCGCAGGCCTCTAACCTGGCGTGGCGTGCGTGGGGGCATCACCGCCTGGGACAGAGCGAACAGGCGCAGGCGCTGCTGGGGGAAGCGGCCCGGCTGGACGGCGCACACCCCGGCGTGCAGCGCATCATGCAGAGGTGCCGGGCCGAGCAGCCCTGCCAAACATACACCGAGCAGTTGTCACGTTCCCTGGTGGTCCGCTTTACAGCATCTGCGCCACTGCCTGGCACAGCAGCGGCAGGTTGGCTTCGGTCATCCCAGCGACATTGACCCGGCCGGAATCGACGAGATAAATAGCGTACTCCTGCCGCAGACGAAGCACCTGCGCTTTGCTGAGCCCGGTGAAGGAAAACATGCCGTTCTGGTTCAGCAGGAACGAGAAATCGCGCTGGACGCCCAGCGCCGCCAGGTTGGCGACGAATTTCTCGCGCATCTGCCGGATGCGGGCGCGCATCTCACCCAACTCGGCCGCCCAGTCCGAGCGCAGCTCAGGCGTCCGCAGGATCGTGGTGACGATCTTGGCGCCGTGTGCGGGCGGATTCGAGTAGTTGGTGCGGACGACAGTCTTGATGTGGCTGAGCGCGGCCTGGGCCTCGGACGAGGTGGCGGCCACCAGGGTCAGGGCGCCGGTGCGCTCATTGTATAGCCCGAAGTTCTTAGAATAGGAACTGACAACGATCATCTCACGGCCGGGCTGCCAAAGGGTGCGGATCGAGGTGGCGTCCACGTCGATCCCATTGGCCAGGCCCTGGTAGGCGAAATCGACCAGCGGCAGCAGGTTGCGCTCGGCCAACAAGCTTGAGATGTGCGCCCATTGTTCGGGGGTGGGATCGATGCCGGTTGGATTATGACAACTCCCGTGCAGCACGACCGCATCCCCTGCGGGCAGGTTCGCCAGGGCGGCCATCATCGCATCAAAATCCAGGCGATTGCCTGCGGCGTCAAAGTACGGATAGGTCTGCACCGCGAGCCCCGCCGCCCGGAACACGTTGGGGTGATTCGGCCAGGTGGGCTGGCTGACCCAGACGGTCGTATTTGGCCGAATCTTGCTGAGAAAGTCAGCGGCCACCCGCAGGCCACCCGTGCCGCCCGGTGAATGCGCGGTGACGGCCAGTTGATGCGTCACCAGGGGGTGCTCCGGGCCAAACAGGAGGGCCTGCACCGCAGCCGCGTATTCGGGCATACCGTCGATGGCCAGGTAGGTCTTGCTGATCTCGTTGCGCAGGATGAGCTCTTCGGCGCGCTTGACCGCACGAAAAACGGGCGTGTTGCCGTAGGCATCCCGGTAGACGCCGACGCTCAGATTAATCTTGGCCGGGTTCGGATCACGCTTGAAGGCTTCTTCCAGACCCAAAATCGGGTCGGCCGGTGCGACATCCAGGGTTCCAAACATCTCAGGGCCTCCGATGGATAAGTTCATGATCACGCAAAGTGACCCGTCTGGATAGTATCATGCCTCGGCCCAGCAACCTAATTCTACAGCCGCCACACCTCTCCCAATCGGGAAGTTCGGGCACCAGCTTCTCCGGTGTGGGTGGCAGGTAAGCAGCGGCCCGTGGCTGCCGGCGCGACCGGCGTCCACGGGCCCGCTTGTATCGTCGCGACAGGGACTCCTCAGGTAGCCGACGCCGATAGTATCGAGCCCGTATTCGTTGCACAACTGGTTGGTATACGACACGGCCTTCAGGTCGCTGACGCCGGGATCTCGCTCCCGCCCCACTTCGCCATCACCTGGACCTTGTCGGGATGAGCCAGCGACATCTTCTTGGATGCACCGCGCACGACCGCGGCCTTGAGGTTCTTGGAGCCCATCACCGCGCCCATGCCGGTGCGGCCGTTGGCGCGATTGGCCATATTCATAGCATAATCGCCATCAGCCACGACGCCGTTGACGAGCACCATCCACACGCCACCGGCCGCGAAGCCGAGCAACGCGATCAGGTCGGTGACCCAGGTGACCTCAGAGATCTCACGGGACCCGGCGGGAACTTTCGGACGCAGCACACCGTGCGCTTTGACATTCATAGGACTTACGCAAGACACACAGGAGCGACGCATTTGCCACGAATTACTCGAATTTCACGAAGACCATAGGGTCAGAATTCGTCCAATTCGTGTAATTCGTGGCGAGTCTCCACCATGTTGCGTAAGCCCTGATTCACCTGCATAAGGAGGTTCCTTTGCGGATCACGCAAACAAAAAGGGACGCCATGTCGATCTGACATAGCATCCCTGAATGAACTAGGCGGTCCGAGACTGATATGAGCTTACTCGGCCCTATTTTGCCAGAAACCGCACTGAACTGCAACTGACAGTCGATAGGCTCTGCCGGTAACAACACTGTCCGGCCCAGCGTTTATGCGAAGATGCGACCTAGCTGCTGCGCATTATATGCGCGATTCTGAGCAAGGCAACTCGGGGAAACCTGGCACTTACCCGCCGCACCCCGGCCCGTAGCACAGCACCATATCCTTCGCCGCCTTCACCTCATCCAGCCGCTTGACCGGCGCGTGGTGCGGCGCGGTCTTGAGCAGCTCGGGGTCGGTGCGCGCTTCCTCGGCAATACGGATCAGTGTGTCAGCGAAGGCATCGAGCGTTTCTTTGCTCTCAGTTTCGGTCGGCTCGACCATCAGCGCCTCGGCCACGATCAGCGGGAAGTAGACCGTGGGCGGATGGAAATCAAAGTCCATCAGCCGCTTGGCGATGTCCATGGTGTTAATGCCGGGCGCACCTTCAAGCTTGCCCTGCGCCACAAACTCGTGCATGCAGGTGCGGTCGCTGTGCGGGATCGGATAGACGTCGCGCAGCCGGGCCTGCAGGTAATTCGCATTCAGCACCGCGTTCTCACTTACCTGGCGCAGCCCCTCGGCGCCGTGCATGCGGATGTAGGTATACGCCCGCACCAGCACGGCGAAATTGCCCCAGAACGCCTTCACCCGGCCGATGCTCTTGGCTGGCATCTGCCACGCGTACTCGTCGTCCTCGTCCCGCACCACGATGGGTCCGGGCAGATAGTCGGCCAGGAATGCGGCCACGCCCACCGCACCGGAGCCCGGCCCGCCGCCGCCGTGCGGCGTCGAGAAGGTCTTGTGCAGGTTGTAGTGCATCACATCGAAGCCGAGCAACCCCGGTTTGGCGATGCCCAGGATCGCGTTGAAGTTGGCGCCGTCGCCGTAGACCAGGCCGCCCGCCTCGTGCACCAGCCGCACCACCTCTTCCACGTTCTCATCGAACAGGCCCAGGGTGTTGGGATTGGTCAGCATCAGGCCGATGAGATGGGGGCCATGTTTGGCAGTCAGGGAGCGCAGGATTTCGAGGTTCACGTTGCCCCGCGCATCCGATGGCACCACCATCACCTTCAGGCCCGACATGCTGGTGGTGGCCGGGTTCGTCCCGTGCGCTGAATCGGGCACCAGGATGATATCGCGCTGGGTCTCGCCCCGGTCGTACAGGTACTTGCGCATGATCAGCACACCGGTCAGCTCGCCGTGTGCGCCGGCCGCGGGCTGGAGTGTGACCGCCGAGAACCCGGCGATCTCGGCCAGCAGCTCCTGCAAGCTGTGGATCAGCGCCATCGCGCCCTGTGCGCTCAACGCGTCTTGCAGCGGGTGCAGGCTGGCGAAACCGGGCAGCCGGGCCGCGACCTCGTTCACCTTGGGGTTGTACTTCATGGTGCACGAGCCCAACGGGTAGAAGCCGGTGTCGATGCTGTGGTTCAACTGCGACAGCCGAGTGTAATGCCGCACCACATCGATTTCGGACACTTCGGGCAGCGGCAGATCGGCGCGCACCGCGTCCGCAGGGAACGGGGCCTCGGGCACGTCGCAAGCCGGCAGACTGACCGCCCGGCGGCCCGCGCGGCTGATTTCATAGATCAGTGGCTCGCTCATTGCGCCGCCTCCTCACCGTCCAGGGCTGCCAGGTCGTCTGACCCCGCCAGCTCCTCCAGGGCATCCACCAACTGCTTGATCTCCGCCCGGCTGTTCATCTCGGTCACACACAGCAGCATATGATCCTTCAACTCGGGGTAATCGGATCCCAGGTCGTAGCCGCCGAGGATGCCGAACTCGTCCAGGAGCGCCTGGTTGATGAGCGCCACCGGTTTGGGGCAGCGAACAACGAACTCTTTGAAGAAGAGGCCGGCCGCTTTCACTTCGTAGCCATCCAGCGCAGCGATCAGCCCGGCCGCGTAGTGCGCCTTGTGATAGCTCAGCTCAGCGACGGTGCGCAGCCCGTACTTACCCATCGCGGCCAGGTACATCGCCGCGGCCAGGGCATTCAGCGCCTGGTTGGAGCAGATGTTGCTGGACGCCTTTTCGCGGCGGATGTGCTGCTCGCGCGTGCTGAGGGTCAGCACGAACCCGCGCTTGCCGTCGGTGTCGACGGTCTGGCCCACAATGCGGCCCGATGACTTGCGCACCTCGGAGAGCTTCGTGGCGAAGAAGCCGAGATAGGGCCCGCCAAAGCTCAACGCATTGCCCATCGGCTGCCCCTCGCCGCAGACGACATCGGCGCCATATTGGCCCGGCGGCACGAACAGCCCCAAGCTGACGGGGTCGGTAACAACGATGAAGAATGCGCCGGCGGCATGCACCTTATCGGCCAATCCCTGCATCTCAGCCGGGGTGTAGAGCCGGCCCAGAAAATCCGGGTTCTGCACGACGACACAAGCGCTGTCCGCACCGGCCGGGCCGGCGAGCGCGGCCAGATCGCCCAGGGGTGCGTCCTCGCCGGCGATCTGGATGCCCATGCCTTGGGTGTAGGTGCGCACCACCGCGCGGTACTGGGGATGGAGCGTCGGGCTGAGCACCACTTTGCTGCGTTTGCCGCGGCCCACTTGCAGCGCCATGATCACGGCCTCGGCGGTCGCGGTTGCGCCGTCGTAGTGCGAGACGTTGCTGGTCTCCATGCCGGTCAGCGCGCAAATCATGGACTGGTACTCGAAGTGCGCCTGGAGTGTGCCCTGACTGATTTCGGCCTGGTAAGGCGTGTACGCACTGTAGAACTCGCCGCGGCGGATCAGAGAATCCACCACGCTGGGCACGAAATGGTTATACGCGCCCGCGCCCAGGAAGCAACTGACATGGTTCAGGTCATCATTTTCGTCGGCCAGAGCCTGGAGCTCTTGCAGTACTTCCATTTCCGAGAGTGCGGGCGGCAGGTCGAGCTCAGGAAAACGCTGTTTTTCCGGCACATCATGAAACAGATCTGCCACCGATGGCACGCCGATGACCGCCAACATGTCGGCTCGATCGGCGTCAGTGTTTGGAATGTAATTCATCTGGTTCTCCCGTGGGGCGTCGTAGATTCATAAATGGGTACATCGGTAGATTGGCAACCAATTGACCAAGTAACCCATTTACCCTCTCTCAGTGTCCGCCCTTTTCTTCCTCTTCGGCGACATACTTCTCGTAGGTTGCAATATCCATCAGATCAGCGAGCTGGCCCAGATCGCTGGGAGCCGCCTTGACCAACCAGGCTTTGCCATAGGGATCCTCGTTCACCCACTCAGGATTGTCCTCGAGGGCGGCATTGACTTCGAGCACCTCGCCGCTGATCGGGGCATACGCATCCTCGGCAGCCTTCACCGACTCAACGGTGCCCAAGCTCTCGCCCTGGGTGAGGGTGTCGCCCACTTCAGGCAGCTCAACGTAGACGACGTCCGACAGCAGATGCTGGGCGTAGTCGGACACACCGATCACAGCGACATCGCCCTCCATGCGCACCCACTCGTGGCTCTTGGCGTATTTGGCTTGAGGGTCAAACTTGTAGCTCATGGGATCCTCCTGGTAGGTTGGTAGGTTGGTAGATTGGTATGCGGGTCAGTTGGTCGATTAGCATATAGGTGGATCGATCAGATGCCAACAAAAAAACGGGCATCGCGGACACTCTGTGCCCGGATCCCGCCTCTGTCTGGCGACCTGAGAGATTGCCCACCTCACCTGCTCCTGGAAGAAGTGCGGCTTGCCCCATCGGTGTCCCGCAGGCGTATCACAAACCAGGTTTCTGCGAGAAACCTGGTTTGTTCGCCCTGCGGGAACTTTCCAGAGTGCTGTCCCAGCGCGATGTGTTGGCCTGAGAGATTGCTCGCCCGGCCCGGCGGCCGATCGAGGTGCCCCTTCGGCGATCCCGCTCCCACATGGAGGAGATGCTCTCTCGCGCTGTTCATCCAGCCTGTATACGCTTCACAACTGAGCGGAGTTTAGCATAGCCGGGCTGGGCTGTCAATGACGGGGCGCAGTTTCTACGGCGACCGAGGTCGCGGCGAACGGGCGCTGCGGCGCCGTGCGTCCATCTGCATGGACGCACGCGGGTCGGCGGAGGCCGACCTTGCAGCCGCAGGCTCCTCAGATGCGACCTCGGTCGCCAAAGACTCAGGGTGCAGAGGCCAGGATTATCCGCCCGCCCCACAAGATGGTATAATCGCCCCCGCAATCAGACCGTTTTCCCAGTTGCTTATTTCATATCTGGCGGGCGGCGTCACGGTGGGCGCGATGGAGGCATAATTGGCGGCAGCAGGTCCTTCGGAACGCATTCTATGGGCCATCCTGATCTTGCTGGTGGTGGGGTACATGGTCGGCACATGGCTGAACCGCCGCAGGAGCAAGACGATCGGCGAATGGGTGCAGGCCGGGCTCGGCAAGCTCGGCGGCCGCGTGGTTTGGCGCTTCATTCGCGGCGTCGCCTCGGGCGCAGAGGCAAACATCGGCGATGCGCGGCCGCCCTATCGGCAGCTCACCATCGGCTACTTCCTGCTGACGCGCGAGTTTCCGCCGCTCTGGGGGATCGAACGGCTGCGCAATAAGACCGACTTGCTGACCCTCCGCGCGGATTTGCGGCGGATGCCCGGAACACCTTGGGAAATCGTGCCGCTGCAGGGCCAACTGCGCCGCCGGCTGGACCAGGCCGCCGAGACGCCGCTGAACTGGCTGCCCCTGGCCGCCGGGCTCGGCCTTGCCACCGGCAACCCGGCCGATCCAGCCCTCGTCCGCCGCGTAACGGCATTTACTGAGCGCTACGGCACAGCGATCGAGCGCCTGTCGCTCCGGCAGCGTGCGCCGCACCTGGTCGCCTTCATCAAATTACAGGCCATCGAAAATCGGCCGCTGACCGAACTCTGGACCGCGCTGGATGATCTGCTGAAATAAACGCCGAGAGACGCAGACGGGATGCTTACAATCCACGACGACGCCTACCAGGTGCGGCTCTCCATCTTCGAGGGGCCGCTTGACCTGTTGCTGCAATTGATCGAGCGCGAGAAACTTGACATCAGCAGCGTGTCATTGGCCCAGGTCACCGATCAATTTCTGACGTATGTGCGCGAGCTGGAGGAGGTTCAGGCCGAAACCCTGGCCGATTTCCTCGTGATCGCGGTGCGCCTGGTGTGGATCAAGTCTCGGCTTCTCTTGCCCCAACCGCCCAAGGTTGCTGAGGAAGAGGAGGAAGATCCCGCCGAGGCGTTAGCCCGCCAGCTTCGCGAATACAAGCGCTTCAAAGAAGCTGCGGCCGAGCTGCGCGCCATCGAAGAGCAGGGCCTCCACACGTACCAACGCACGGCCGACCCGCCCGAGCTGGAACGCCGCCTGGAGACCGACGCCAGTGCGATGACGGAGCTGCTGGCCGCAGCACGCGTCGCCTTTGCCGGCGCCCTCTCGGGCCTGCCGGCCGAGATGCCTGTCGGGCTGGTGGTGCCGTTCACCCTCACCATCCATGACCAGATCGAGCACATTCGACAGGCCATCGCCACCGGGCGCCCGCTCACCTTCCGTGCGTTGCTGAGCCAGGCGCGCTACCGCGTCGAGATCATCGTGACCTTGTTGGCCGTCCTGGAACTGATCAAACGCCAGAAGATACAGGTCAAACAGGAGCAGATGTTCGGGGAGATCGTGATCGAGCCGGTCGCGGGCGCCGAGATCACGGACGAGGACGATCCGGAAAACCCGGCCTGACCCATTGCCCGGCGTTATCCCGGTGAGGACTGCAAAGATCGGCGCCGCACAACGCGGCGGCATCCCAGTGCGACCGCGGCGCCAGCGGCATCTGTGACCAGGTCGAGGATGCTTGGCAGCCGCTGGGGCACAAAGGCCTGGTGGAACTCATCGGTCAGCGCATAGAGCAGGGTCAGCACAAACGCCCAGCGGCCCGGCCGAGCAACCCCCGCCCCTGCCAGCACGCGGCGCCAGAGCCACGCCAACACCAGGTACACAGTGAAATGCCCCAGGACGCTTTGCGCCTCCGGGAGCCGCCCTCCGGTCAGATCAGGCAGTTGCGATTGGGCAGACAGCACAAAGATCAAGGCCATCCAAGCCACCACGGCGGCCCAGCGGATAACCTGTTTGTCCCACACTTTTCGCAAAACAATCCCTCTTATAATATTTAAGTTATGTCTACTCTACACCGTACGCTCGCAGAGCGATCCCGCACAAGCGGTCCCAATGGCACGTCGCCTCGGCCCGCTGCCGCGCCGCCTGGCCCAAGTGCGCCGCGCGGGCGGGATCGTGCAACAGCGCAACCACCGCGCCCGCAAAGGCGTCGACATCTCCCGGCGGCGCCAACAGACCAGCATCGCCGATCACATCCGGCAGTTCGCCCACCGCATAAGCCACGATCGCCAATCCGGCAGACAGCAACTCACGCACCTTGACGCTGCTGCGCGCCCGATTGGCCGGCGTATCGGCCCAGGGTACCATCGCGACGCTGGTTTGGGCAAATAGCGCAGGGCGCGCAACCGGCTCGACCCACCCCAGCGCCGTCACACCCGGCAAGCCGGCGACCCGCGCTTCCTCGCCGGCCAGGCCCCGCCCAACCACCTGCAACGACGCCTCCGGACACGCCCGCCGCACGCGTTCCCAGATCGCGGCCACGTCTGCGGGGCACACGCCGGCAAAACGCGTGTAGAGCAGCACAGATCTCGTGACCGCGGCGCTGGCAGCGGGCGCCTGCGGCGCCAACGCCACGCCGTTTGGCATAACGAAGACCCGGCCTGGATCGGCCCCAAACGCGAGTGCGCGTTGCCGCAAGCAATCGCCCGCCACGGTCCAGGCATCGGCGTGCGCCAGCCCGAAACGCTCCTGCCAGGCGAAGAACCGGCGTTGGTGCGGTGAGTAGCCGGCCCGCGGGTCATCGCTCCAGCCGCCGGGGCCTTCCCAGTCGTCGGCGTCAAGGACCAGGTGAGGAGGTGAGGAGGTGAGGAGGTGATGGGAAACGAGGTTTTGGCCCGCACGGTGCAGCAGCCATAGGGCGGCGCCGACCAGGCCGGAAGGGCCCTTTGGCTTGAAAATGTGGACCACCTCCGGCCGCCACGCCCGCACTGCGGCCAGCAGCCGCCAGGTGATCCACACATGCCACCAAGCCGCGCCCTGCCCCCAGCGCGGCAGTCTCACATTCACCACCCGCACCCAGCCGCCACCGATGTCACCCTGAGCGACCGGCGGGAGCGAAGAATCTCCCGCAGGCTGCCACCAGGCACGGCCGGAATCCTCGGGGCAATCGTAGGGCGGGATGAACAGCGCCACCTCGTGCCCTCGACGGGCAAGCGCCTGGGCCAACGGCAGCACCCGCGCGCGCGTCGTCCCCTTGGCCCGCAGCCCGAACGGGGCCACCAACGCAATCCGCATCATGAAAAACCTCGGCCGGATTTTACCACGGTCCGCGCGGGCGCGAAACTGATGTTCATAACCGCAAGCCAGTCGCTGCCTGAATTCTGACCCAGGAGTTTGACGACCTCGTCGGTGCTCAAACGGCGGAGAACCGGGGCATCCTCTTCCGGCAGCGCATACAGATCAATCCCGAGATGATTCATGCGGCGCAGCAGAGCAGCACGCAGGAGAAACAGCAGCGGGCGCATGCCATGGCCCACCCGGGCGGGTCTCGCCCGCGAACATCCTTCCCCTGAAGATTTCGACCATTCATACGTTCCTCCTCGAACCTCAA
>JAPKMS010000237.1 GCA_026645775.1 Anaerolineae bacterium
GGGTGCTGGGGTGGCGCCGCGCGGTGCAGCGCAGCCGCAAGGCCGAGATCGACGCGCTGGATCGGCTGCTGGTAGCCGACTGAAACTGCCGATCCCATTAGGAGCATCCCCCATGCCGATCATCGAAAACCTGGGCAGTTTTTTCCTGGGGCGAGAATACGATCTCAAAACCCGGCAGCTCCTGGGCCGGCCGGTCGACTACGATTCGCGCGATCTGACCACCCATGCCGTGTGCGTGGGCATGACCGGCTCAGGCAAAACCGGCCTCTGCATCGATCTGCTGGAAGAAGCCGCGCTGGACGGCGTGCCCGCGATCTTGATCGACCCCAAGGGCGACATCACCAACCTGCTGCTCACCTTCCCCGAGCTGCGCCCCGAGGATTTCCTGCCATGGGTCAACGCGGACGACGCGCGGCGCCGGGGGCAAAACGTGGAGGCATTCGCGGCCGAGGCCGCGCGCACCTGGCGCGAGGGGCTGGCGAGCTGGGAAGAAAGCCCGGAGCGCATCCGCGCCCTACGGAACGCGGCCGATTTCGCCATCTATACCCCCGGCTCGGCCGCCGGGCTGCCCATCAGCATCCTCAGCAGCTTCCGGGCGCCGCACCTGGATTGGGATATCGATGCCGAGACGCTGCTCGACCAGATCCAGGGCACGGTGTCGGCATTGCTGGGGCTGGTGGGCATCCAGGCCGACCCGGTGCGCAGCCGCGAGCACGTGCTGCTCTCGAAGATCCTGGAAGATGCCTGGCGCCGGGGCCAGGATCTGGACCTCCCGACCTTGATCCAGGCGGTGCAACGGCCGCCGTTCCGCGAGGTGGGCGTGATGGAGCTTAACGCCTACTTCCCCGAGCGGGATCGTTTCGCCCTGGCCCTGGCGCTGAACAATCTGATCGCATCGCCCAGCTTCGGCGCGTGGCTGGCCGGCGAGCCGCTGGACGTCGCCAGCCTGCTGCACACGCCATCGGGCAAGCCGCGGCACAGCATTTTCTACATCGCGCACCTCAGCGATGCCGAGCGCATGTTTTTCGTGACCGTCCTGTTGGAGCAGATCATCGCCTGGATGCGCGGGCAGCCCGGCACAACCAGCCTGCGGGCCATCGTCTACATGGACGAGATTTTTGGCTTCTTCCCGCCGATCGCCAACCCGCCCAGCAAACGCCCGATGCTGACGCTGCTCAAACAGGCGCGCGCATTCGGCGTGGGCATGGTGCTCGCCACGCAGAATCCGGCCGACCTGGACTATAAGGGGCTGACCAACGCCGGCACGTGGTTCATCGGCAAGCTGCAGGCCGAGCGCGACAAGGCCCGGCTGATGGAGGGCCTGGAGGGCGTGCTGGCGGAGACCGGCGGCATGAACGATGGCGCCGTGCTGGAAAAGCTGATCTCCTCACTGGAGAGCCGCGTGTTCCTGCTGCACAACGTCAACCAGGCCGCGCCGGTGGTGTTTCACACGCGCTGGGCCATGAGCTATCTGTGCGGCCCGCTGACGCGGCAGCAGATCAAGACGCTGATGGCCGGCCGCCAGGCCACTGCAGCGACGCAATCGCAGGCCACCGATGCGGCAGCGCCGGCCCAGCGCGGGAGCGCGACGCCCATCGCACCCGCGGCGACAGATTCGCCGGTCGCAGCCCAGGCCACAGGCCAGGCGCGCCTGACCTCCGACACCCGGCCTCCGATCCTGCCGCCCGCCATCCCGCAGACCTTCCTGCCGGTGGCGTTGGCGGCGAGCCGGGTAACGGACGCCGGAGGTCAGACGCCGGCCATCCCTGCGCGGCTGGTCTACAAGCCGGCGCTGTTGGGGCTGGCCACGGTCCGCTTCGTCGATCGCAAGCTGGACCTGGATGTGAGCCGCAACTGCTCGCTGCTCCTGCGTCTGCACGCAGAAGCCGACCGCATCTCGTGGCAGGATGCCCAGTCAACCCCGCTCGACCCGCGCACATTGGGTGACCGCCCGGCCGAAGGCGCGCTTTTCGATGCCGGGCTGCCGGCAGCTTTGGCTGATCCCAAAGCCTTCGACCGACTGCCGGCCGCCCTGGCCGATCATCTTTACCATGACCAGGTCTTCACCCTGGCCTACAACCCGGCGCTGAAACTTTACTCCCAACCCGACGAGACGCCGCGCGAGTTCCGCGTGCGCTGCCGGCAGATCGCTCGCGAGCGACGCGACGCGGCCGTGGATCGGCTCAGCGAGAAATACGATGCCCGGTTCCGGCGGCTGGAGGATCGATGGGCGCGTGAAGCGCAGACGCTGGAGGCCGAAAAGACGGCATACCGATCACGCAAACAGGAAGAAGAGCGGGCAAGCCTGGCCAATGCCGTCGGGGCCTTAGGATTGTTCGGCCGGCGGCCCACCCAGCGTGACCAGGCGGCTGCGACCAGCAAGCGCCGCCAGGTCGAAGAGACCAGGGAAGACATCGCCGAGGCAGAGGCGACCGCCGCCCGGCTCCGGGCGGAGCTCGATGATCTCAAACGTCAGATGGCCGCCGATGCCGACACGTTGACCGCGCAATGGGTTGCCGATGCCGATCATATTGAAGAGATCAAGATCCTGCCGCGCCAGGCCGACATCGATGTGCGCCAGGTCGCGCTGGCCTGGATGCCGGGATGGGAGCTCACTTACGAGGATGACCGGGGACTACGGCGGCAAGAATGGGCCGAAGCTTATTGAGCGAAAGCCTCACCGAGTGGTAGTAGCGACTTCAGTCGCTCGTCCGCCTGGATCATCCCCGAAACGCAAACACCAGAATCAAGTCATTGACGTTCGTCTGCGTCGGCCCGGTCACCAGCAGATCGTCCAGCGCGGCCAGGTAGCGATAGCTGTCGTTGTTCGCCAGGGCGCCCGCGGCGTCCAAACCGAGTGCGCGGCCCCGGTCGACCGTGTCCGCTGTCGCGAGGCCGCCGGCCGCATCCGTGGGGCCATCGGTGCCGTCGGTGCCCAGGCTGATAATCGCGATTTCGATGTCAGGCAGCAATGAATAGCCTTCCAAAGCGATCGCGGCCGCCAGGGCAAGCTCCTGATTCCTGCCCCCCCTCCCCTGCCCCCTGATCGTCACAGTGGTCTCCCCGCCGAGCACCAGGCAGGCCGGCGCCGCGAAATCGGACTGCCCGCACGCGATCCCTTGCGCCAGGCCGGCGACGACGCGCCCCACCTCGCGCGCCTCACCCTGCACGAACGTCGTCAGCAGCGCGCCCCGCAACCCCAGGCCTTCAGCTTCGGCAACCGCGGCGCGGCCTGCGCTGAAGTTGTCGCCGATGATGACGTTGTGAACGCGGTCGAACAACGGGTCACCCGGCTTGGGCGTATCCGGTATCAAGCCCGCAGCGCCGCGGCGGAGATGATCGCTCACGCGCGCGGGGACGCGTTCCAGGATGTCGTAGCGCGCCAGCACCGCCAACGCATCGGCGAAAGTGCTGTGATCGGGCACGGTGGGTCCTGAGGCGATGACGTCCAGGGGCGAGCCGACCACATCGGAGAGGATCAGGGCGGCCACCTGGGCCGGCGCGGCCAACCGGGCCGTTTGGCCGCCCTGGAGCCGCGAACAGTGTTTGCGCACCGCGTTGATTTCGCTGATGGCGGCGCCACAGCGCAACAACTGCTCATTCAGCGCCCCGTAGTCGGCCAGCGTGAGGCCCGGGGCCGGCAGCGGCAGGAGCGCCGATCCGCCGCCCGAGAGCAGCAC
>JAPKMS010000238.1 GCA_026645775.1 Anaerolineae bacterium
ACCCCGGCCAACCAGGCAACGGCGCAGGCGAACGCCGCCTACGCCACCGCGGTCGCGTTCGTCGTGGGCACCTTCACGCCGCTGCCGCCCAACGCGGTCACCGCCACCCCAGACCGGCCGGCGGCCGACCAGCCCGCTGCGGCTCAGCCCGCGGCGGGCGACCTGTGCCCCGACCCGCGCGCACAGATCACCGCGCCGGGCCCCGGTGGAACGATCGCTGGCCGGTTCGACGTGCTCGGCACAGCCACGCACGCCGCCTTCGCCTCCTTCAAGTTGGAGATCGCGGCCGGGGCCGCGGCGACGGGCAGCTACACGACGTTCGCGACGGGCGCCGCGCCGGTGGAGGGCGGGCTGCTGGGTGCGCTTGACAGCGCCGCCTATGGCAACGGGACCTACACCCTGCGCTTGACGGTGGTGGACAAGACTGGCAATTACCCGCCGCCCTGCCGGGTGGTGGCAACCATCCAAAACTGAACGGATACCTGAGCGGCGTGGGGCAGACCGGCTGAAGCCTCGATTCCAGCTAGATCGGCTGCCGGTTTTGCGCCGCGCCCGGTTCGCGGGTATACTCACAAGCCAGACGTGAATGAGTGAGGTTAAGTTGGAAAAACACTCTGTTGATCTCAAAGAATACTTGATCCCGCTGCGCAAGTGGTGGTGGTTGATCGTAGCGGCCACACTGGTCGCGACGGCATCCAGCTTCCTGGCGACGCGGCAGCAGGCCCCGATCTACCGCACGCGCACGACGGTCATGGTGGGCACGGCCATCGACGACCCCAACCCGAACGGCAACGAGTTCTATATGACCCAGCAGTTGGCGAACACTTACGCCGACATCGTGAAGCGCGAGCCGGTGCGGCAGGGCGTGATGCGGGCGCTGGGCCTCACCTGGCTGCCGGAATACACCGCTCGCATCGTTGCCAACACCCAACTGGTCGAGCTGAGCGTCACCGACACCAACCCACAGCGCGCCCAGGCCGTGGCGGCCGAGCTTGCCAACCAGATCATCCAGCTCAGCCCCACCGCGTCGGGCAGCGAGGATCAGCAGCGCCAGGCGTTTATCAGCCAACAGTTGAACGACCTCGAAGCCAAGATCCAGGAGACACAGGACGAGATCGCCCGCAAACAGGCGGACCTCGCCAACATGTTCAGCGCGCGGCAGATCGCCGACACGCAGACCCAGATCGTCGGGCTGCAGAACAAGCTGGCGACCCTGCAGGCCAATTACGCGGCGCTGCTCGCCAACACGCAGCAGGGCGCCCTGAACAGCATCAGCGTCATCGAGCCGGCCGTGGTGCCCACCGTGCCGGTGGGACCCAACAAGCCCGCAACGATCCTGCTGGCGGCCGCGATCGGCTTCATCCTGGCTGCAGCCGCGGCCTACCTGCTGGAATACCTCGACGACACGCTGAAAAACCCCGACGACGTCCAGAAGGTCACCGGGCTGACCACCCTGGGTGCGGTGCCGCTGATCGAGCTTGCCGCGGGCGCGGCGGGCGCCGGCGGCAAGCAGGAGCTGATCATGCTCTCCGGCAGCCAGACGGTCGCATCGGAAGCGTTCCGCGTCCTGCGCACCAACTTGCAGTTTGCGTCGGTGGACCGCCCGCTGCGCACCCTGATGCTCACCAGCCCGGCGCCCAGCGAGGGCAAATCGCTCACGGTCGCTAACCTGGCCATCGCGCTCGCCCAGGCTGACAAGCGGGTGATCCTGATCGACGCCGACCTCCACCGGCCGCGCCAGCACCGGCTGTTTGGCCTGCGCAACAACGTCGGGCTCACCACAGCGCTGCTGGACGAGCGTCCCAACCTGGCCGGACTGCTGCAAGAGACCCCCGAGCCGGGCCTGCGCGTGCTGACCTCGGGCCCGCTGCCGCCGAACCCGGCCGAGCTGCTAGGATCCAGCCGGATGCGCGAGTTGTTGGCGCAGCTTGGCGCACAGGCCGACATGGTCCTGCTCGACACCCCGCCGGTGACCGCGCTGTCGGACGCCGCGATCATCAGCGGCCACATGGACGGCGTGCTGCTGGTGCTGGGCGCGGGCGAAACCCGCCGCGAGATCGCACAGCGCGCGATCTCGGCCCTGGCGCGCGTCAACGCCCGTCTGGTGGGCGTGCTGCTGAACCGCATGCCGCTGGAAGGCAGCGGTTACTACTATTACTACCACTACGGCTACTACGACACCTACAACAAGCCGGGCGACGGCGGTGCCTCCCGGCGGAACGGCGGCCGCAGCAGCCGCAGCCGCCGCTCGCGCAGCGGCCGGCCCGCGGCCGAGGCCGCGCCCGCGCCCGCGCAGGCGGAGAGCGGCACCCCGGCACAGCCTTGACCCTCGCCCCCGCGCCGGTGGACAGCGTCGATTTCGCGCCGTTCCGCTTCCGCACCAGTGCGCCGTTGACGGCCCCCTGGCTGCGCTGGCTGGGCGGCGCGTTGCGCGTCGCGGGACGGCCGCTTGAGCGGCTCGCCGCGCCCCCGTCGGACGATCTGACCGCGATCCTCCCGGCGCTCCGGGTGCACGGCGTCGCACCGCTGCTCTACGTCCGCCTGCGCGATGATCCCGCGTGGGAGGCGCTGCCCCCCGCGGCTCGCGCCGCGCTGGTCGATGCGTTCCAGGCGAGCGCCACCCGCGCCTTCAGCCTGGAGGTTGCACTGGGCGAGGCCGCGGCCGCGCTGGCCGCCGCCGACGTGCCGGTGATGCTGCTGAAGGGCGCGGCGCTGGGCCGGCTTGTCTACGGCAGCCCGGCGGAGCGGCCGATGAGCGACCTGGACCTCTTGATCCCGGCCAGGCGCGTGGACGAAGGGATGCGGGCGCTGGCAGCCCTGGGGTACCGGCCGGCGGGCCTGTCTGCTGCGGGCCGGCTGGGGCGGTGGCAGCGGCGCTACCGGTGCGAGGCGCCCTTCGTAGCCCCGGCGGGCCCGCGCGGCGGCCTGCTGGTGGAGCTGCACTGGTCGCTGGTGGAGCTGCCCTACTACATCGACCGGATCGACCTGGACGAGATGTGGCGGCGCAAAACGCCCGCGGCCGGCCTGCCCGGCGCCGCGCTGCCCGATGCCGCCGATCTGCTGATCCACGCGTGCGCGCACCTGGCGCTGCATCACAGCGGCGATGCGCGGCTGATCTGGCTGACCGACATCGACCGGCTGGCGCGCTCGGCCGGTCTGAGTTGGGCCGCGGTGGTCGACCGGGCGGAGCGCTGGGGACTGGGGCTGGCGGTCCACGCATCGCTCGGCGCGGCCGCGGCCTGGCTGGGCACGCCGATCCCCGCGGATGCCTCCGTGGCGCTGACGCGCCTGGCCGATGATCCGGTGGGCCGCGCGATGTGGGGGCTGGGGGATGACCAACCCGGGCGGACCGGCCGCCGCGCCCGCGCCAGTTGGCAGGCCTTCAGCCCACGCCAGCGAATCCGCTACGCTGCGTGGCTGGCGCTCCGCGCGATCACGCAGCCATTCGAGGCCGGCCGCGGCGGCAAGGGCGCCGGGCGTCCACCGGCGTGGAAGCGCTACCTGAAGGCTTGACCTTAACCTTAACCTTGACCTTGACCTTAACCTTAACCTTGACCTTAACCTTGACCTCAACCTTGCTCTCTGCCTGGCTTCCCATCCTGCAAGAGGCGCTGACGCGCGAGGGGCGATTCCGCTTCCCGCTGCACGGCACTTCCATGCGTCCTACACTGCCAACGGCGTGTGAGATCGAGATCGTCCCGCTCCCGGCCGCGGTCGAGGACGTGCCCCTGGGTGCACTGATCGTGTACGCACACGGCGATGCGCTGATCGCGCACCGGTTGGTGCGCCGGACCGCGGCCGCCTGGATCGTGCAGGGAGACGGCCGGTTGGCGCCCGATCGGCCGGTGGCGCCCGGACAGGTGCTGGGCGCTGTGGTCGCGGCATACGCCGACGACAGACGCATCTGGCCGCGGCGCGCCGAGGGGCTGGTGCGGTGGCTGTGGATCGCGCGACACCATGCGCTCCGGCCCGCGCGCGCTGCGTGGCGCCGGGTGCGCGGGCGTCGGTGATCGAAACTGAAGATTGAAG
>JAPKMS010000239.1 GCA_026645775.1 Anaerolineae bacterium
ATTATAACCGATCCGCACAAGTTTCTCGTGCGAACGAATCCCGCCGCGCGGGATCGCAGGTCTCAGCATGACAACCTATAACCGATCATCATGAACCGACACCAACCCAACGGCGTAGCCTACTACACCTTCGACGCACTGGACGCGTTCCCGGAGCTGATCCACGCGGTGACGACGCGGCACGGCGGGGTCAGCACGGCCCAGTGGAGCAGCCTCAACCTGACCAAGGGCACGGGCGACGACCCCGCGTCCGTGGAAGAGAACCTGCGGCGGGCGAGCGGCGCGCTTGGCTTGCGCCGTGAAGACCTGGTGAGCCCCAACCAGCGCCACACGGCCAACGTACGCCGCGTGGGCCGGGCCGACCGCGGCCAGGTCTTCGCCGGCTACGACACACTGATCACCGATGAGCCTGGGGCGCCGATCCTGCTGCGCTACGCCGACTGCACCCCGGTGCTGATCTACGACCCGGCGCAGCATGCGTTGGCAGTGGTGCACAGCGGCTGGCGCGGCACCGTGCAGGCCGCGGCCAAAGTGGCTGTGGAAGCGCTCGCCGACGAGTTCGGCAGCCGGCCGGCCGACATGGTCGCCGCGATCGGTCCCTCCATCGGCCCGTGCTGCTACGAGGTGGGCGACGACGTGACCGATGCAGTGCGCGCCGCCTTTGCGCGGCCCGATGGGCTGTTGCCTGCGCCCACCGGCGGCCGACATCACTTTGACCTGTGGGCGGCCAATCGGCGCTGGCTGGCCGAAGCCGGCGTGGGCCAGATCGAGGTTGCCGAGATGTGCACCGCGTGTCACACCGATGAGTTTTACTCCTATCGCCGCGAACGGGGCAAGACCGGGCATTTCGGTGCGGTGATGGCGTTACGGGGAGACGGGTAGGTTGGTAGGTTGGTAAACTGGTAGGTTAGGAGACGCGGAAACAAGGTGACAAGGTGACAAGGTGACTGGGCAGGACACAGATAGTGGGTTGGCACAACGGATCGTTCGGGTGCAGGAGCGGATCGCTGCCGCTGCGCGGCACGCGGGGCGCGATCCATCTGAGGTGACGCTGGTGGCAGTCAGCAAGATGCAGTCGGCAGAGACGGTCGCTGCGGCTTACGCGGCCGGGCTGCGCCTCTTCGGCGAGAACCGGGTGGAGGAGGCGGGGCCAAAGGCCGCAGCGGTGGCCCGTCTGCTGGCGCCGGCCCCGCCGCCGGCCTGGCACATGATCGGGCACTTGCAAAGCCGTAAGGCGGCTGACGTACTGCCGTGGGCTTCTATGATACACTCAGTAGACAGCGTGAAACTGGCGGGGCGACTGAGCCGCGCGATCCAGGTCGCGAGCGATGAACGATCCGGAATCGAGGCCTCAGCCGGTCTCTCTGGACAACCGGCACAACCGGCTAAAGCCTCGATTCCAATCTTGTTGGAAATCAACGTCGCTGGCGAGGAAAGCAAATACGGCTTCGCGCCCGCAGACCTGCCCGCGGCGGTCGAGGCCATCGCCGAGCTGCCCGGCCTGCGCATCGAGGGCCTGATGACCATGGCGCCCATCGTGCCCGACCCGGAACATGCCCGGCCTGTCTTCGCCGCCCTGCGGCGGCTGCGCGATGATCTGGCCCGCCGCTTCTCCGCGCTGGAGCTGCGCCACCTGTCGATGGGCATGACCGACGACTTCGAGGTCGCCATCGCGGAAGGCGCAACGTTGGTGCGGATCGGCCGCGCGATCTTCGGGGAACAGCCATAAATCGTACTACGTGATACGGGTGCGAAGGGCCGCTCATCGGGAATGGCCTGCGCATCACGCCGCACGTATTACAGCAGAAAGAGAGTACTCGCATGTTGAAAGACACTACCCTGGCCTTTATCGGCTCCGGCGTGATGGGCGAGGCGATGATCCGAGGGATCCTGACACACAGGCTGATCGATCCGGAGGCCATCACAGCCAGCGATCCGATGCCCGAACGGTTACAGGTATTGCACGGCCGCTACGACATCCGCACGACGACCGACAACCAGTCTGCGGTGCGCGCGAGCAATATCATCGTGCTCAGCGTTAAGCCGCAAACGCTCCCCAAAGTCCTGCCCGATATCCAGCCAGCGCTGAACGCGAACAGCCTGATCATCAGCATCGTCGCCGGATCGCCCATCAGCATTATCCGCCAGGGGCTGGGGGTCGATAAGATCATCCGGGCCATGCCCAACACCCCCGGCCAGGTGGGACAGGGCATGACCGTCTGGACGGCTACCGAGGCTGTGGACGAGATTGGGCGACGGCAGGCGCAGGCCATCCTCGGTGCATTGGGCAAAGAGCTGTACGTCAACGATGAAAGCTACCTGGACATGGCAACGGCGCTCAGCGGCACCGGTCCGGCTTACATCTTCCTCTTCATGGAGGCGCTGATCGATGCGGGCGTTCACATGGGGTTCAGCCGGCGGATCGCCCAAGAGCTCGTCTATCAAACCATCGAGGGCTCGGTGGCAATGGCGCGCGCCAGCGGGTCTCATCCCACCGAGCTGCGCAACCAGGTGACCTCGCCGGGCGGCACGACCGCCGAGGCGTTGTATCAATTGGAAAAGGGTGGCCTGCGCACCGTGGTCTCCAAAGCGGTGTGGGCAGCCTATCAACGTTCAAAAACCTTAGGGGAGTTGGCAAAGAAATGAACTGGACCATACTGAGATTGATCAGTGTCATCTTCGACATCTTCACAACACTGATCTTCATTGAAGTCATCGGCAGTTGGATCATGATGTCGCGCATCAAGCTGCCGGAGTTCGTGTACAATATCCTGCAGGCAGTTCACAGCATCACCAGCGTAGTATTGGACCCGATCCGCAAGCTGATCCCTTCCATGGGCGGACTGGACATCTCGCCGATTATCGCCCTCCTGCTGATGCAGCTCCTGCAGAGCTTGCTCACCCGGGTGCTCCTGGGTTGACCTGGTCGCGTGGAACACAGTGCCGGTCTGCTTCGTCTGCAAGCGGTGCAAATGTTTCACATGAGGAGGCAGATGATGGGCTCGATGCTTGCGGCTTCCAGGATCCGGCTGAGCATTCTCGCGGTCGTCGCGATCTGGCTCGTCGGATGTGTGCCCCTGGGCACGGCGCAGCCGATCGTGACGCCCGCGCCGACTGAGAAGGAGACTGCCATGCCGTCACCGAAAGAGACCGCCACCCCCGCGCCGGAATCCGGCGAGAGCACCGCGCTCAATGCCGTGCTGGAGAGCGCCGTCTTGCGCGACCTGGCCCAGCGGCTCAAACTCTCTCCCGACCAGGTGACCCTGGTTTCGGCCGAGAAGATGGAGATGCCGATAGGATCATTGGGGTGTGAAGAGACCGGCGGGACGCAGAACCAGGGGCTGCTCATCGGCACCGAAATCACCCTGCGCGCCGGCGACCAGGAATACGTCTATCGCACCGACGGGGCCAAGCTGATGCCGTGCACGCCAAAGGTGTTCCCGGGCGGCCGCCGACCGACCTACGTCACCGGCGCGTCACAAACCCCGGCGCCCAAGCCGCAAGATCTGGCCGTGGCCGCCCTGGCTAAGCAATTGAGCATCTCGCCCGCCGCGATCACCGTGCGCAGCGTGGAGAGCGTGGACTGGCCCGATGCCAGCCTGGGCTGTCCCCAACCGGGCATGATGTACGCCCAGGTCATCACACCGGGCTACCGCGTCATCCTGGAAGCCAAAGGCAAGCGCTACGAGTATCATGCCGGCACGAGCAACGTGATCCTCTGCAATAAGGGCAAGCAGAATTAGTTGGAAAACAACACCAGGGGCACATAACAAGGCACACCGGCGTCCGTCACCGTGATCGGCACGGTGGCAGTCAACCCGCCCAACGTTGCCGTGATATGCGCAGTGCCGGTGATCGGCCCGGCCGCAAACACAACCTGCGCCAGGCCACGGCTGTCGGCTGTGACCAGCATGGGCGTGATGACGCCCATGCTGGCTGTGACGGCGACGCGAGCGCCAAGGCCCGCCGGCTCGCCCGATGGCGCGGTGATGCGCACCCGCACGGTCGATTGGCGGCCCAGAGCTAACGCGGGGGGCTCGGCCGTCAGCGTCAGATTCAACCCGATGATCGCCTCAGAGACGGCGCGGGCCGCGTTCAAGCGGCCCCAGCCGGTCTGCGTATCCCACCCCGCATCCTCCACGTCATCGGCCGTGTGCCGGATCAGCTCATAAACGACATCTTGGCTCAAATCAGGGCGCATCGACCGCACCAGAGCAGCCGTGCCGGCCACGTGCGGCGCCGCAAACGACGTCCCCGAGCCGGTGCTCAAGAAGTAGCCATAGCTATGCGTGCCGGGGGCGAGCAGCGGGGTGAAAATGCCTTCGCCCGGCGCGACCAGATCCAGCCGGCTGCCATAGTTGGAGAAGTAGGCCCGCTCATCGGCCCGCGTGCTGGCGCCCACCGCCAGTACGCCGGGGAACTTGGCCGGGTAATCGACGCCGTTGTAGTTCTCGTTGCCGCTCGCCGCCACCAACAAGACGCCATCTTCCTGGGCGCGCACCACTGCCCGACGCAGGATCTCGATGTCGGGCGCGGACCCGCTTGTGGTCGGCTGGAAGGTGAGACTGAGATTGATGACCCGGGCGCCCTGGACCGCGGCATAATCGATCGCGGCCGCAACATCCAGCGCGGAGCCCCGGCCATACGTGTTCAGAGACCGCAAAATCATCAGGCTGGCCTGTCGGCCCATGCCGGCCACGCCTTCAGGAGCCCCCGGATCGGCGGGCGATACGTTGTTGGTGGACGCGGCGGCAACGCCAGTCACAGCCGTGCCATGCCCGTACCGATCCATCGGTTCGGTGTCGTTTTCGACGAAATCGTAACCCAGGCAGTCATCCACGTAACCGTTGTTATCGTCGTCGATGCCGTTGACGGCCAGCCCCGTGTCGCAGGTGCGCCGTCCGGTGACGGGGTCGAGCGCACTCTCGCCGGGGTTGCGCCAGAGGCGATCCTGGAGGTCCCAGTGCCACAGATGCGCGCCGCTATCGATGATCGCGATGGCAAAGGTCGGGTCGGCCCAGGCCAGATCCCAGGCTGCCGGCGCGCTCACACGCGCCATGCCCCATTGCTTGGCCCAGTCCGGGTCGGACGGCACTTCAGCGACCTGCGCCAGCAGGCGCACCTCGGTTACGAAGTCCACCGCGGCATCGGCGCGGAGCACCGCGGCCGCGTGCGCCTCGCGACCCGGCAGCATCCGCAGCTCGGCCAGGCCCAGGCGCGGCAGCCAGCGCGTCAACTGGCCGCCGGAACGCATCACCAACGCCCGCAGCTCAGCCTCATCGAAGCCAGGAGCCACCGCGAGCACCAGCCGTCCGGGCACCGTCGCTGCCAGTTCGGCCTGGTCGGGTCCGGCAGGTTCCGCCCCAGTTGTGCTGGCCCCCAAGGTCATCGCTCCGATCGCCAGCAAAAGGACCGCCAGCACCACGGCGAGCGCCAGCCTGCGGCCCCGAGAATTGTTCAGCATACATGACCATCCATACCCAGTGTTGGTTGACAGCGCTAGTATACCGCGCGGCGCGGCAGTAACAAAAAGAGCGAGGCTGGCGTAGGAGGTCCTGCGCCAGCCTCGCTGGAAACCGAAAGCGTCGCCACTGAAGCCGTTACTGCGGATTCTGCCTCACGGCACGCCGTAAGTCACCGACAGTACCGGTGCGTATGCTGGGTCCCAGTACTCACTGCTGGGCAAGCGATACACGGTAAAGCTGGTCTGGTTGATCAGCCGCAGCAGGACGCCGTGGTTCATGGTGGAATCGGCTACCCACTTCTGCACCCACGGTGTGATGTCAAGTTCCTTCCAGGCGCCCACATCCGTCTTAGCGATGGGGGAGCTGACCGCAGTCGGCGCAAAGTCGCCGCCGGGTTTAGCCCACGGCGTCTTCCAGGTAACGGTGGCCTCATTCCAACCGGTCGACAGCTCGTACGCGGCCAGGTCGGCCGCGGAGCCGCCGCCGCTGTAGGCGTCCACGTACACTTTCAGCTTGGCGCTCACCACGGGATAGGTCGCCGGGATGCCCGAAACGTCGAAGCTCAGCACCGAACGGTTATAGTCATTGCCGCCCACGTGCAGATACTTGGCTGCGCCGTAGTTCGTCGTCGTCATACCGCCGTGGATCAGCGCGTCCTGCATGGCCGCGAAGTCCTGCGTCTCGACACCGGCCGTGATGTTGTGCAGCCGCACCGGGATCGACAGGGCCGCCGGCGCGCCAGGAGGACCCGCCAGGATCTGGCCGAACGCCTCGCCACCGGCCGGCAGCGGGGCAGCCAGCATCCAATCTACGGTGAAGTTGATCGGCGTGTTGGGCTGGTAGGGTCCAGCCGGCAGCGAACCGACCTTCAAGCTATCACCCTGGATCGCGTTGATCGCGAGATCGAACGTGGCGCCGGGCTCGATGCCCCAGCCGTGCACCCCGACCAGATAATCACCGTCGGGCGGGAACGTCACGCTGATAGACTCATTGGCATCGCTGCCGGCGGACTTGCCGATGATCTCGTTATCGAAGTCGAAATAGCCATCTGCGTTGAAGTCGTACAGTACATACAGATCCAGGTCTCCGCTATTGGCCGCAGTGGTGACCTTCAGCAATGCGCCGTTCTTGATCGTGACCGGGATCTGGTAGCTGGACGTGCTGGGGTCATCCGGGTTGTCTTGGATCTGCGGCAGCGCTTCCCGGATATCCGGTGTGCCCAGCCCGAACCCCTTCACCTCCAACCCGGCCAGCGCCAACGAGGATTTGATGCTCATCGGGATCCTGCCCGAGGTCGCGCTGTCGACGAACTGATCGATCTCCGTCGGCGTCGCGCTGATGGTGCCAACCTGGCCCTGGAAACGCTCTTCGGGCTCGCCACCATCGAACAGGGTGTTGTGCAGCGCCACCAGGTTCAGACCAGGTTTCACGTTGGCGGCCACGATCTCACGCGGGCCGCCGGTCGATGTGTCGTAGTACCAGACCCCCGCGCTCGGGTTCAGTCGATTGCTGCCGCCCACCGGCGCCAGGGAATAGGGGCCATAGACCGGCGGGAAGCCGGGGAACGTCGAGAAGTCGGCACAACCGACGCCGTTGCTGTAGCAATCCTCGGTGGGCCCCATGATCAGGGTGTCGATGTCAGTGTTGGCCCCGGTCCACCGGGTGTCGACCAGCAGCGCCGTGCCGGCGGGCGTGCTGTCGGGCACGTCCATGTAGTAGAACCGCCAATCGCCGGACTCAGCGCGGGCAGTCCAGTCAAAGTAGCCGTAGACCAGGCCGTTGTCGTAAGGCGTCTTGGTCTCGGGCGGTCCGCCGAACAGGAAGTCGGTGCTGAAGGCCGCGACGTTTGCGACCACCGGCACATTGGTCGTATTTGCACCGTCGCTCAGCCGGATCGTCGCCTCGTACAGACCGACGTTCGCCAGCGCGGGCACAGCCATCTTCGCGGTGAAGGTCGCTTCGCCGCCCGCCGGCACCGTCACCGTGGCATCCGTGGTCAGCCAGGGGAAGTTAACCTCTTTGTAGAAGTTAAGCTGGATCTTAAAGTGGGTGACCGGCACCGTGGCCGACCGCGAGCGATGGCTCAGGCCCACGAAGATGCCGTCGTGCATACGCTCCAGCGGCATCATCACGCGCTGCTCGCTGGAAGTGCCGCGGCTGTAGCCGTAGCCGAAGCGCATGTACTCGCCTTCCTGGATTTCGCACGCCGAACTAGCGAAGTTAGCGCCGGCGCAGTTGATCACGCCGTTGCTGTTTTTATCGGTCCACAGCACGCCGTCGCCGTTGTTGTCCGTCCAGTCGGTCGGCACCACGCGCCAACTCGAATTGGCCGCGTAATTGCCGTCCGGGTCAAACTCGGCGAACGGCTGAACCAGCTTGACTTCCATCAGCTCCGCGCCGGCCGGGATGTACGGCTCGATGTCGATCAGGTAGTCGGGGACCGTGAAGACCGGGGTTTCCCGCTTCTGGTCCTGGGTGGTGAAATCGATCTCCCGCTGCGCCAGGCGCACCAGTTGGTCATCGCTGATCTGCAAAGTTACAGCGGCCGCGCCCGGATTGTGCACCGTGAACTTCTGGGTCGCGGTCTGACCGGCGTGCATGATGCTGGTAAAGGCATCGTACTTGGCGCCGCGGAAATCGCCGAAGGTGACGCTGTCGGGCAGCACGTAGACGCCGCCCTGGCCCGCCGCGATCTTCACCATGCGCTCGGCGTTGACTACACCCGCACCTTCGACAAAGCCGTCGTTGTGGGCCGTATCCGCGCCACCCATCAGGATGGCCCGGCCTTCCACATTGGTGGGCCAGCGGCCATGTTTGGCCTTGAAAGCGCTGTAAGCCAGGGCCAGGTTGCCGGCGGCCACCGGGGTCGAACGGCTGGTGCCGCCCCAGTTCTCCCAGGTATTCCACCCGTCGCCGCGGCTGAATCCGCCGGGGCTGAGGGCGAATTCGTTCAGCGGGATATCGCCGCCGCCCCAGGCGCCGTTTGCCAATGCTGCGACACCCACCTCGCCCTGGGCCGTGGGGCCGCGATCCGAGAAGCTCATGCTGTCGTTGTAGAGCAACTGGTCAACCGTCAGGTTGCTGTCAAAGCTGACGCCGTCGGAGCCGTACAGCGTAGAGGCGCCGATGCTGGCGCTGAGGTTGGCGCCGGGCGAGTTATTGGTGCCGTAGCCAGGGCCGCCATTGCCCGACGAGTTCACTTCCAGCAGATTCGGGTTCAACAAGCGCTGGATCAAGTCAAAGGTGCGCGATTCATAATCCCAACCGTCGTTGACCACGCCGCTGTTGCCCCAGCTATCGCTGACGATCTGGATATCATCGTCCGTGCCCGGGAAGCCATCGTAGCCGCTGGCCGCAAACAGCAGGGCATCGGTCGAGGCCGCCGCGGTCGTGTACATGTCACCGTTGGAGGTCAGCTTGACGTTCTTGCCGCCGCCCACCACCATACCGGTGCCGGCGGTGCCATCGCCGGCCGGTTTGAATGCCGGCGCGCCGCCATCCACCACGCCCTGGGCGGCCACGCCCGAGGCGCACAAGGTGCCATGATCGCCGCTCTCCATCACGTCATTGATGGAGAAGGCGACCAGTTCGCCGGGTCCCGCCACGTCTGCGCCGAGGCCCCACATCCAGTCGGATGCCGGCAGCGGGTTGACACCATCGCTGATCCAGTAGATGATGCCGCCCGAGCGGTCGGCGTAGCCGTCGCCGTTCACATCGGCGTAAACGTACTCATTGCCCTTGACCGCCCTCTTGTCATCGGTGAAGTCGTAGTTGTCGTTCAAATCCACATAGACGGCGTCATACACGCCGGCCGTGTTTTCATCGACGACCAGCACCGCGGGGCGTTCGCCGTGGAAAACCGCCAGCGTCGTATCGGGATGCGAGCCGAAATGATACACCCCGCTCTTGCTGGTAGCCTTGAACTTGTAGACGTGGCCGTCCGGATCCTTGCTGCCGATCGGGGCAAAGATGGCGAGGAGCGAGCCATCGGGATTGGTCGTCAGCGCAGCGCCGGAGCGAGTTGAGCGGGTGTCCGCGTAGTCAGGTGAGAGACCGAAAACACCCACGCCGCTCGATACGTAGTCGGTGCCGAGATAGTAGTCGTAGGCCAGGTTGAGCATCGAGAACGAATCGAACATTTCCGGCCAGCCGTTGTACGGTGAGTCCGGATCGGTGATGCGGGCGACCGTGCCTTGCAGGTCGGGGTGGGCGAAGTCGGTGCCGGTGTCGTTCACCATCACCTTGACGCCCTCGCCGGTGAAGCCCAAATCCCAGGCTTTCTTGGATTTGTGCACATCCAGCACATCGAACCAGTCGGCGACCGTGGCCACCGATTGAGACGATTCCGCCACCACATCCGCGCGCCGGGGGCCCAGCTCAGGGACGATGGGCCGCTCGCCGGTGTAGCGCAGATCGGTGATGGCTGCCACTTCGGACAGCGAGGCCAACTTGTCCAACTGCGCCACCCGGGCCTGTCCGAAGACCGCCTGCGTGCCGTTGGGCAGCACATAGGGGCGCACCAGGATCCGGCTCAGATAAGGGCTCAAATCGACGCCCTTCTGCGCGTAGACAATCACATCGAAAGTGGTGGTGGGAGCCGCAGCCGCGGCTGCGGCCTGCAATTTCGGGTGGATCTTGGCGGCAAACACGTCGCCAGCGGTTGTCACGTCGCCTACGCCAGCCTGCTGCGTAGGCGCTGCGGCGGTCGGGACAAGAAACTGGGGAACCGCCAGCATCAGGATCAACAAGAACGATGCAAACTTCGGAAATCGGAACTTCACTGTGCCTCCTCCTAGTTCGTGGGATGGTTATGGAGTTGGATAAGCGGCCTTCCATGAACCTGGAGAGATTATAGACATTCGCCGGGGGGTTGTCAATCTCGCTTCGCGCGCGGAGGCACAAAACAAGCCGACCATTTGAATTCAAAACAGCGCCCTCGGTCGCGGCGGCCTCTCGGTCACGACCAGCGATTACGCAAAAACAGCCTCGGATTGAGCAGATGCTCGATCCGAGGCTGTGCGTTTTGACCGATCAGGGATGGCGGCGGAATACCGCCATCCCGTCATCCGATGTTACGTTACGGCTTCCGGTAGGTCACTTCCAGCTTCGCCGCGTTGGTCGGATCCCAGTTGTCGGCGCTGACGAACCGGAAGGTGGAGGAGCTGGTCGGCTCGCGCAGACGCAGCATCACACCGTGGTTGTCAGCCGGGCTGGCGACCCAACCAGCCACCAACGAGGTCACATCAAGCTGGAGCCACTTGCCCACATCGGTCTTGCTGATGGGGTGGCTGGCTGCAGCCGGCTCAACGAAGTCGCCGCCCGGGGTCAGCCACGGCAGTTTCCAGGTGGCTGTGCCCGCGGCCCAAGCCGTCTTGACGCCATATGCCCGCAGCTCGGCCGCCGTGCCGCCGCCGCCGTAGGCATTGACGTACACCCAGAGCGTGGCCTTATCGACCGGCCACGCCGGCGCGACGCTCGCCACGTCGAAGCTCAGCAGCGTGCGGCTGTAGTCCGCGCCGCCGAAGAGGCTGCTCACATACAGATATGGCGAGGCGCCGTAGTTGGTGGTCGGCAGGCCGCCATGGATGAAGGTGTCGGCCTTGACGCCGAAAGTCTCAGTGACCTCGGTGGTGAAGGCGGCGCCCACAGTCACGGTGGTTTCACCGATCGCCTTGGTGCCCAGGGCATTGGTGGCCTCGACCCGCACGGTGTAGGTGCCGGCCGTGGTGTAGGTATGCCCGGCGGTCGCGCTCTTGTAAGCGTTGGTGAAGGCCGTGCCGTCGCCGAAGTCCCAGCGGAAGGTCATGCCGTCGCCGCCGTAGGTTGAGTCCATCGTGGCGGTGAAGTAGCTGACCTGGCCCAACGGCTTAACATCGGCTTCGATGGATGCGGTCGCGGTGTCCCAACTCCACTTCAGCGCAGCGCCCAACAGGTCCGCACGGGTGTTGTAGCCGGTGTCATCGTTCACGCCTTCCAGGCCGAAGGTGACGTAGATCGACTTGCCCAGGTAGCTAACGCCGGGCCGCTCCAGCGTCACGAAGTCGCGATTCGCCAACGCAACATAGCCTTCCTGGACGTTGTTGCCGCCCACGCTGTATTTCAGCAGGGGGGTCACGGTGCAGAAGGTGAAGTCAGGATCAGTGCAGGTGGTGGCGATCTCGTCGACATAGCCCTGGTTGGCCGCGCCGTCGCCCATCGCGCTGATGTCGAAGCTGGTGTTGCTGAACGGTGTGCCGGGCACGCCCGTCATGAGCTGCGCCGAATCCTCAAGCACAACTTCGCCGTTCACGCTGTCCTGCAGATACTCCGCACCCAGCACAGCCGCGTAGAAGAACGGTGCGCTCGTGGTATTGCCGGCCGTGACACTGGCCAGGTCCTGGCCGAACGCCAGGATCGTGCCGCCCTGGTTGGCGTATTCCACCAGGCGGTTCATGTCGCGGACGGTCAGCGGCGTGGGCACGGTGAAACGCCCGTTCCACGAGAAGTTGTCGCCCGTCTGGTAGACGAGCGCCCGGTACTGCGAAAGATAAGCCGCTTCGGGCAGGAAGTTCGCCACTGCACCGGCATCCATGTCGGCGTCCAACACGTCGTAGGTCACGCCCAGTTCCTCAAGGGCCGCAGCGTAGACCGGCGTGTAGTCCGGCAGGCCAAGGCTGCTGGAGCCGTCGTTGTCGATGATCAAGACGTCGCCCAGCGCGGGCTTCACCTTGACGTTGTAGGCGCCGGCAGCCAGCGCGGCGTAGCCGGTGAGGTCCTTGAACGCCACGTTGAAGAACGCCAGGCCGTCGTTGACAAACACCGAAACGGCCGGCGCATCGGGCACGGCGTGGAGCACGCGCACGCGCGCTTTGCCTGCCGGCGGGGCCGACGGCATCTGCGCATCGACCACGACGCTCAGCTTCTTGCCGTCCGGGCCGACCACCTTGCCTACTGCGAAGACGGTGTAGATCTTGCCAGCTTCCAGCACCACGCCCGGCAGCGCCAACGCCACGGTGTCGGTGCCGGCGATGCGTGCCTCCAGATCGTAGGTGCCCGCCGGGACCGGCGCATAGCCGGCGACGCCCTTGAACGGCACGTTCGGGAAGAGCACTGGGCCGCCCGTCACGGCGATGTCGACGTTCGGGGCATCGGGCGACAGGTGTACGAAGCGCACGTGCGCATTGCCCGCGGCCGGCGCGCTGTTGTCATCCACCAGCACCACCGGTGCAATGGTCGCCAGCTCACCCGCGGCCGCCACGGTGTAGTCCTTGCCAGCTTCCAGGGTCAGGTTCGCTTCCAGCACGATCGGCTTGGGGGTGTAGGTCACACGCATCCAGGCCGGCATGTGCGCCTTGTAGGTCGCGCCCGTCAACAGAAGGAAGCCCTGTTGATCGCCTTCGCCCGAGGTCGCGGTGGTATCCCAGGTGACCTTGACGGTCTTGGTCTCGCCGGGGGCCAGGGTCAGGCTCAGCGGATCGACGGTCATGCCAGTGACGGTCGTCAGAGCGTCGAAGCCCATCTCGGTGTTGAGGGTGCTGAGTTCGTAAGTCTCATCCACGCTGGCGACGCTGGTCACCTTGACCTCGAGGGTCTTGGTGGCGCCCAGGGTCACTGCACCGAAGCTGAGGCTCGGCGGATCGAGGATGACGCCGGGATCGGCCGCGTTGGTCAGATCCAGGCGGCCAGCGCCCATGTCCAGCGGTTGCGCGGGCGCGCCGGTATGGGTGAAGATGTCCAGGTACTTCGAGGTGCTCATCAGGGCCGACTTAATCCACGCAGGGGACCAGTCGGGATGGATCTGCTTGACGAGCGCGGCCGCGCCGGTGATGTGCGGGGCCGCCATGGAGGTGCCGGAGGCCTGGCCGAAGCCGAGGTGGCGTTCCTCACCGGTGCCGGTGCCGTAACCCTGTGCCAGGATATTGACGCC